>JAUYGU010000043.1 GCA_030690405.1 Dehalococcoidia bacterium | reverse complement strand
ATCGAGGCGCTGCTCGACAGTCTCCCTGAGACACCGCTGATCGCCTACGGTTGGCAGGCCGATCTGGAGACCATCCGGCAGGCGATGCTGGCGGGTGCCCGGGACTTCCTGGTCATGCCGATTGATGCCGACCGGTTAGGCGGGTCCATCCTATCGGTGTTGGAGTCAGAGGAGCGGAAGCGCCTGCGGCTTGCGGGCCAGACCAAGGGACTGGGGCCGCGCGGCCTCGTGGTGGCGGTGTTCGGCGCCAAAGGTGGAGTCGGTAAGACCACTGTGGCCACCAACCTAAGCGTCGGCCTGAGCTCGGAGCTAGGCCAGTCCGTGGTTCTCGTGGATACCGATACAGGCTTCGGCGACGTCGCGGGCATGCTCGACATGAAGCCGGACCGCACTATCATAGACCTGCTGCGGGATGCCGACGAGGTTGAAGGCGACTCTCTAGACAACTACGTGGCCCGGCACAGCAGCGGCCTCTCGGTGGTGGCGGCCCCTCGGGATAGCCTCGCCTGGCGCTCAGTAGCGCCGGAACGCCTCCGGAAGGGCATCGCCCTCCTGGCCAAACGCTTCGACACCGTAATCATCGATACCGCCGGAGCGCTGAGCGATCTCTCGATGACGACGCTGGAGGAGTCCAATCTCGTTCTCTGGATCACCTCTTCAGACTTCGCCAGCATCAACGATTCCCTCCAGGCCCTGGAGACGCTGCGCCAGCTTTCCTACCCTGAGGGGCGGATCCGGTTGATGCTGAACGACGTCTTCGCTGACGACGGCGTGCGCCCCGCCAAGATCGAGCAAGCCCTTCGTCGTCAGTTCTTCTGGCGAGTGCCGTACGATCGCCGGTTGCGACTGGGTGGTCAAGAGGGCCAGCCATTGGTGATGAGCGACCCGGCCAGCCCCGGCGCTCGGAGCATTCTGGACTTGGCCCACGCTCTCACGGGCAACGGACGGAAGCAGAGCGGTAGCCGCTCGTTCCTCCGTCGGCTCCTGGGGCGGCAGCGAGCCGAGCACGGTGCGACCGCTGTTGTTGCAGAGGGGAGAAGATAGGCCATGGTGCGACAGGATACTTCTCCGATATTCGAGCCGCCCGCCGAGTGGGAGGCCAGTGACGATTATGCGCCCCTCTCCCCCGAGGACGAAGAACTGCTCCAGCGAGTGCACCAGCGTCTGATCCAGGAGATGGACCTGCGAACGGTGGAAAGCCAGGGCAAGGAGCGTGCCCGAGAAGCGGTGCAGGTAGCGGCGCGGGCCCTGGTGACGGAGGCGGCTCCCACCCTGTACGGCGAACGCAAGGAGCTGGTGATCAGGCGGATCGTAGACGATGCTGTAGGAATGGGGCCCCTGGAACCGTTGCTCGGCGATCCGACCATCTCTGAGGTCATGGTCAATGCGCCGGACGAGATCTACTTCGAGCGGGACGGCATCATCTACCTCTCAGCCCTCCGCTTCCGGGACCACGGGCAGATTATGGTTGTGGTGGACAGGATCATATCGCCGCTGGGCAGGCGTGTCGACGAATCTTCTCCCTACGTCGATGCGCGTCTGCCTGATGGCTCCCGTGTTAACGTCATCATCCCGCCGCTAATACCGCGCGGGCCCACGCTCACGATCCGGAAGTTCCGCCCGGACAAGTACGCCATGGAAGACCTGGTGAGCACCGGCACCCTTACCGAGTCGGCGGCCCGGTTCTTCCGCGCCTGCGTCCAGCTACGGCTGAACGTTGTGGTGTCCGGGGGAACCGGTACCGGCAAGACGACCCTGCTCAACGCTCTCTCCGCCTATATCCCCGAGCGCGAGCGGATCGTCACCATTGAGGACCCGATCGAGCTGAAGCTCCAGCAGCGCCATGTCATCGCTGCCGAAGCACGGCCGCCCAACATCGAGGGGAAGAACGAAGTGACGCAGCGGGATCTGGTGCGCAACGCCCTGCGTATGCGCCCGGACCGGATCGTCCTCGGTGAGGTGCGGGGACCCGAGGCGTTCGACATGATGCAGGCGATGAACACCGGGCATGAAGGCTCTCTGACCACCGTCCATGCCAACTCGCCCCGAGACGCCCTAGCGCGCATCGAGAATATGGTGCTGATGGCCGGCTTCGACATCCCCATCCGGGCCATCCGCGAGCAGATGGCTTCCTCTTTCCATCTGATCATCCAGCTGGCCCGGTTCAGCGATGGCCGCCGCCGCATCTCGACCGTTACCGAGGTCACGGGGATGGAAAGCGAGACCGTCACCATGCAGGACATCTTCCGGTTCGAGGTCCACAGGATCGGCGCGGACGGCCTCATCAACGGCGCGCTTGAGTCAACCGGCATCATGCCCACCTTCGCGGAGCGGTTCAGCAAGGCGGGGATTGCGCTGGAGGCGCTGATTCCCTACCCAGGAGAGAGGCGGTCCTGATGGCCATCGACTTGGCCGCCGCCGCCTTCGTGTTCGTGGCTTTTACGGCTGGCGCCCTCGCCGTCTTCGGCCGAGCCCCCGTGTCCCGCGTAGCGGAGAAACGGCTCGAGGCATGGCGTCATCCGCCGCAGCGCGGGGGTCTGGAGGCCAGCGACGTCCTCAGACGGGGTACCTCGGCAGTGCCCTTTGTGCGCTCGTTCCTCTCCAACGGCGCCTGGAGCCAGCGGGCAGCGATAGACCTCCAGCGGGCGGGCTCACGCCTGAAGGTCAGCGAGTATCTTCTGCTCCGCCTCCTAATCGGAGCGGCGGCCGGCTTCATCGTTCTACTGGTCACCCGTGGCGGGATGCTGGGCGTGCTACTGGCTGTCCTTCTTGCCCTCGTCGGGTTCATGTTTCCGGCGTTCTACATCCGCTCGCGAAAGCATCGCCGCTCGGCCGCCATAAGCCGGCAACTGGTGGAAACGCTCCAACTCATTACCAATGCCCTGAGGTCGGGGTTCGCCTTCGCTCAGGCCGTCGACTTGGCGGCCAAGCAGATGGCGCCTCCCATCAAGGAGGAGCTCACACAGTTGCTGCGCGATGTCGGTCTCGGCGCCCCCATGGACGAAGCGCTGCGAACCATGGCGGAGCGGTCAGGCAGCTATGACCTGGACATGGCTGTGACGGCCATGTTGGTTCAGCGCACCACGGGCGGTAACCTCTCTGAGGTGCTGGACAACGTTGGCGAGACCATGAGGGAGCGGGAGCGCATCCGCGCCGAAATCCAAAGCCTGACGGCGAGCCAGCGGCTCACAGGTTTCATCCTCTCGATCTGGCCCGTGGTCCTCGCTGCCCTCTTTTTCGCCATCGCCCCGAGCATCATGTCAGTCCTCTGGACTGACCCGCTAGGCCGCATAGTCCTTGCTGTTGCGGTTGGCCTCCAACTCCTCGGCTTCTTCACGATCCGGCGCGTACTCGATATCGACATTTGATGGAGGGATCAATGGTTTTGGGAGCGCTCGGAGCCGTCGCGATGTTTGTGGCCGTCACGTCATTCGTTCTTTGGTTGAGCGGTGTTGGCGCCTCTCCCGCCGAAGCACGTCTAAGCAGGCTGGCTCAGATGCGGAACCCGCGCGCCCTTGACGCTCCATTCGGGGAGCGGGTGTTGGCGCCGGCCCTTGAAGGGCTGAGCCGGCTTGCTACCGAACTACTCCCACACTCCTTCGTCGCCCGCACCGCCCGTAAGTTGGTTGCCGCCGGCTCCTCGATGACGACCGGGGCGTTTTTCGCCACGGTCTTCATACTGGGTGCCTTCCTGCCTGGATCGCTCCTCTTGCTGGTACTGCTCGCAACCAAGGGCTCTCCTCCTTCGTCTGCCGTCCTCCTGATCGTGCCGCTGGCGGTGGCCGGAACGGCGGCCCCATTCTTCTGGCTGGTGCGGCGGGTTCGGGCCCGGAAGCTTGCCATCTGGAAGAGCATGCCGGATGCCCTGGACTTGATGACTGTGTCTGTGGAAGCCGGCCTGGGCCTGGACGCGGCGCTGCGCCAGGTTTCGGAAAAGCTCAGGGGCCCGCTATCTGATGAGATCAGCGAAACCCTGCGAGAAGTGGGCATGGGCCAGCCCCGGCGTGACGCTATGCAGGACATGGCGGAGCGGGCCGACGTGCCCGAGTTGATCACCTTCATTAACGCGCTCATCCAGGCGGAGCAGCTGGGAACCAGCCTCAGCCGGGTGCTGCGGGCCCAGGCTCTCAGCCTGCGGACCCGTCGCCGGCAGCGGGCCGAGGAGATGGCCCGCAAGGCGCCCGCCAAAATGGTATTTCCACTTGTTCTCTTCATCATGCCGTCGCTTTTCATCGTGGTCATCGGGCCGATTATCATCCGCTTGGTGAACTACCTTTCAAGTTAGACTTGAGATGGTCAGATGGGACGGGTTAGATGGGACATGGAGCCAGCCGCCTCGAACTACTACGAGATCCTTCAGGTGCACCCTGCCGCACCGCTGGACCTCGTAACCGCCGCCTACTGGCGGCTGGCTGATCGGCTGCAGGCAGACCGCGGATCCGACTCACAGGCGGCTGCCGCTCTCCACCGCCTGACCAAGGCGTACCAGACGCTGGCCGATCCCAATTGCCGGGCCGCCTACGACCCCTCAATCGGGCTTCCCTCGCAACCGTCGTATCCACCGCCGCCGCATCGCCAGCGCTCCTCAGGGAGTCGCGGCCTCTTCGGCGTCAACCGCTCGCCGGCACCGACGGCCGGAGACTCAGCGGCGGACTACTACGAGTTGCTCCGCGTGGACCCGCGAGCGGAGCCGCGCGTGATAGCCGTAGCCTATGCTGTCATGCGCGACTACTACCTGCGGTCAGTGCTTCACGCCGGGGCGCCCCCGGAACTGATGGACCTCTTTGAGGAAGCCTCCGATGTGATATCGGACCCCGACCGGCGTCAGCAGTACGATGCCGCGCGAGCGCGGCGGGCGCGACCGCCGCGCCAGGAGCAGCTGCCTGCCGCCCCCGTCGAGCCTTCGACGCCACGCCCCGGTCGCAGAGGTCCGCTCCGAGGCGCCGCCGGGGTCGTGGGGACGCTGGCAGTGGCCGCAACAGTCGGGTTTGTCCAATTCCTGTGCCGCGCTGCTCCCCCCGCTGGGCGCTTCCTCCGCGGCCTTTCAAAGGCGGCTCTGGCCCTCCTGGCGGCTCTCGGCCGATTCCTCTGGCAAGAGATCGGGATCATATCGCCGCATGCCGGCCGGCTCGTTCGCAATTCCTGGGAGGTGGTGGTCAACGTCTCGCGAGATCTGGCTGTCAAGACCGGCAGGCTCGCCTCGCGTGGTGGGAAAGCAGCCCTTTCCTGGTCAAGAGAGGTGGCGGGATCGGGCGCTGCGCGTTCAACCCCGGCGAAGCGCCACTTCGGCATTGAGGAGGAGGAGAACATTTTGATGAGCCGTCTCTCGCCGGCGTCTGCGATCGCAGCGGGTCAGGCTGCCGCTGCCAAGGAAGAGGCACCAACCGCCGTCCTGCTAGTGACGGGTGGCCCCGCCGTCGGCAAGACGTTTCCCCTAGACGGCACGCCCCTGACCCTCGGCAGGCACAATGGCTCCGACATCGTGCTGCCCTGGGTAGCGTCTCGGCAGACCCGGTTGTGGGCCCGGGAGGGTCGCTTTATGATCTGCAACCTCGCCGATGACCAGCCGGTTCTGGTCAACGGTCAGCCTGTTGTGTGGGCAACCCTTGAAGACGGCGATCTACTGGTCGTCGGGCCTCACATGCTGGAGTTCAGTCTTTCGACAGGCGAGAGCCTACCGTAGAAGGCCGCGGCCGACATTCTCGGCCGGTGAGAACAGCTAACCCGAGGCAGTACGACCCGAGGCCTATGGCCGTTGCTCGATCGCGCCTTCTCGATACTAGGCGCAAGCAGGCAAGTGACCTCAGCGTGGCGCAGACCCGAGCTGTGCCTGCATGTGGCCCACCCGCGGCCTCGATTGTGCGCCCGGGCTGGGCGGCCGTCGACGGCCGGCCTTTCACGGGCGATCCGGCCAGCATCCCGCTGATGGATCAATCGCTGTGGTCATGCAGTACGGGTAGGTTCAACGCACTGTGGGTTGAGTGGGCTACCCTGCCGCGTCTTCACCAAGTGCAGCCCGCCCGCGCCGATGATCAGCACGCTGGTTGCGACAGAGGCACGGAGTGAAATCGAAAGCTAGCGGGTGCGCCCCCACTTGTGGGCCCAGAAGCCTCCAACGGCCGCCATCGCCAAGCCACCGATGGCAGCGGCAAGCCACGGCAGGCTGCTTGAGTCGCCGTTTGCTGGCGTTCCCCCCGTCGCCGGCAGGGCCGTCGGGCCCCGGACCTCACCCAGTACAGCGGTCGCGGTAGGTGAGGTAGCGGCCGGAGGTGTCGGCGTGGGCGTCGGGATTGGAGTAGGCGTGGGTGTGGGTCTCGGTGTAGATGTGGGTGTCGGGGTCTCCACGATCACGTCGATATGCGAGATCGCCTGGCAGGTAGAGCTCGGTGCGCCGGTTCGCAGCACTGTCACAGAAGAGCTGCCGATACCGCTAACGCTGTAGCAGGCCAAGATGTTTGTAGCGTCCGATGTGAACAGCGAGCTGTGGTTTCCGCCCCACATGTTGACGCCGGACTTGATGCACACGCCCGTGACAATGTCGCTCCCCGCGTCATATGTGGCCTGATCGGCGCTGTCCGGCAAGATGCCGACCACGCCACCGGTGCAGTCGCCGTGACCGGCCACAGCGTCAGCCGCAGACGGGGATAAGCTGTTCAGGCTCAGCACCCCAATTGCAAGCATTGCGCTGGCTCCGATGGCGAGGGCGATGAGAATGAAGACACTCTTGGGGAATGCGTCGTCTCGGCTCACGTTATCTTCTCCTTTGGATTCGCCAGGTCGCTCGTAGGAAAAGCAAGGCAGCAATGGCAAGGAGGAAACTGGCGCCCGCTAGTCCGTTCGTGATCCGGATTCCAATCATGCGGCACGCCCCCTTCTCCTGCATTGCATTGTAGACCGGCGCAGGGAAGAAAGCGAGAACAACGGCTCTACACTCTTCAGTGTGGATACAGTTGAGGTGAGTAAGCAAAAAGCATCTGGTTCGCCGTCCTGCCTCCCCGGTCGGGCTGGGGCGTATTGTTCCAGATGTTGCTCAGTAGCCCGCCGACTTAGATACGGCTCGTAGGGGTCCAGCTTGCTCCCTCTCTTGCGGCGCTCCTGGGGTCCTGGGTGGCCCGGTGCATCGCGGACCTTCCTGATCGTCTTTCGGTCGCGGCCGGTCTGCCGCGCGATCTCGCTGACGGACAACCCCTCCCGCAACAACTCTCGGATCATGTACCATCCCTCCCCTTGGATCATTCACACCTCCTCAGGTAGTTGGCCTTCCTGAGGAGGCAAACGCTTACTTCAGGGTGGGGAAAATTAAGCCGCTGCTTTTGGGGATTTTAAACGCGATGCTCACACTTCAAGCCTCGCGTTAGTAGCCGCACCCCCTGCATCCGCATCATCGACATCTAATCAGCGGGTTGTTCCCCTTGTCGCTCAGTCGCCGAGTGGTAAGGGCCGACGATGGTCCAGCGGAGCTCACGGCGACGCAACCCAGAACGACCGCAGCAGGCCCCCTGGAAGCACGTTTCCTGTAAGCCGCCTACTCCCGTGGTCGTCGGCAGCCAATCGGACAGCATGGGTGAACACCTACACGACGGACGTCGATGCGGTGTTCGCCGCGTACCCCCAGTTAGCCGCGCGGCTCAGCGCCAGTGGTACGACGAAGTATGCCTCGACGCTGCTGGGCGTGGCCCGTCTCGCCTTTCCGGAGCTGATGATCGAGATCGAGGCAACCGCCGTCGCCTAGCGCAGCATCGCGCATGGCCCCATTATAGGGGCGTGCAAATGGAACCGTCCGAACCGGCTAGAACTTACCTGGGGGCGAGCCAAAACCTCGGAAAGGCTCGTCGCGCGGCTTCCCACGGCGGTCGCGCATTATTCTCGTCGCCTCCGTTGCGCCCCCGTCGGGCCCCGTTCCCACGCCATCAACTGCTTCTGTCTCCGACTCTGCATCCTCGACCACTTCCGCAGTCTCTTGATGAATCGCCTCAACAAGCTTCATCACTTCACTCGCGGCGCGCGAATCAGACTGCGTGTTGAGACTTGGCACGGAAGCGGGGCTCCGAGTGGGCGCTGGAGTTGGCGCGGGCGTACGTGCGGCCGATCCAACCGTTTCTGCCGGCGCTGTTTGGGCAGAAGCTGCAGCG
>JAUYGU010000041.1 GCA_030690405.1 Dehalococcoidia bacterium | reverse complement strand
CTCGACATCGGTGATGATCTTGGAGAACGCCAGGTGGGGGATGCCGGCGAAGTTGGCTAGCTCCACCCGCTTGGGGTCGATGAGGACGAAGCGCACTTCATCCGGCGTGTTGTGCATGAGCAGACAGCCGATGATGGAGTTGACGCAGACGCTCTTGCCGCTGCCGGTGGCGCCGGCGATTAGCAGGTGCGGCATCTTCCCCAGGTCCGCCGCCACCGGCTCTCCCGAGACGCCCTTCCCCAGCGCGAGCGCGATGGGGGAGCGCGCGGCCACCCGCTGGAAGGCCGTGCTTTCGATCACGCTGCGCATGGTGACCAGCGACGTGCTCGAGTTCGGCACCTCGATGCCGATGATCGGGCGGCCGGGCACCGGCGCCTCGATGCGGATCGTCGGCGCCGCCAGGGCCAGCGTCAGGTCGTTCGCCAGGGCCGTGATCCGGTTCACCCGCACGCGCGTGCGTGAGATGACCTCCGTCCGGTACTGCGGCTTGCCGTCCTTGTCGTAGACCGGCTTGCCCTTCTCGTCGCGGACCATCACGGTGCGCGTCTTCGTCTCCCAGCCCGGCTCGACACCGAACTGAGTGACCGTCGGCCCCTGGCTGATGCTCACCACCTTCGCGTTGACGCCGAAGGAGGCCAGCGTTTCAACGATGAGCTGGGCGCGCGCCTCGTTGTCGAAGGGGCGAATCTCCTCTTCCGCCGTCTCCGTCAGCAGGTCGATGGGCGGCAGCTCCCAGCCGCGGCCCGCCGGCCGCCCCATGGGCAGGGTGCGCTGGAACGCCTCCGGCTTCTCCTCCGGCTCCGAGGTCACGAGGATCTCGCTCTCCTCCTCCGGGGGTGCGCCGGCGACCGCCTCCTCAAACTCATCGGGCTCCGGCTCAGCGGCTGCCGGCGGCAGCTCGGCATCCGCTTCGGCCGCCTGCGGCGGCCTTGACCACTCTTCGTCCAGGTTGGAGACGTACGGCTCGCCCTCCGGGCCTTCTTCGTCCTCGTCGGAGTTCTCGGGGAGGAGCGCCGTGAAGAACGAGCGCAGGGCTTCGCCTGCCCGCTGAGGCAGCTCCATGGAGACGAGTCCGCGCAGCAGCGCCAGGCTAGCGCGTCCGGCCGCTCGCGCCACCGGCGGCCACAGCAGGCCCAGACCGGCGAGCGATGCGACCCCCCAGGCGAACAGGCCCAGCACGCTCCCCGCGAACAGGCGGCCGGCGTCCCCGCCGGCGCTCACCTCCGCGAACGAGACGTCGCCGACGTGCCAGCCCGGCTTGTAGAAGCCAAGCAGCCCGAACGCCGTAAGCAGCAGGAGGTGGAGTCCGGCCCAGACCCGCAGGAAGGTGCGATCCAGGGAGAGGCTGCGTCTGAACGCGGTCCTCACGTCGAGGACGGCGGTGGCGACGAGGAGCGCCAGGCCGATGCCGAAGACGCGTAGGCTCGCCTCGAAGGAGTCCACGATGTGCGGGGCCAGCCACACCATGGACACGGCCAGCGCCGCCACCACGCCGACCGCCAGCCACGGCAGCAGGGACTGCCCGGGCGCGATCGGCAGCTTCAGGCCCGTTCCGCGCGCGGCGCCACGACGCGGCGCCGGCCGGCGAGGCCGGTAGCTTGTGGGTCGGGATCTGGGACGCGGGCGGGTCTTTACAGGCATTCGGTCTCGGCTACACCTCGACGCTGAGCGGTAGGATCATCGGGCGGCGCCGGGTCTCGTCGTACAGAAAGCGCGAGAGCGAGTCGTGGACGCGCGTGTTGAAATCGCGCCGGCCGGCCACATGCTCCCCGCCGGCCAGAGACTCGAGTATCACGTCCCCTGCTCTTTCCATAAGGCTGTCCGACATCTCCCCCTCGATAAACCCCCTAGATACAACGTCGGGGCGGCCGATAGGTTTACCCGTGTGCTTGTCGATAGTCACGATGGCGACGATAACGCCGTCCGTCGCCAGGTGCTGCCGGTCGCGCAGCACAACCTTGTCTACGCCGACGGCCAGCCCATCGACGTAGACGTAGTCGGCGGGTACCCGGCCCACCACCTTCGCCTCGCGCCGGTCGATCTCGAGGATGTCGCCGTCCTCCAGGACGAACGTGTTCTCCTCCTTCACCCCCATCGCCCGCGCCAGCCCGGCGTGCATTATCAAGTGGCGGTACTCCCCGTGCACCGGCACGAAATGCTTCGGCTGCACCAGGCTGAGGATAAGCTTCAGCTCCTCCTGCGCCGCGTGTCCGCGCACGTGCACGTTGGCGATCTTACTGTAGAGGACGCGGGCGCCCAGCCTGTACAGATTATCGATCGTGCGGTTGATTAGCAGTTCGTTGCCGGGGATCGGCGATGAGGAGAGGACCACCGTATCGCCCTCCTCTATCTCGATGTGGCGGTGATCGCGATTCGCCATTCGCACCAGGGCGGAGGTCGGCTCGCCCTGGGCGCCGGTCGTGATGATCGTGATCTGCTCCGGCGGCATGCCGCGCATCCTCTCCAGCGGGGCGAGGATGTCTTCGGGGGCGTCCAGGTATTTCTCCTTCAGCGCCATCTTCGCGTTGTCCAGCATGCTGCGGCCGGTGACAAACACGTGGCGGCCGTTGGCGTAGGACGCGTCGATGATCTGCTGGACGCGGGAGATGAGCGAAGCGAACGTGGCGATGATAACCCGCCCTGGGGAATGGGCCATGATCTGGTCCAGGGCGTCGCCGACGACGTACTCGGACGGCGTGTAGCCGGGCGTCTCCGCGTACGTGGAGTCCGAGAGAAGCAGCATTACGCCCTCGCGACCCAGCTCCGCGATGCGCAGGAGGTCCGTAGGCTCGCCCATGATCGGCGTGTGGTCCAGCTTGAAGTCGCCGGTGTGGAAGACGTTGCCGACGGGCGTACGGATCATGATCCCGGCGGAGTCCGGGATGCTGTGGGTCACCCGCACGAACTCCGCATTGAACTTGCCGAGACGGACCGAGTCCCCCGTCTGGACCATACGGAGGTCGGCGCGATTAGCCAGCTTGTGCTCCTGGAGCTTGACGGAGATGAGGCCGTGGGTGAGGCGGGTGCAGTAGATTGGCGGCAGCTTGCCGTTGGGCAGCTGAAGCTGGGGCAGCACGTAGGGGAGGGCGCCGGTGTGGTCCTCGTGGCCGTGAGTGATGAGGATGCCGCGCAGCTTCGCGATCCGCTCGGCGACGTAAGAGACGTCCGGGATCACGAGATCGACGCCCAGCATCTCCTCCTCGGGGAACATGAGGCCGGCGTCGACGATGATGAGGTCTTCGCCGAGCTCGAAGACCATCATGTTCTTGCCGATCTCGCCAAGGCCGCCCAGGGGGATTACGCGGAGCTTTTCGGTCATGCTACAAGAGCCGTATCTGCTCCGGCTGAGGCTCCGGAGCCGCCTGCTCCGGCGGCGCCTCTCGGGCCCGTTCCAGCACCGCCGGTATCTTGCGGAAGTCTTCTTCGATCACCTTGCGCATGTTGCCCGCGTGCAGCGCCGCCGCCGGGTGGTACATCGGCATGAAGTAGACGCCGTCCCTCACCTTCGCCTGGCCGTGCACCTTGCTGATGGCGTCGCGCGGGAAGAACCAGGCCAGCGAGTAGCGCCCCAGGCTGACGATGATCCTGGGCTGTATTAGCTCGATCTGCCGCTGGAGGTGCTTTCGGCAGGCATCGATCTCCCCGGGGAGCGGGTCGCGGTTGTTCGGCGGGCGGCACTTGACGACGTTCGTGATGAACACCTGGTCGCGGCGCAGGCCGATGGAGGCGATCAGCTCGTCCAGAAAGCGTCCGGCCGGGCCGACGAAGGGCCGCGCCTGCTGGTCCTCGTAGAAGCCCGGCGCCTCGCCCACGAACAGCACTTCAGCGTTCGGCGGGCCCTCACCGGGGACAGCGTGGGTGCGGGTGCGGCAGAGGTCGCAGTCAGGGCAGGAGGCGATTCGCTGGTGTAGCTCTTCGAGCTCGCTCATGCGTTGTGGGGATGATAGCACTGCGGCTGAATGGGGGTCAATCGGAGGCGCGATCCCGCCTCGGCTGGACGAACACGGCCAGGACGATGCCCAGGAAGTAGAGGACGACGATCGGCCCGGCCACGATCGATTGCGTCACCGGGTCGATGGTCGGGGTGACGACCGCGGCGATGAGGAAAGCGCCAACGATCGCGTAGCGCCACCAGCGCAGCAGCTGGCCGGCGCTGACGATGCCGAACCGGGCCAGGTACATCACGATGAGGGGCGTCTCAAAGGCAACGCCGGTCCAGAAGAGGAGCCGGGTGACGAAGTCGACATAACTCCCGACCCGGATGTTTGGCTCCGCCAGGTCGCCGCCGCCGAAGTCCAGCAGGAAGTCCAGCGCGGGCGGCAGCGCCACGTAATAGGCGAAGGCGACGCCGGTGAGAAACAGCGCGAACGCGCCGGCGGCCGTGCCGTACAGCCATCGGCGCTCACCGGGTCTTAGCCCCGGAGCCACAAACCGCAGCCCCTGGTAAACGATCATCGGCATCCCCAGGATGAGGCCGCCCAGGAGGGAAACGCGGAAGTAGGTGACGAACAGCTCAAACGGCTCGATGAACTGGAGGTGGAAGTCGGGGTTTTTCCTCTCCGCAGGCTCCTTCAGGAACTCGATCAGGCGCTCGCCGAAGAAGATGGAGACGCCCAGGCCGATCACTACGAAGAGGGCCGAGATGAACAGGCGGAAGCGCAGCTCCTCCAGGTGCTCGATGAGCGTCATGTAGCGCTCACCGGACTCCTCCTGGGGCGCTTCTGATGGTGGTTCGGGGGGCGCTGCGCGGCTCATGCCGGCTCCGTCCCGGCGCCGGGAGGCGCGGTCGCGGCGCTAGGAGCCATCGTCCGCTGCGGTCTTCTCGCGGGGCGGGGGGAGACGTTTCTGCGGCTTCTCCTCCGCGCTGGACTCGATGATCGCCGGCGCCTCGCGCGCGGCGCGGTCCACCTCGTTAACTACGGAGCGCACCTCCTTGGTCGCCGCCTCGCGGAACTCCTGGAGATCCTTCCTAACCAGCTCGTACTCGCGGGTCAGCTCATCCAGCTCCGACCGCATCTGAGAGGTGACGTCAGTGGCGTAGCCGCGCAGCTGCCGGATCAGGCGGGCCAGCTGGACGGCGACTTCGGGCAGACGCTTGGGGCCGACGACGATGGCGGCAATGATGAGGACGAGGATTATCTCCGGCAGGCCGATTCCCAAAAAGTCCATACAGGTTCGCCTCCAGTGAGGCTGCCGGTTCCATTATACGGGAGTGAAGGAAAAGGCCCCACCGGCAGGTGGGGCCGCAACGCGCGTCGTGAGGGATGCGGTCAGCCCTCGTCTTCGGCGATGCCCTGCTCGATGATGTAGTTCACGGCGTCCTGGACGGTGGCGATCTTCTCGGCGTCCTCGTCGGAGATCTCCATGCTCTTGCCGTCCTTACTGAACTCCTCCTCCATCGCCATGATCAGCTCCACCAGGTCCAGGGAGTCCGCGTTCAGGTCGTCAACGAAGGAAGTCTGAGGGTTCACATCGCCCTCTTCCACCCCCAGCTGCTCCACGATTATCTTGCGAACCCGCTCGAAGACGGTTACCAAACTGTCACCTCCTTGTGCCCGTCGCTGCGACGGAACCGAGAACTCCGTTGACAAACTTGGGCGAAGCCTCGCCGCCGAACTCCTTGGCCAGCTCCACGGCTTCATTGATGGCTGCACGCATCGGCACCCTATTATCGATGACGATCTCGTAGATGGCAAGCCTGAGGATGCTGCGGTCCACCGCCGCCACCTGCTCCAGCGGCCAGGCCGGCGCGTTCTTGCGAATGATCTCGTCCAGCCGCTCGCGCTGCTCCAGGACGCCGCGAACGAGTTCGCGGGCGAACTGGGCGGCGTCCTCGGGCAATGGCGAATCCTCCAGCTGCCGGTCCAGGATCTCGTCCGGCGGGTGGCCGACGGAGTCGACTTCGAACAGCGTCTTGAGGGCCGCTATGCGGGCCCGGCGTCGCTTGCCAGGCATCGCTAGTTCCCCAGCCCGCCGTCCACCGGTATCACCTGCCCGCTGATGTATGACGCTTCCTCTGAGGCGAGGAAGGCGACGCAAGCTGCGATGTCCTCCGGCGTGCCCACCCGGCCCACGAAGATCCGGTCCATCGCCATATCGATGACCTGTTGCGGGACATGCTCCGTCAGCTCCGTGAGAACCAGACCGGGGGCCACCACGTTGGCGGTGATGCTCCGCGAGCCCATCTCCCGCGCGATGGCCTTGGTGAACCCGATGAGCCCGGCCTTGGCCGCCGCGTAGTTCGCCTGCCCCGCGTTCCCGGCGATCCCGGACACGCTGCCGATGTTCACTATCCGCCCCCAGCGCTGCTTCAGCATGTAGCGAAGCGTTGCCTTGGTGCACAGGAACACCGCCCGCAGGTTCGTCGCCATCACCTCGTCCCAGTCCTGCACCGACATTCGGAGAATGAGGGTGTCCCGGTTGAAGCCGGCGTTGTTCACCAGGATGTCCAGCCGTCCGAAGGCGTCGTGGGCCATGTCCACCACGCGCTCCGCCTGCTCGGGGTCGCTGACGTCACCCTGGAGGAGGACGGCCTGGCCCTCGTACGAGCGGATCGTGGCCTGCACGTCCTTGGCCGCATCCTCGTTGCGGAGGTAGTTCACGGCGATCGAAGCGCCCTGCCGCGCCAGCTGGAGGGCGATGGCGCGGCCGATGCCGCGGGAGGAGCCGGTGATGAGGGCGGCGCGGCCCGTCAGGTCAAACATCGCGCAGCGCTGCCAGGGACTCTACAGTGTCCAGGTTGAGGGCCGTCAGGCCGAGCCCCGCGCGCTTGATGAGCCCGCTGAGGACGCGCCCGGGCCCCGCCTCCACGAAGGTGGTGACGCCGGCGCCGGCCATAGTCATGACGGACTGGTGCCAGAGCACGGGCCGCGTAATCTGCCGGCGCAGCTCTTCCCGCACGGCCGCGGCGGTGGTCAGCGGCCTGGCGCTGGTGTTGGCGACGACCGGGATCGCGGGGTCGCGCACGGGGCAGGCGTCGACCGCCCGTGCGAACTCCTCCTCGACCGGAGCCATAAGCGACGTGTGGAAGGCGCCCGAAACGTTCAGCGGGAGCCCGCGGCCGCCGCGCTCCTTGATCAGCCGCACCGCCTTTTCGACGGCGGCGACGGACCCGCCGATCACTACCTGCGAGGGCGAGTTGTAGTTGCAGGTCTCCACGCCGGAGAGGTGGCACACCTCTTCCAGCGCTTCGCCGTTGAGGCCGATGACAGCGATCATGGTGCCGGGCTCTCGCTCCGAGGCGTCGCGCATGAGGCGGCCGCGGGCGGCGACCAGGGACAGCGCGTCTTCAAGGTCGAGGGCGCCCGCGGCGACGAGGGCGCTGAACTCGCCCAGGCTGTGGCCGGCCGCGAAGGCGGGGCGGCGCCGGAGGGCGCCGTCTTCCAGCGCCGCGGCCAGGCAGGCCAGGGACGCCGCCAGGATCGCCGGCTGAGCGTTGGCGGTGTCCCGCAGGGCGTCATCGGGGCCCTCGAAGCAGAGCTTCGTCAGGGCGAATCCCAGCACCTGCTCGGAGCGCTGAAACACCTCTTTCGCCAGGGGAAAGGCGTCGTGAAGGTCGCGGCCGGCGCCCACCTGGTGGGACCCCTGTCCGGGGAAGATGATCGCCAGGCTAGCGTCAGGCGGCGCCGCGAGAAATCTTTCGCTGAGGTGCTGGGAGAGCGTTGACGCCTGAGGCATGCGGGCGCCCCTAGGCCTCCGGGCCCGTCTCCTTGGTGAGCCGCCCCAGGTGGCAGTCCGGGTTCGGGCAGCGCCCGAACTCGTCCAGGCGCTCGCGGCAGAACGTGCAGTGGGTCGCGTCCCACCAGACGAAGTACGTGATCGCGGCCGCCCCAGCCAGGATGAGGCTGAGCGGCAGCAGAATGATGGTTAGTCTACGTCGCATCTCTATCGTCTACCTACAATCGGCCAGGCGAAGTATAGCATGAGCTCCGGACGGCGGAGAAGCGGTGCCTCTACTCACCGGTGGCCCGGCGCGCCGCCCGGGCGGTCACGTTGAGGACCTCCCGTCCCCGGTAGGTCCCGCAGACGGGGCAGGCGTGGTGGGAGGGCCGGGGCGAGCGGCACTGGGGGCAGACGACCAGGCTGGGCGTGCTCATGGCGATATGGGTTCGCCTTCGCCCCTGGCGCGACTTGGAGGTCTTCTTCTTCGGCACGGGCATCGGTCAGCTCCCTTCCTCGTCCTTCGTCTTAAGGGCGGCCAGCGCCCGCCAGCCGCTCTCGCTCTGGGGTTGGCAGGCGCAGGGGCCTTCGTTCAGGTTGGTCCCGCAGTTCGGGCACAGGCCGGCGCAGTCCGGCCGGCAGAGCGGCTTTCCGGGCATCGACATGAGTGCATACTGGCGCAGCGCTTCTCCCAGGTCAAGCATCAGGTCGGCGTCGATGACGAAGCTGTCCTCCGCCTCGTCGCTGGCTATGTGCGTCCCCGATAGAGGGTCCACCACGGGGATAAACTCCTCCTGGAAGTCGATCTCGATCGGCAATTCCAGTGGGGCCAGGCAGCGGCTGCAGGCCCCTTTCAGGCGCGCCGCCGCGCGGAGGGTCACCAGCAGGCCGCGGTCGGTCCGCAGGAGGGAGGCGTCGCCCTGCACATTGGTGACGGCGGCGTCGTCATCGAGCAGGAGGCTCCGCTCGCGAAGCTCCAGCGAGAACTCCGTGCCGACCGGTTGCCGCAGCTCTTGAGAAACGCGGAATCGCATTGGGATAAGGAACCTCGGGGCGGACTCACGCGGGGCTGGAACTAGGCCGAGATGTTCACGCCAAAATAACGATGGTGCCTTGTCAACGCCCAAGGCTAAGTCTATAATCCCGTCGCAGGCATTGTCCACCCCGCTCAACCGCCCCGAGAGACTGCCGCCCCGAGTGACTGCCTATGTTCTTGTGCGATGACCACTGCCGCTGAACTTCATGCCCTCCAGGAGACCGACCTGGCTATGGATAGCGCTGTGGCAAGGCTAAGCGAAGTAGAGGCCCAACTGGGTGAAACCGAAGAGCTGGTCGCCGCCCGCGAGCTGGTCGAGCAGCGCCGGGGAGAGGTGCGCCAGATTCAAGAACGACAGAAATCCCTGGACTGGGACGCCGAGGAGGCCCGGCGGAAGGCGCTGGAGATAGAGGGGAGGCTCTACGGCGGGACCGTAAAGAACCCGAAGGAGCTGGAGGACCTCCAGGCCGACCTCTCGTCCCTGCGATCTCAACTCCGAAAGCGCGAAGACGCGCTCCTGGAGGTGATGCTGGAGCTGGAAGACGCGGAGACGGCCCTGAAGGAAGCGCAGACCGCGCTGGCAGAGCTTGAGAGCGCCTGGAAGGCCGAGCAGGCTTCTCTCACTGAGACCCAGACGGCGCTGAAAGGCGAGCTCCAGGCCCTGGACGGCAAACGCACCCGCCAGCTCGATGGGATGGACCGCGCCGCCCTCAGCCTGTACCAGACCCTCCGGGAGCGCCGCCAGGGGGCAGCCGTCGCCGTGGTGGAGCGGGGCCTCTGTCAGGGATGCCGCATAGCCCTACCCATGTCAATCCTCCAGAAGGCGCGCTCCGGACTGGGCCTGGTGCAGTGCGTCAGCTGTGAGCGGATCCTGCTGGTGAACTAACGTGCGCGCTGTAGGCTACTTCCGGGAGACCGCGAGCGACCGGCCGCTGGCCGAGCAGAGCAAGTCTTTCCTGGAGTTCTGCCGCAACAACGGCTACGAAGCGGCCGCGGTCTTCCTGGATGCGTCGCCCACTACCGATGACACGCCCGGCTTCCGGCAGATGGTGGAGTTCCTCCGCAACCAGCGGCACCGCGGGTTCATCCTGGTGGCCGTGCCAGCCCTGGATAGCCTGGGCGACGGCCTCACGGTGTCCGCGCGACGCTACTTCCAGCTGGCCAGCCTCGGCGCCACCGTCGTCACCATAGACGAAGGCGGCGATGCGGGCGTCGAGCTGCTCAGGCAGTGGCAGGCGGCGCGCAAGAACGGCCGCCTGGGCGATCGTGTGCGGGCAGCCATGCGGAAGAAGGCTGTCAAAGGCGAGGCGTTGGGCCGCCCGCCCTACGGCTACTGTGTAGGGCCGCGGCGGCGGCTCCAGATCGTCGCCGAAGAGGGGTCCGTGGTGCGCTACATCTTCAGGCTGTACCTGAAGGACGACCTCGGCATCCGGCGCATCGCCCGCCGCCTCAACGAGGAGGGGCTGCTGACCCGCCGCGGCCTCCTCTGGAGCATGGTCACCGTGCGCGATCTCCTGCGCAACCGCGCCTACGTGGGGACGTACAGCCGCTTCGGCGTACGCGTGCCCGCCAGCCACCCGCCGCTCATCTCGCCGAAGGACTTCCAGCGGGTCCAGGAGCGGCTGGACCAGCGGCGGCCCAAGGCCGCGGCGCGGGAGACCTCCCGCTTCCTGCTGTCCGGCCTGGCTTACTGCGGCTACTGCGGCAACAAGATGATCGGCGTCACCCGCCGCCAGCGCTGGCAGCGCCGCAGCGACGGCGAGGTGCGCACCGCCATCTACCGCTACTACCAGTGCGAATCCCGCACGAACCGCAGCCTGTGCGACTACCACACCCGCCGCGCCGAGGCGCTTGAGGAGGAGGTGCGGGGCAGCCTGCTCAACGGTCACCTGGACCCTTCGGCCGTGGTCGGTGTCCCCGACGAGGGCTCACCCGAGGGGCAGGGCAAGCAGCTGCGCGACAAGATGCGCCGGCTTGACCGGCGGCTGGAGCAGTACCTGGACGCCGCCGCCAGCGGCCGCATCGACGAAGAGAAGCTGCGCGCCCTCAGCCTGGAGGTTGCCGGTGAGCAGCTCGCCGCGGAGGAAGTCATGGCGGAGCGGCAGCGTCGCGCCCACCAGCAGGCCTCGGAGGCCGAACGCCGCCGGCACAGGATGGACGCCCTCAGCCGCTGCCGCGAGCTCTGGGGACAGCTCACCTTCCCGGAGCGCTACGACCTCCTCCGCGACCTCCTGGAACGCGTCGTCGTGCGCGACGATAGCGTTGAGGTCTCGCTGAGGCCATAGCCGGAGTGGCTGAGGACAGGTGGGTCGTCTACTCTGACGGCGCCTCGCGCGGGAACCCCGGCCCCGCCTCCATCGGCGCCGCCGTCTACGACAGCGCCGGCCGCGAGGTCCACGCCGTCTCCCGCCGCATCGGCCGCGCCACCAACAACGAAGCGGAGTACCGCGCGGCCATAGCCGGCCTGGAGGCCGCGCTGGCCCTGGGCGCCCGCGATGTGGAGCTGGTGATGGACTCGGAGCTCGTGGTGCGGCAGCTCAACCTGCGCTACAAGGTCCGGAACCCGGCGTTGCGGCGGCTGTTCGGACGGATCAAGGATCTGCAGTGGCGGTTCGCGTCATTCGAGGTGCGGCACGTGCGCCGCGAGCAGAACCGCCGCGCCGACGAACTGGCCAACCTCGCCTTCGACGGGGCCGAGGGCTAGGAGTTCTGGCCTACCTCTCCCGTGCCTTTGCAGCGCGGGCAAGCGCCGCTGCCGTCGCACGGCTTGCAGACGTAGCGACCGACGCCGTGGCACTGTTCACAGTTGCCGCCTTCGCCCCCGCAGGCGGCGCACATCACCTCGCCCAGACCGTCACACTCGGGGCAGCTACGCACCCCGTGACACATCGGACATTCCACCTCATCCACCTCCTCCGCCCCCTCCGGCGAGAGAACAAGCTTAGGATGCCGCGGCGGCGCGCCTGTTACCGCCGGGCGGCCGCGAATGGCTGCGCGGCGGGGGGTGATATACTCAAATTGGCCCAGCAGACCGGGTGACCGCCGGTCCGCCTTTGGCGGACGGGAGGAAGGTCCGAGCTCCACCGGGCAGCGCGCTGGGTAACGCCCAGGCGGGGTGACCCGACGGAAAGTGGCACAGAAACATACCGCTCCCGAAAGGGAGTAAGGGTGAAATGGTGGGGTAAGAGCCCACCGGCTCCGGCGTGAGCCGGAGGCCGGCCAAACCCCGCGCGGAGCAAGGCCAAATAGGAGGGCTTGCTCGCCTTCGGGCGGGCATTAGGGCGCCCGGCCCGACGCCCTCGGGTTGGCCGCTTGACCCCGTCGGCAACGGCGGGGCTAGATTGATGGTCACCGTCCCGGCTCAGGCCGGGATACAGGACTCGGCCTACAGGTCTGCTGGGCCTCCACGGGAAACGGAACGGCCGCGAGGCCGTTCTTATCTTTGGTGATGAAGCTGACGGAGCTGGCGGCCCACCTGCCCGGCGCGGAGATAATCGGCCCGGGCGATGCGGAGTTCTCGGCCGTCGAGTACGACTCGCGCCGGGTTCGCCCGGGCGCGCTGTTCGCGGCCGTCCCCGGTTTCCGCGCCGACGGCCACGATTACCTGCAGCAGGCGGTCGCCGCCGGCGCCACCGCCCTCCTCGTCCAGGCCGACCGCCGCTCGGC
>JAUYGU010000039.1 GCA_030690405.1 Dehalococcoidia bacterium | reverse complement strand
GCCGACTGGGTGGGCCTGGGCCGTCAGCTCTACAAGGGCACCTGGCGTTCGGCGTCCCTCGCCGTCCAGTTCTTCGATGGCAGCCCGGCGCTGTTCGGGCAGCTCACGCTTGAGGAGTCGCGCATCCTCGTCCGCTTCGTCGATTCTCTGTGCGACCGCTCCTACGACCTGGCAGCCCACTGCCTGAGCATCGCCCCGCACGTCCTGGCGCCGCTCGACGGCGAGGACCGCGCCGCCTTCCTCCGCTTCGCGGAGGCGCTCGCCTCCACCGGCTGGGCTGATGCCCGCTCTTACCTGGAGAAGGGCCCCGCCCTCCTCGCCCACATCGAGCAGGCGCAGCGAGGCCGCTTCCTGGCCCTGGCGCGGGAGCTGGCGCGACGCGAAGGACGGCAGGCGTTCACCTTCTTCGCGGAGGCCGCGCGGGCGCTGAGCGAGGTCGAAGTGGAGCTGCACGGCACCCTCCTGTCCATGGCGGAGGGGCTGGTGGCCCGGTCCCCGGTGGCGGCGATGGAGTTCCTGAAGAGCTCCCCCGTGGTGCTCTCCCGCGTCGGCGTGGAGGAGGTCCCGCTGTGGCACGGCGAGGGCAGCGCCCTGCTGGACACGAGCAGCGAGGGCGGCGAGGCCTACTTCCGCATGGAATCCAGCCGCGGCGAGGAGGTGCTGGACGCCCTCTCCTCGCGGGTAGACCTCACCCGCGTCGGCGACGTCCTGCGCATGTACTGCAAGGCCCTGACCGGCACGGAGGTGGCGATCCACTCGGCGGAGGCGCTGGCGGAGAAGGGGATCGGCCGGGTGGAGACGGAATCGCCTTCGACGGAGGGGACGTCGATATTCCTGCCGCCGTGGGTGGAGGAGTTTCGTGGCAAGGAGGAAAACTTCTCCATCTACAAGGTCTACTCTACGCACCAGGCCGGGCACCTGGAGTTCGATACGTTCGGATTCACGTTCGAGAGGGAAGGGCGGATCTTCCCCAACCTGCGCCGCGGGCTGGAGCAGGAGAAGGCGGCGTCCGCCGCGGCTGAAGGCGACGGCCACCGGCAGCCGGCCGAGCCGCTCACGGATATGGAGCGCTTCTTCGACCTGTTCGAGAACCGCCGTCTGACCTCGGACCTGTTCGCTCTGCTGGAGGACGCCCGCATCGACGTCCAGGTGGAGCGCGAGTACGCCGGCATCCGTATGGCCTACCGCCAGCGGCAGGCGATGGAGCTGGAGAGGCGGCCGGAGGTGGAGAAGCTGCCCCTGCTCCAGGCGTTCGTGGAGAACCTGGTGCGGGTCAGCCTGGGCGGGGCCGACCGCATCCGCTGGCCGGAGCCGCTTGTCCCCGTCATGCAGCAGGCGATGGGCGTCATCGCCGCCGTGCAGCAGCCCCAGGCGATCGTCGAGGACTCCGCGGAGGCGGCCCTCCGCCTCTACCAGATCGCGGAGCAGATACCGAACATCATCTCCGAGCTGATGAACGACGAGTGGCAATCGCTTGACGATGAGATGATGCAGGTGATGCCGATGACCTCCGACTCGCTGGGGGAGAGCAGCGACATCGACTTCCCGCAGGGGAGCCCCCTGCCCTACGAGAGCCCCCAGCCGGTCGACTTCCGAGGCGACTTCAAGCCGGAGATGGTGCAGCTCCTGATGCGTCTGCGCCAGGAGCGCGGTGGCGAGCAGGGGCCGCTCTCGCCGCTGTCGCCGGAGCAGCTCAAGGCGATGCTGGAGAAGAGCGTGGAGATCAGCCTGAGCGATATGGCGGAGGCTGACCTCACGCAGTCTTCGGACCTGTTCCTAACGAACCTGATCAAGGAGCTGAACAGCCAGCAGAAGGAGAAGGAGCAGGTCCAGCGCGTGCCGATGAAGGACGGCCAGCCGGTGAGCGGCTTCAGCACCGCCGACGATGAGCACGAGCTGGCGGTGGAGCCCAAGTACTTCTACTACGACGAGTGGGACTTCCGCGCCGGCGACTTCAAGCCCCGCTGGTGTCGCGTCGTCGAGTACCAGGTGAGCGAGGGCGCGCCGCAGTACTACGAGCAGACGCTGGCGAAGTACGCCTCGCTGGCCGCCCAGACGCGCCGCCAGTTCGAGCTGCTGCGGCCGGAGACGTTCCGCAAGGTGAAGCGGCTGCTGGACGGCGAGGATTTCGACCTGGACGCGGTCATGGAGTACGCCACGGAGCGCCGGGCCGGCCACACGCCCTCGCCCAAGGTCTACTGGCGCCGCAACAAGGTCCAGCGTGACGTCTCCGTCGCCTTCCTGCTGGACATGAGCGCCTCCACCGACGAAGAGATCGCCAAGCACGAGCGCCGCTACTCGCAGGACGAGTTCGACGATGACCCGCGGCGGTACTTCTCGTGGTGGATGGCCCGTCGCGCCCAGGAGCTGCTGACGCCGCCGAAGCGGATTATCGACCTGGAGAAGGAGAGCATCGTCATCCTGATCCGGGCGCTGGAGACGATCGGCGATACGTACGGGATCTACGGCTTCTCAGGCTACGGGCGCGAGAACGTGGAGTTCTACGTGGTCAAGGACATGGACGAGGTGCTGTCCGAGCACGTGAAGAAGCGGATCGATAAGATCGCGCCGGTGCGGTCAACCCGCATGGGCCCGGCGATTCGCCACGCCACCGCCAAGCTGGACGCCCGCGAATCGAAGGTGCGCATCCTCTTCCTGGTCTCCGACGGCCGGCCGCAGGACCACGGCTACGGCCGCGACCGCACGGAGAAGGAGTACGCGATCCACGACACGCACATGGCGCTGCTGGAGGCGAAGCGCAAGGGGATCGTGCCGTTTTGCCTGACCGTGGACCGCTACGGCCACGACTACCTGAAGCAGATGTGCCAGGACGTGGGCTACGCCGTCGTCCCGGACATCGAGTCGCTGCCCTCCCGCATCACGACGCTGTACCGGAGGCTCACGGAGTAGGGGGAGAGCGGCCCTACTCGGAATCCACATCGCTGGCCAGAGCTGTTCTTGCGCCGGAGGCCGCGTCAATCAGATACAGGCTCGCGTCACCGGGTAGACATGCATGGGATTCGATTTCCACGACGAGCACTGACTGATTGTTGAACCATCCACTGGCGCGGGCGCAGCCGGTGGCTAGAGTCTGTTGCTCACTCGTCTGGAGGTTGAAGCGTTTAAGGGCGATGGTCACGATGCCACCGGCTTGGACGTCAGACTGATGCTGGTATGTGAAAGAATCGCCATCTGGAGATAAGACAGGGAATTGCAGTTCGGCCCATCGGCCCTCGATCAGCACGTGCTGATCAGTGTTATCAATATTTGCGATTATGATTTTGGTGCTGCCGCGAGACAAATTCCCACAGCTGTACAGGAGTTTATTGGCGTCGAAAAGCAGCGAAGCCTGAACAGAGAAACATTGGAGGGGAACGGCCGTAAACCTGGCGGTTACTCCTGTGCCGAAATCCAGGGTGTACCAATCCGTACTGTCGTCGCCACTGCGTCTTTCGAAGATGACCTTATCCGGATCGTCCGTCCAGCCAATGAAATTCGGCAGGTCAGGAAGGCGCGTCTTCTTGCCAGTGTTCAGGTCAACCAAATAGAAGCCGGACTCGGGGCGCTCTCGCTTCCCTTCCACCAGCCCAAACTGCGACTCAACAGAATAGGCGATCCTGCTTCCATCCGGTGACCAGCCGGAGATACGGGCGGAAGTTCCATAATAAGTTTCGTCTGCGGGTACGGCCTCTTCCGAATACCGCCTGAGATTCTTGCCTGTTGAGTCGATGACCCAGAGATTCCCATCCGTTCCGATGAACGCCACCCTTTCGCCGTGGCGCGAGAGCGAGAACCTGACGCCACTACCGACGCTTGACCCACGGTACTCGGTCACGAGTTTGGAAGTGAGGGGCAAGGGGTCGCTACCGTCGGGATTGACGCTCCACAGTTCGTTGCCATGTCGTTTGAAGAAGACTCTCGTAGGAGCGCGCTCTGCCCTACCCAGAGCGAGGAAGACAGCGAGAGCGTCGCTGTTCAGGTCTCCTGGACGCGAACGTACGACTACAGCGACATTCTCGTTCCACCAAGTTGAGACGTGGTCGGGGACGGTGCGGCCTTCCCTGGGCAGCGGAGACTGGCCTATCGTTAGCTGCCAGTCGTCATTGATGGCTTCGCGGTCCTCATAGATCAACAGGGACAATTCTATAGAGTCGTCGCCTCGGACGACGCGTGCGTCGAACGCGGTAGTCGCAAAGGAACTGAAGCCGGCGCTGGGGCCCGCCAAAGTCAGCTCCATGCCGCCGGCCCGGAAAGCCGCCTGAACGTCCTCAAATGAGAAGGGGCTGCCGGTAGGAGCTGTCGTGGGCGTAGGCGCAGTGGTGGGGGTTAGTGCGGGTGTAGAAGTAGCCGGTGCGCGTGTGGCCTCGGGGGCCGAAGGGGTGGCGGCCGGTGTAGTTGTGGGGGTGGGTGCGCCTGGCCCTCCGCCGTCGCAGGCGGCCGCGAGCGCAACGAGCGCGAGGGCGAAGGCGACGAGCGGCAGGCGGTTCACAATCGACCCCTCCGCAGGTATAACGCGCGGCCGGTGCGCCCGGTGCGCTAGCCCCGCGCCAGGATGATGCGGCGGAGGAGGGCGAGGGCGGTGGTGACGGCGCGGCGCTTGGTGGCGGCGCGCCCCTGGTAGTACGTGTAAGTGATCGACTGCACGGGGCCGCCGTCGTCGACGGCGATGTGCATCGTCCCCGGCGGCTTCCCCTCCAGATGGTCGGGTCCGGCCACGCCTGTGACGGAGACGCCGATGTCGGCGTTGGCGTCGGCGCGGGCGGCGCGCGCCATCGCCTCCGCGCACTCCTCGCTCACCGTACCGTGCTGCTCGATGACATCGGCGCTGACGCCCAGCCCCATCTTCATGCCGCCGGTGTAGGCCACGTAGCCGCCCTTGAAGTAGGCCGAGCTGCCAGGCACGTCCGTGATCGTGGAGGCGAGGAGGCCGCCGGTGCAGGATTCCATCGTCGCCAGGGTGAGGCCGCGCTCGCGGAGCAACGCGCCGGTCACCGTTTCCAGCGTATCGTCGTCCGTGCCCCAGACGGCGGCGTCCAGCAGGCGTCGCACCTCCGCCTCCAGCGGCTGGATGAGGCGTCGCGCCGCCCGCTGCGCCGGGGCCTTGGCGGTGAGCCGCACGTGGACGCCGTCCGGCTTGGCGTAGACGCCGACGGTAGGGTTCTGCGACTTCAGCAGTTCGCCGAGCGTCTCGTCCAGGTGGCCCTCGCCGATGCCTATCGTCTTGAGGGTGCGCGAGACGATCACCTCACCGGTGCCGAGCTGCGCCAGGCGGGGCGCCACCTCCGCCTCCCACATCCGCTCCAGCTCCGGGGGCGGGCCGGGCATGGCGACGATGATGCGGCCGTCCTTCTCCACCCACCAGCCGGGGGCGGTGCCGCGCGGGTTGGGGATGGCGTGCGCGGAGGGGATGAGCATCGCCTGCTTGACGTTGCGCTCCGGGAAGGTGAAGCCGCGGGCGGCGAAGAAGGAGCGCAGCCGCTCCTCCATCTCTTTGTCCACGTGCATCTCCTCGTCCAGGCTGAGGGCGATCGCCTCGCGGGTGAGGTCGTCCTCGGTGGGGCCGAGGCCGCCGGTGATGAGGACGAGGTCGGAGCGCTTGTGGGCGCGGCCCACCGTCTCCGCCAGCCGCTGAAGGTTATCGCCGGCAGTGGAGACGTAGTAGAGGTCGATGCCCATGGGCGGCAGGCGGACTGCGAGGTACTGCGAGTTCGTGTCGAGTATCTCGCCGAGCAGTATCTCCGTGCCAACGGAGATGATTTCCGCCTTCATGGCACGAGCATAGAGAGGGGGCGCAAGGGCGTCAAGGACGGACGTACGGCCGCAGCGCCAGCATCCCCTCCCCGTCGCGGTGGAGCAGCGGGACGGTGGTGGAGACGTCCAGGCGTGCGCAGTACTCGATATCGGCGCTGAAACCGGCGGCGATCAGCTCCGCCCCGTGGCGCGCGGAGGCGAGCGCCGGGCGCAGGCCGGCAGTGGCGGCGCGAAAGGCGTCGCGGGCGAAGAGCGCGGCGTCCGTGGGCTGAACTGAAGGGTTCAGGCGCAGGGCGGCCTCGGC
>JAUYGU010000037.1 GCA_030690405.1 Dehalococcoidia bacterium | reverse complement strand
AGTACGGCGTGGAGTACTGCGACCGCACGGTCTCGATGTCCGAGGCCGCCCGCCGTGCCGTCGAGAAGGCGGGGGCGAAGGTCTGATGTCCATCCTCATCGACGAGAACACCACCTTCATCATCCAGGGCATCACCGGCCGCGAGGCCGTCAACATGACCCGCGAGTGCCTGAACTACGGGTCTAAGATCGTTGGCGGCGTCACGCCCGGCCGCGGCGGCCGCGACGTCTACGGCGTCCCCGTCTACGATACCGTCCGCGAGATCACCTCCCGCATCCGCGTGGACGGCTCTGTGCTCACCGTGCCTCCCGCTTTCGTCCGCGACGCCGCCTTCGAGGCGATAGAGAACGGGATCAAGCTGCTCGTCATCGTCACCGAGCGCATCCCCCGCGGCGAGGTGGCGCAGATCGTGGAGTTCGCCGGCATGCACGGGGCGCGGCTCATCGGCCCCAACTGCCTGGGCGTCATCGCGCCGGGCAAGGCGAAGATGGGCGGCCTCGGTGGCCCCGCCGACGACGCCCGCAAGGCGTACACGCCGGGGCCGGTCGGCGTTATGTCACGCAGCGGCGGCATGACCACCGAGATATCGAACGCCCTCACCGCCGCCGGCCTCGGCCAGAGCACCGCCGTCAGCATCGGCGGCGACGCCATCATCGGCTCCACTTACGCCGAGCTCCTGCCCCTGTTCGAGGCCGACCCGGAGACGAAGGCGATCGTCATCTACTCCGAGCCCGGCGGCCCCATGGAGGCGCAGCTCGCCGCCTACGTTCAGGAGCATGGCACCCGCCTGCCCATCGTCGCCTTTATGGCCGGGCGCTTCATGGACGCGATGCCCGGCATGCGCTTCGGCCACGCCGGCACGATTGTCGAGGGGAAGCAGGACACCGCCGCCGAGAAGGTCCGCCGTCTCACTGAGGCCGGCATCCGCGTGGCGGAGGAGATATCGGAGATCCCCGGCCTGGTGAAGGAGTGCCTGCAGTGACCGCCTGTGCACCTGGCGATACGTACCTCGGACTTCAGTCCGAGGCTTGGTCGAAGGAAGGGCGCAGAGCCGCGGATTTCAATCCGCGGGCTTCTGTCCCCCGCCAGGAGGCCGCCTGATGCCCTCCATGTTCATCCGCGTGGAGGTCGATCCGCAGGCGGCCGCCGACGCCGAACTGGCGAAGAAGCTGGTGGAGGTCTGCCCCGTCAACATCTTCGACCTCGACGCTGACGGCAAGGCGGTCGTGGTGACGGATAACGAGGACGAGTGCGTCCTCTGCGACCTCTGCATACAGGCCGCCCCTGAGGGTCGCATCAAGGTACACAAGCTCTACTCCGGGGAAACATTAGAGCGGTGATAGCGTCTGCCGCTCATCCTGAGCGTCCGCCGCAGGCGGACAGTCGAAGGGCCGGCCAGGTCCGCATCGTCAAGCTGTACGAGTAGGCCGCCGGCCCTGGGGGGCGTTTTCGGGCGCGAAATGTAGGGGCGGCGCTTGCTCCGCCCCGGGGCCGCAACGAGCAGCGTCCCTATACCCTACGACCGTCGCTTCGGTATCAGTACCGTGTAGTCCAGCTCCAGCACCACGTTCGGGTGGTGGTGCTCCCGGCCGGACTCCGGGTCCTTCACCTTCAGCTCGATAGGCTCCTGGCTCGGGTCCAGGTTCTTCACGCCGACGAGCCGCAGCCGCAGCGCCCCCGCGTCCTCGCGCCCCAGGTCGATCCGCTCCAGCACGTCCGTCCAGGCGAACAGCGTATCGCCGGCCACCGTCGGGTTCGCGTGCGTGCCGGCGTTGAACCCCAGGATGCGGATGACGTTCTCCAGCCCGTCGTGGGAGATGGCGTGCGTCACCGAGATGATGTGGCCGCCGTAGACGATCCGCCGCCCCAGCTTCGACTTCCGCTGCATGTAGTCGTTGAAGTGGACGCGGGCGTTGTTCTGGTACAGCCGCGTCGCCAGCTGGTGCTCCGCGTCCTCTATCGTGATCCCCTGCGGGTGCAGCACCCGCTCCCCCGCCTCGTAGTCCTCCCAGAAGAAGCGGCCGCCCGTCGCCACCGGATCGAACCGCGACAGGTCAAGCTCCGGCGGCACGTGCAGGTCCTCGACGGCGACTCGTGGCGGCAGCTCGGGCGCGTCGTCCGCACCGGAGCTCGTATTCGGGTCGCGCTTGTTCACCATCGCCCAGCGGTAGAACTGGAGCACCGGCTCGTCCCGCTGGTTGGAGCCGCGCGTGCGCACCCAGACGATCCCCACGTCCGGCCGCGATGTCTCCCGCTTGCCGATAACCTCCGTCTCCGCCCGCAGGGTGTCGCCGGGGTAGACGGTGTTCAGGAAGCGCACGTCCGCGTAGCCCAGGTTTGCGGGGGAGTTGAGCGAGACGTCCGGCACCGCCCGCCCGAACACCAGGTGGAACACCAGCAGGTCGTGCACGACCTCCCGTTTGAAGCCGAGCGATTGCGCAAACTCACGCGAGCAGTGCAGCGGCCGCCGGTCGCCGGTCAGCGCGATGTACAACGCCAGGTCGCCCTCGCTGACTGTGCGCGGCACGGCGTGGCGGAACACCTGGCCCACCTGGAAGTCTTCGAAGAAGTTGCCGGTCGTCGTCTTTGCGGACATCTCTCACCACCTGCTACGGCCCACCGTATGCTAACCGACGGGACGGCAGATGCGAAAGTCCGCGCCCGCGCGCCTACGACACCGGGTCCAGCAGCACCACCGCCTCGCCCTTCACCACCGGCTCGCCGTCCTGGTTGTAGCAGTCCGTCTCCAGGGTGACGATCCGCTTCTGCGCGTCCGTCCCCTTCACCTCCGCCACCGCCCGGATCGTCTCGCCGATCTTGACCGGACGCAGGAAACGCAGGCTCTGGCTCAGGTAGATCACGCAGCAGTGCGGCGCCAGCTTGGTGCCCAGCGCCGCCGAGATGAACCCCGCGCTGAGCATCCCGTGGGCGATGCACTGGCCGAAGCGGGTCTTCGCCGCGTACGCCGGGTCACGGTGCAGCGGGTTCGTATCGCCGCTGACGTCCGCGAACCGCTGGACGTCCTCCGCCGTCACCGTCTTCTCGAACTCGGCCCGGTCGCCCACCTTGACGCCGAGCACCGCCTCCGTCATCGAATGCTCCTTCTATTCGCCTCGCGGCGACCACTATAGACGCATCGTGCTCGCCAGGCAACCTTCTCTGGAGGCGGGCTGAAGCCTGCTCCACAGGACAAGCTCGCACCGCCTTCGGTCCGGCTTCCCGGCGGGTCAGCCTTCAGGCTGACAGTGGGGTCACGACTCGCCTAGGCGAGTCCCACAGGACAAGCTGGCCCTGTGCTAGCATGTGCGCCGTGAACGTCGGCGAACGCCTCGCCCGCTTCGTCGCGGAGGCGGAGACCGTCCCCGACGATGCCCTCCACCAGGCGAAGCGCGCCGTGCTCGACACCCTCGGCGTCGCCCTCGCCGGCTCGCACGAGGAGAGCACCCGCGCGGTCGTCGGCTGGCTGCGCGACCAGGGCGGGCGGCCGGAGGCGGTGGTGCTGGGGCGGGCGCTTCGCCTCCCCGCCGCCGACGCTGCCCTCGTCAACGGTACCGCCGCCCACGCCCTCGACTTCGACGACGTCAGTCTGCCGATGCGAGGCCATCCCAGCGCCCCGCTGCTCCCCGCCGTCCTCGCCCTCAGCGAGGCGTCCGGCAGCAGCGGCCGCGACATCCTGACCGCTTTCGTCCTCGGGTTCGAGGTGGAGGCGAAGCTGGGTCGCGCCATCGGCGCACCCCACTACGCCCTCGGCTGGCACGCCACCTCCACCCTGGGAGCGCTGGGGGCGGCCGCCGCCTGCGCCCGTCTGCTCCGCCTGGACGCCGGGCGCACGCAGATGGCGCTCGGCATCGCCGCCTCGCTGGCCTCCGGCCTGCAGCAGAACTTCGGCAGCATGACGAAACCGCTGCACGCAGGCTGGGCCGCCCGTAGCGGCGTCGTCGCCGCCCAGCTCGCCGCCCGCGGCTTCAGCGCCGACGCAGAGGCGATCGAGGGGCCGAGCGGCTTCCTGCGGGCGATGAGCGGCGGCGCCGAGCCCGACCTGACGCCGTTCGACGCCCTGGGCGAGCCGTTCGAGATCGTCTCGCCCGGCGTGGGCGTGAAGCTCTACCCCTGCTGCTATGCCACCCACCGGGCGATCGACGCCGTCCTCGCCCTCCGCGCCGCGCACGGCATCGAGCCCGGCGATGTGGCGGAGGTGCGCGTGGAGGTCAACCGCGGCGGTCTCCTGCCTCTGCGCGTGGAGCCGCCCGTGACGGGGCTGGAGGGGAAGTTCAGCCTGGAGTACTGCCTGGCCGCCGCGCTGGTCGACGGCGGCGTGGGCCTATCGTCCTTCACTGATGAGGCGATCCGGCGGCCCGAGGCGCGGGATCTGATGTCCAGAGTGCGGGTCGATGAGGGCGAGGAGGCCGCCGAGTTCCCAATCGGTGGCTACGCGGCGGTGCTCGTCGACCTCCGGGAAGGGACCGAATACGGCACGCGGGTGGACGTTCCCCGCGGCGACCCCTCGCGGCCGCTATCGTGGGAGGAGCTGGCGGCGAAGTTCGGCGACTGCGCGGGCGTGGCGCTGCCGGGCGGGCGCGTGGAGCGGGCTCTACGGCTGATCGAGCGGTTGGACGGCCTGGATAACGTGAGGGGGCTAACCGAAGCGCTAAGCGGCTAGCGCGGCCCTACTTCTCGCCCGTAACCCGCATCGCCGCCGCCCGGAAGCGCTCCCGGTGCTCATCGGACTTCCGCAGCCCCTGGTTCGCCTCCACCTCCTGCCGTAGCGCCTCGCGGTTCGAAGTGGCGGTGTCGATCACCTGCTTCGACGCCATGACGGCCGCCCGCGAGTTCGCCGCTATCGCCAGCGCCACCTCCATCACGGTCGGCTCAAGCTTTTCCAGCGGCGTCAGGTGGTTCACCAGCCCGATCCGCAGCGCCTCCTGCGCATCGATCGTGCGCGCGGTGAAGATCAGCTCCTTCGCCAGCGGCGCCCCGACGATACCCGGCAGCTGGAACGCGCCCACGACTAGGCCGTAGCTGGCGCCGACGAACCGGAACTTCGCGTTCTCCGAGGCGATCCGGATGTCGCAGTTGATGGCGAGCACGGCGCCGCCGCCGTAGGCGTAGCCGTTGACGGCGGCGATTATCGGCTTGGCGGTGCGTAGCACGCGCGCGACGGCTTGCGCCGGCGCCCCGACGTTGCTGGAGTCCGGGCCGTTGCCGCCGACGGCCTCCGCCATGTCCGCGCCGGCGCAAAACGCCTTTTCGCCGGCGCCCGTGAGTACGATGACGTTGACCTCGTCGTCCGCCTCCAGCGCGTCCAGGGCTGCGATCAGCTCGTGCGAGAGCTGCGCGTTGAGGGCGTTGTGCTTTTCGGGCCGGTTGAGGCGGACCGTCCCGACGGCGCCGGTCTTCTCGACGATCAGGCTCTCGTACTCCACCGTGGCTCCCTCGATAGTGGCGTTCTAGACGGAGAAGATGTGCACCGCCAGCGCCGCCGCCTCGCCCTTTACCATGCCGCCGCCGTTCTCCGTGAGCCCGACGCGCGGGTTGGCGACCTGCCGGTCGCCGGCCTCGCCGCGGAGCTGCGTGAACACCTCGTAGATCTGGGCCACCCCGGTCGCGCCGATCGGGTGGCCCTTGGAGATCAGGCCGCCGCTCGTGTTCACCGGGATCGGCCCGTCGAAGTAGGTGGCGCGGGCGTCGATCAGCTTGCCGCCCTCGCCGGGGCCGCACAGCCCCAGCTCCTCGTACAGCACCAGCTCCGCCGGCGCCGACGCGTCGTGCAGCTCGATCACGCTCAGCTCCTCCGGGCCCACGCCGGCCTGCTTGTACGCCTGCTGCGAGATTCGCTCCGTGATGCCGGGCTCGCCGGGAGCGTGGTCGCTGCCGGAGCCGATACAGGAGGCGAGCACGTGGACGGGCTTGGTCGTGAACTGCTTTGCCTTCTCCGTGGAGCAGAGGACCGCCGCCGCCGCGCCGTCGCCGATGGGGGAGCACATCAGGCGGGTCAAAGGCTCCGCTACCAGCGGCGAGTTCAGTATGTCCTCCAGAGTGTAGACCTCCCGGTACTGGGCGTGAGGGTTCAGAGAGCCGTGGAAGTGGTTCTTCACGGCGATACGCCCGAACTGCTCCTTCGTCGTCCCGTAGCGCTGCATGTGCTGCCGCGCGAAGGCGGCGTAGAAGTCCATGAACATGGAGCGCTTCTCGCCGGCGCCCTCCGCCGGGGCCGGCTGGTCGCCGCGCTCACCGTTGCCCTTGGCCGCCGCCATCGCCGCCTGCATCTGCGCCGCCCACTCCACGTCCACGGCCGCGCCGATGGCGGCGAACGACCTCCGCTTGTCCTCGTGGTACAGCTTCTCGAGGCCGACGGCCAGGGCGACGTCGTACATGCCGGAGGCGACGTACAGCCAGGCCATGTGGAACGCAGTCGAGGAGCTGGCGCAGGCGTTCTCCGTGTTGATGATCGGGATGCCGCCGATCCCCATCTCGCGCAGGACTACCTGGCCGCGAATGCACTCCTGGCCGGTTATCAGCCCCGCGGCGGCGTTGCCGACCACGGCGGCCTCCAGCTTCGACTTGTCGATGCCGGCCGAGCCGAGGGCGCCGTCCACGGCCTCCCGTGTCAGGTCCTTCATGCTGCGGTCGAGGAACTTCCCGAACTTCGTCATGCCGGCGCCGATAACAGCGACGTCCCTCATGGCGTCCTCCTTGACGGTTGCGTAAGGGTTACCCGCGGGCAGTATACCGCAATCCGCCGAAACCCGAAACTCGCGATTCGCTGCTAGTAGCCGATCGAGCCGCCGGGAGCGCTCCCCCCGGACGGAGCCGCGGAGGCGATCGCCTCTGCCACCGCCTCCTCCATCTGGGGCAGGCGGATAAGGCCGTTGTTCACCCTGGTCACGACGCCGTCTGCGTCGATGAACACGCTCACCGGCATCCCCAGGCCGCGGTACTCGCCGTAGAGCGTGTCGTCCGGGTCCAGCCCGTTCACGCTGAAGCTGAGTCCCGGCTCGCCGTTCAGCTTCTCGATGTTCTGGAAGTACAGCCGCGCCCGCTCCAGCGGCTCCCGCCGGTTCACTGTGACGACGATGAGCTCGTCCTCGTGCCGGTCAAGGAGCTCCTGTATGTCGGGCAGCTCTGCCTGACAGGGGACGCACCAGCTCGCCCAGAAGTTCAGGTAGACCGGCCTACCGCGGAACGAGCTGAGCCGGTGACGGACGCCGTTGTAGTCGGATATCTCGAAGTCGGGTGCCAGCGCGCCCACCTTTGGCTCGACGGCGAGCTCACCGCGGCCCGGCGCCGGCGGCGGCGCCAGAACCTGCGCGTCCCCGATCTTCACCCCGCTCTCCGTCTCGCCGCCGCCCTGGCCGCCCAACACGCCCGCCAGGAAGAGCACCAGCGCCGCTCCCCCCACGATGACCACGAGGCCGGCCAGGGCCGTCAGCCGCGCCCGCAAGTCACGCCTGCGCGTCTCCGCCATCCCTACGTTTCACCCGAGAGGTCGCCCAGGAACCCGAAGTTGAACATACTGTTCAGGTTGATCAGGCTGTCCGTGAAGACCAGGATCCCCACGACGATCAGCAACGCACCGCTGACGTAGTTCACCACGCCCATGTAGCGCTTCAGCCAGGCGTAAGCGGGCTTCAGCGTGTTGAACGCCAGCCCCATCGCCAGGAACGGTACCGCCAGCCCGGCCGAGTAAACCGCCAGCAGGATCACGCCCTGCCACGCGCTGGCGCTCGCCGCCGAGAGCGTCAGCACGGCGCCCAGCGTCGGGCCGATGCACGGGCTCCAGCCGGCCGAGAACGACGATCCCACCACGAACGAGCGGGCGTAGCCCGCCCTGTCGCCGCCCTTGATGTTGATCCGCCTCTCCTGCTCCAGGAATGGGATCGTGATGACGCCGCTCAAGTGCAGCCCCATTACGATCAGCGCTCCACCGGCCACCTTCAGGATCGTGTCCTGCTGATCGCGGATGACGAACTCGTTGCCGCCCAGGAAGAAGCCCAGCAACCCGATCGACGCGCCGAAGATGATGAAGACGAGCGAGAACCCGGAGACGAACGCCACCGCGTGCAGGAACGGCGACGGCCCGGCCACGGCCGCCGGCGGCCGTCCGCCCATGGCGATTGAGGCGGCGCCCGGCCCCCCGCCGGCAGCCACCGCCGCGGGGGTTGTGGAATCGATGGCGGCGCCGGTCAGATAGCCCAGGTAAGCCGGGACGAGCGGCAGCACGCAGGGCGAGGCGCACGAAAGCAGCCCCGCGGCGAACGCCACGAAGATGCTGACGCCGCCGACTTCGAAGATGCCCATCAGACAGCCCTTACGCCCACGACTCCATGATAGATTCACCCCCTTCGCCGCCGCAACCGAGCCGCGTTGACGGCGTCTGGGCTCTGCGCTACATTGGTGAGCATCCTCCAGGTCGACACGCCCCTGGCGAAGAGGGACCGATGAACTACCAGCCGATCGTTAAGCCTGCTCCCGACCGAATGCCGGTGAGGCCTAACCTTATCGACTACGCAGCCGCCCGCGCCTCCTTCCGCTGGGACGGCATCCGGGCCGAGCTCGACGGCCTCCCCGGCGGCGGCCTCAACATCGCCCACGAGTGCATCGACCGCCACCTGAAGACGCATCGCCGGGAGAAAACGGCGATGCTCTGGGAGGGGAAGGACGGCCGCGCGGAGACGTATACCTTCGCCCAGATGGCCGCGGCCTCCAACAAGGCCGCCAACGCCCTTCGCTCCCTCGGCGTGCAGAAGGGGGACCGCGTCTTCGTCTTCCTGGAGCGCGTACCGGAGCTGTACTTCGCCGTCTTCGGCGCCCTCAAGCTCGGCGCCGTCATCGGCCCCCTCTTCTCCGCCTTCGGCCCCGACGCCGTCCGCGACCGCCTGGCCGACAGCGGCGCGAAGGTGCTGCTCACCAGCCCCGAGCTGTGGGCCCGCGTCAAGGAGATACGCTCCGGTCTGCCGGAGTTGCGGCACGTCGTCATTCTCGACCGCCGCGGCGGCGCCGCCCCAGAAGGCGCCGTCGCCTGGGCTGACGTGTTCGATGGACAGCCGGACGCGTTCGAGATCGAGCGCACGGACCCCGAGGACTTCGCTATCATGCACTACACCTCCGGCACGACGGGTAAGCCGAAGGGGGCCGCCCACGTTCATATGGCAGTCATGGGCCACTACGCCACCGCCCGGGACGTCCTCGACCTCCACGACGAGGATGTCTACTGGTGCACCGCCGACCCGGGCTGGGTGACCGGCACCTCCTACGGTATGTTCGGGCCCTGGAGCAACGGCGCCACCAGCCTCGTCTACGAGGGCGGGTTCGCCGCCGGCCACTGGTACTCCCTCATCGAGAAGTACGGCGTCACCGTCTGGTACACCGCCCCCACCGCGATCCGGATGCTGATGAAGGCCGGCGAGGAGCTCCCGAAGAAGCACGGCCTCAGCAGCCTCCGCTACGTCTGCTCCGTCGGCGAGCCGCTGAACCCGGAGGGCGTCCTCTGGGGACAGAAGGTGTTCGGCCTGCCCATTCACGATAACTGGTGGCAGACCGAGACCGGGGCTATCCTTATCGCTAACTACCCCGCCCAGGACATCCGCCCCGGCAGCATGGGTCGCCCCTTCCCCGGCATCGAGCCCGCCATCATCGACGATGACGGCAACGAGGCGCCCACCGGCGAGGAGGGGAACCTGGCCGTCCGCCCCGGCTGGCCCTCCATGTTCCGTACCTACTGGAACAACCGCGAGCTGTACGAGTCCCGCTTCCGCAACGGCTGGTACATCACCGGCGACCGCGCCCGCCGCGACGCCGACGGCTACTTCTGGTTCGTCGGCCGCGCCGACGACGTCATCAACACCGCCGGCCACCTCGTCGGCCCGTTCGAGGTGGAGAGCGCTCTCATCGAGCACCCCGCCGTCGCCGAGGCCGGCGTCATCGGCAAGCCGGACCCGGTGGCGATGGAGGTGGTGAAGGCGTTCGTCGCCCTCAAGGACGGCTACGAGGCGAACGATAAGCTTCGCCGCGAGCTGATCCGCTTCTCCCGCGAGAAGCTGGGCGCCGGCACCGCCCCCCGCGAGATCGAGTTCCTGCCCTCGCTGCCCAAGACCCGCAGCGGCAAGATCATGCGCCGCCTCCTCAAGGCCCGCGAGCTCGGCCTTCCGGAGGGCGACACGTCCACGCTGGAGGAAGACTAGATGGTGCGAAGCATGGCCCCTCTCCCCCGGCCCTCTCCCGCTCGCGGGCGCGTGACCGCAGGTCGGGGTGAGGGCGAAAGGACAACCGCATGAACTGGGCTGAGTTCGCAGAAGCAGCGTCCGAGCTGGCGCAGTGGGGAGAGGAGCGGTTCAAGAGCACCGGCCTGGCCCTCGTCGGCACCGTCCGCAAGGACGGCCTCCCCCGCATCAGCCCCGTGGAGCCGCTCATCGTGGACGGGCAGCTCTACCTCGGCATGATGTGGCGGTCGCGCAAGGCGCTGGACCTGCTGCGGGACCCCCGCTGCCTCGTGCAGACCGTCGTCTGCAACCGAAACGACCCCGCCGAAGACCTCAAGCTCCGCGGCAACGCCGCCGGCGTCCAGGACGGGGCGACTATCGAGCGCTACTGCCAGGCCCTCCAGGAGGCGATCGACTGGCGGCCGCAGGGGCGGTTCCACCTGTTCGCGCTGGAGATCGAAAGCGCTGCCCACATCAAGTACATGGAGAACGGCGACCAGGTGGTGCGGGAGTGGAGGGTAGGAGGCCGGGCGCAGGAGCGCGTGCGCAGCTGGACCGGCTCCGGCTACGCGAGCTAGGCGTAAGTCTCCGTACTTTTCCGGATTTGGCATGTAGGGTACGAACCCGTACAATGGGTTTATCACGCCCATCGGATTTTCGAATGACGCCTAAGCACGCCGTCAACCCGGAACGCGTCTACTACAACTTCGGCGGCCGCATGCCCGCCGTCCGCCTGGAGGCGGAGCCCGCCTCCCTCCCCGACCTCGCTCGCGACGGTCTCCCGAAGCTGATCACCGACACTACCCTTCGTGACGGCGCCCAGGACTCCCGCTTCGCTCTGTTCCCCAACGAGGCCCGCCTCCGCTACGTCGACCTCCTCCACGCCCTCGATAACGGCACCGGCGTCATCCACTCCATCGAGACGTTCATCTATCAGGAGCGCGACCTCTGGGTGCTGGACAAGCTTCTGGAGCGCGAGTACGACTACCCGAAGATCACCACCTGGATCCGCGCCAACCCCAAGGACGTCAAGCAGCTCTACGATGCCAGTCAGGGTCGGGTCAAGGAGACAGGGATGCTCGCCTCCTCCTCCGACCACCACATCTTCGACAAGCTCGGCTATCACAGCAAAGAGGAGGCGGTCGACAAGTACCTCCGCCCGATCCTCACCGCCTGCGAGTACGGCATCACTCCCCGCGTACATTTGGAAGACTGCACTCGCGCCGACGTCTTCGGCTGGGTGGTGCCGTTCATGCTCACCGTCCTCGAGGCGACGGAGGGCCGGGCGAAGTTCCGCATCTGCGACACGATCGGCTGGGGCATGCCGGACCCCTACGCCGCCCTGCCCCAGGGCGTGCCGCGGCTGGTCTCCACCCTCTTCGCGGAGACCGGGGCGGAGCTGGAGTTCCACGGCCACAACGACTTCGGCCTCGCCACGGCCAACGCCTTCGCCGCCTGGCGCTACGGCTGCCGCAAGGTCAACGTCACCTTTGGCGGCCTGGGCGAGCGCACCGGCAACACGCCGCTGGAGCAGGTGCTGACCGGATACATCCGCCTCAACGGCGATCCCGGCTTCGACCTGCCGGTGCTCAGGGAAATGAAGCGCACGGTCGAGGAGCACCTGACGCCGCTGGCCGGCACGGCGCCGATCATCGGCGACGTGTTCACGACGCAGGCCGGCATCCACCAGGCGGGCGTGGCGAAGCAGGCGGACGCTCCCGGCGGCCTCATCTACCTCGCCTACGAACCGGCTACCGTCGGCAGCGAACAGGCGGAGCGCAGCGTCGTCGGCGCCCTCTCCGGCTCGGAGGGGATCGTCGCGATCCTCAATCGTGAGGCCGAGGCCCGCGGCCTCACCGCGCGCTTCTCCAGCACCAGTCGCGTCGTCAAGGAGATATACGATCGCGTCCAGGCCGCCTACGACGGTACCTACGACAGCTCCGCCGATGTCTGGCTGAACTACCGCAGGACGTTCTTCCAGCCCGCCGAGATCTGGCAGATCGCGGTGAATCTGGGCGCCGCCGGCGGGTCCTAGGGCCGCGCGGACAGGATCAGGTCCGTACGGTCGCCCCACTTGTGAAGGAAGCGGTAGAAGTTCCGCTTGCTCAGACGCTCCCGCTCCTCCGGCGGCGTGCGCTCCCAGTCCACGTGCTCGTGCCTGATCAGCGGTAGCTCCGTGTCCACCACCGCCCGGTAGCCGCGGCTGCGCACAGCGAAGCTGAAGTCCAGGTCCAGGTGGCGATAGAAGCGGAACGTCTCGTCCAGCAGGCCGATCTCCCGCAGGATCTCGCGCCGGAACGCCATCAGGTAACCCTCGACGGCGTCGACGTCGCCCGCCGCCGTCGCCTCGTCGAAGCTGCGGATGTCGTTCGTGACCACCCCCCAGCGCCCCACCACGCCCACCGTCGGGTCATCCAGGAGCGCCGTCAGGCCGGAAAAGACGTCCCCCGTCACCTCCACGCTCGTGTCTATCAGGAGGACGTAGCGGCCCCGCGCCTGGCGCAGGCAGACGTTGCGCCCGGCGGCGCTTCCCAGGAAGTGGTCCGCGTGGAACACGCGCACGTGCGGGTCGACCTCGGCGACGCTGTCCAGCCGCAGGCTGCAGGCGTCCTCGAAGCCGTTATCGACGACGATGACCTCCGCCCGGCGGGACCCCAGCCAGCCCTGGATGCTGCTCACGCAGCGCTCCAGCTCCGAGCACCCCTCGCGGGCCACGATGCCGATCGTGAAGTCGAGGTCCGGCGACCCCTCCAGCAGCGACTCCACGTCCGCGCTGGTGGAGATCGCCTCCGCGCTGCGCGCCCACAGCGGCAGCGGCACGGCGAACGTCCCGCGGCGGCTGTCCCGCACCTCGAAGCCCTGGGCCAGGACCTTCTCTCTCATGCGGTCCGCCGCGCCGTATTCGGCGGCCCGCCGTCGCCCGTCGCGTTCGTTCAGCATCTCCTCGGTACCGGCGTCCGGCCGCCGCGGCCGGACCGGCTGCACCAGGTCCAGCCCCAGCAGCCGGTCGAAGTCCATCAGCAGCTCTCGCTTTATCGGCGCCGCCAGGCGCGAGCGGCCGACGCGCCAGGCCACGGCCAGGGCGCCGGGCAGGCCCAGATCATCGGCAGCGATGGTCCAGAACAGGCGCCGCCAGCGCTCTCCTTCGGCCCGGGCCGTCTTCGTCACCCGCCCGTCCGGCTCCGTGAGCTTCAGCCGCAGGCGGGTCAACCCCCGCTGCGCCGCCCTCAGCGCCGCGAACGAGAAATCCATCCGTGCCCGGTAGTGCACGGTGGCGCAGAGATAGCGGAACGCCAGCGGCTCGAAGCCGCGCGCCTCCAGCTCCGTCAGCGTGTAGGTGTTACCGCTGGACTTGGCCATCTTCACGCCGTCCACCAGTAGGTGCTGCGCGTGGGCCCAGTGGTTGACGTGCTGATGGCCGAAGGCCGCCTCGCTCTGGGCGATCTCGTCCTCGTGGTGGGGGAAGATGTTGTCCACGCCGCCCGTGTGGAGATCGAGACGCGGGCCCAGGTGCTTGGCCGCCATCGCCGAGCACTCGATGTGCCAGCCGGGAAATCCGTCGCCCCAGGGGCTAGGCCAGACGAGCTGCCGTCCCGGCTCCGCCGCCTTCCAGAGCGCGAAGTCCCGCGGGTCGCGCTTCAGCGGGTCCGCCTGCGCGCGCGCACCCGCCTCCAGCCCGCCCGACGTCTGTCCGGACAGCTTCCCGTACTCCGGGAACCTATCCACGGCGAAGTACACGTTGCCGCCCGACTCGTAGGCGTATCCCTTCTCCACCAGCCCGCGCGTCATCTCCACCATCTCGGGCACCGTCTCGCTGGCATGGGGGAAGACGTGAGCGGGCAGGATGTTGAGCCTGCGCTCGTCCGCCATGAACGCGTCCGTATAGAACCGAGCGATCTCGGCCGGCGTCTTCCCTTCGGCCAGGGCGGCGGCGATCACCTTGTCCTCGCCGCGCTCCAGCATCTCCTGCCGCATGTGGCCCACGTCCGTGATGTTCTTGACGTGCCGGACCCGGTATCCGTGCGCCTCCAGCAGGCGGCGCAGCCAGTCCGCCACCAGGTAGGCGCGCAGGTTGCCTATGTGGGCGTGGCGGTACACCGTCGGGCCGCAGCTGTACATCTTGACCCGGCCCGGCTCCAGCGACTTGAAGACGTCCTTGCGGCGCGTCAGTGTGTTGTACAGGGCTAGCCCCGGGCCCCGGCGCCGTCCGTCCGGGCGGCCGCGGGCCGTCGGTCGGGAGGCCGACCGGCCTCCCCTAGCTGATCTCTCAGCCATGCTCGCCCTCCCAGCCGATCTCGACGTTCGCCTCGCCCCAGATGATGACGGGGACCGTGAAGGCGTACTTGAGGGCTTCTTCCCACCACTGCTCGTTCTCGTCCACTCGCCGCTCCTCGAACTCGACGCCGCGTTCAGCCAGGGCCGCGCGCGCCTTATCGCACGTGGGGCAGTTCCGGAGCGTGTACATGATGACGGTGCTCATTGGGGGACTCCAGCCGCTATTTTAGCACCGGCCGTTGGGTTTCTGAAGGGAACGGTTGCTAAATTGGCAGGGCGTTTACACCTTCATTCGCTTCCAGCGCCCCCGCCGGAAGCGAATGAATATGAGGAGCGCTCGCATGTTTATATCAGCTATCGCCGCCGCCCAGGCGCCCGGCACGCCCAGCCCCGCCGTGATCGCCAGCAGGTAGGCAGGCACCAGCCTCACGATCCAGGTGGCCGCCGCGCTGATCACCAGAACGGCCCGCGTATCACCCGCGCCGCGCAGTCCGCCGCCAAGCGATAAGCTCACGGCGAGGCCTGGCATGGCGAAGGCGAAGATGAACAACAGCTGGCGGCCGATGTGGATCACCTCGTCCGCGTTCTCGCCGCCCACGAACAGGCCGGTGATGTTGCCCCCGAAGACCATCATGATGACGCCCAGCCCCATCATGAACACCAGGGAGTAGCGCATCGTCACGTACGTCGCCCGCTCCGCCAGGTCCGGCCGCCCGGCGCCCAGGCTCTGGCCTACCAGCGCCGTCGTCGCTACGCTCAGCGCGAAACCGATGTTGAACGTCAGGCTCTGGATCGCCAGCGTCACCCCGTGCGCCGCCAGCGCCGCCGTCCCCAGGCTGGCGATAATCCGCGTGTAGATCATGAAGGCGATGTTGAACTGTATCTGCTCCGCCCCAGCCGGCAGCCCTACGTTCAACACCCGCCGCGCCTCCACCGGATCGAACTGGAACGCCTCCCACGGCCGCCAGTGGATGATCCTCGTGCCGGACGCCAGCACCAGCAGCACCAGCGCCGCCCCGATGATCGCCGCGCTCGTGAACCCGGCGCCGGAGCCCAGCACCTCAAGCCGCGGGAAAGGACCCGCGCCGTTGATCAGCAGGTACGCCACGATGATGTTCACGATGTTCACGACCACCCCGATGACCATCGGCGCGCGGGTGTCGCCCGCACCTTGCAGGGAGGCGCTCCCGGCGTACACCAGCGACCAAAGCGGCATCCCCACCGCCGCCGCCTTCAGGTACACCGTCCCCTGGTGCTTCGCGCCTTCCTCCGCCCCCAGCATCCCCAGCCCCCAATGCCCGAAGAACCACATCAAGATGCCCATAACCAGGCCCCATGCCAGCGCGATCAGGAAGGCGTTTTGCAGCGTCCGCGAGGCCAGCTGCGGCTGGCCCGCGCCCACGTTCCTGGCTATGACCGCCGTGGAGCCGACGGCCACCGCCACCATCCCCGCTTGCGAGAACCAGAAGATCTGCCCGGCCAGGCGTACTCCGGCCAGGGCGTTCTCGCCCAGGTGTCCCACCAGGGCGGTGTCCACCAGCTGCACCATCGAGAAGCTGACCTGCTGGATGACGACGGGCCAGGCAAGGCGCAAGACGGACCGGAACAGGTTCGCCTCATCGATGACGGCCGGCGGCGCGGCAAGTGTCTCTGCGTCGTCGGGGGGCATACTCCCTCTGCGGGCTCAGGTGGGGCAGTCCTCCCATTATGGCAAACGCCCACACTTGGCGGAAGGTGAACCCCTGTCTGAAGTCCCGCCTCCTCGTGCTATCATGAGGACGGTTCAGGCAGGAGGAGGCACAAGTGCGATTTGTTAAGACCGAAGACGAAGTGGCTAAGATTCAGGCGATCTACTCCCGCCCCCAGTTCATGGCCACCCGCTCTCTCACCGTCATGTTTGAGACGAAGCTGGAGGCGCTGCGGGCCCTGCTGCCGCCACCCCTGGAGCCGACCCCGGAGGCGATCGGCTCCGTCTGGGTGGGCGAGATCGGCAACTCCAACTGCGTGGGCCCCTTCCTCGGTGCCGCCGTCTATGTTCGCGCCCGTTATCAAGACATCATCGGCAACTACTGCGTGACGATGCCCATGTCGACCGACGCCGCCGTCACCTTCGGACGCGAGCTCTACGGCGAGCCCAAGAAGCTGGCCAAGATCGTATTCGAGCGCCAGGGCGAGCACGTTTGGGGTTCAGCCGAACGGTACGATATCCGCTACATCAGCCTGCGGGGACGCATGGAGGCCGCCGGGCCCACCGGCCGACAGCAGTTCTCCACCTTCCACTTCAAATACCTGCCGAATCCCGGCGGCGTTGGTTTTGACCATCCTCCCCTGCTGGTGCAGATCGACTCCGAGGTCAGCGTTCAGACCTCCCAGCGCGGAAAGGGTGAGCTGGTCTTCCGTGACTCCCCCCACGACCCCGTCGCCGATATCCCCGTGACCCAGGTGATGGGGGCCACCGTCACGGAGGGCGTAACCTACACCAGGGGCCGGGTCCTCTGTGAAGTCGATCCGGACGCCTTCCTGCCCTACGCCTTCGGCAAAATGGACGCCCTCGATGTCATCGCTGAGGGCACGCTTATGCACGCCCAGGCCTCCCGCAGGACCTCCGATGGCCGCGGACGCTGGCGTGCCGGCTAAGGGGGATCCGGAGAGCGACATGCCGCAGCAGCAGGGCCACAAATGGTTCGCCGCCGTGTACGACCGCCTGATGGCTTCGGCGGAGCGCTCGTTCATGAAGGGTGTGCGGGAGGAGATCGCCGGCCGCGCCGGCGGACGTGTGCTGGAGCTCGGCGCCGGCACGGGCGCCAACTTCGCCTACTACGGTGTGGACGCTGATGAGATCTTCGCCATCGAGCCGGACCCCTATATGCTGGAGCGCGCCCGCCGCCGCGCCAACGAGGCCGCGCGGCCAATCGACCTCCGTCAGGCCCCCGCCGAAGAGATCCCCTTCGAGGATGCCTCGTTCGATACCGTCGTGAGCACGCTCGTGATGTGCAGTGTGCGGGATCCCGGGCGCGCGCTCTCGGAGGCCCGCCGTGTGCTCAAGCCCTCCGGCAAGCTGCGCCTGTACGAACACGTTCGCTACGACCACAGCTTCGGCGCCTTCTGGCAGGACCTGGTGACCCCGGCCTGGCGCTGGCTCGGCGCTGGCTGCCACCCTAACCGCGACATCGCCGCTCTCGTGCGCGACGCCGGGTTCGAGTTCGAGCAGCTAGAGCTGACGAAGCCCGTACCCCCCCTGCCGCCGATGGTCTTCACCAGGCCCCACATCAAAGGCATCGCCGTCCGGGCGTAGGGGAGCGCCGACCTGGCCGAGCTGTCCGGCAACCACGTAGTCCTGCCGCAGGCGCGCGTTCCCGTCGTCGCCCGGCCGGACGTGCTGGTTGTCGGCGGCGGTTCCGCCGGCCTCGCCGCCGCCGTGGCCGCCGCCCGCAACGGCGCGGAGGTCATGCTGGTGGAGCGCTTCGGCTACCTGGGCGGCCTCGCCACCGGCGGCCTCATCATCCTCCTTCTCACCCTGGACGACGGCGCCGGCCGCCAGGCCGTCGCCGGCCTCTGTCAGGAGATCGTCGACCGCATGGAGCGTCGCGGCGCCGTCCATTACCCACCGAAAGGTGAGTGGAACGACCCCGACCCACGGCTGGTGGAGCACTACAGCCGCTGGGGGCTCATCTGGGGCAGCGGCCCCCACCGCGTGCGCTACTCCGTCGCCTTCGAGCCGCACGAGTTCATCTTTGCCGCCGACGAGATGCTCCAGGAGGCGGGCGTCCGCCCCCTTTACCACACCTGGGCCTGCGAGCCCGTCATCGAGGACAGCGCCGTGACGGCGGTGATCGTCCAGAACAAGGCCGGCAGGCAGGCGATCGCGCCCCGGGTCGTCATCGACACCAGCGGCGACGGCGACATCTTCGCCGCCGCCGGCGAGCCGTTCGATCTGGAGCGCGTCCACCCCTGGCTCTGGTTCCTCATGAGCAATGTGGGCGACCTTGAGGGAGCGTTCGCGGGCGGCAAAGGCCTCTTCTTCCACACCATGGGCGAAGGTCGTGCCCTCGTCCCCTGGGGCGGCGAGGCCCGCACCCGGCGCAAGATCGACGCCACCGACCCAGTCGAGCTGTCGGAGGCGATGACCGAATGCCGCCGCATGGTGAAGGAGGAGGCCGCCCGTCTCCAGGGTGCCCTACCCGCCTTCCGCGACGCCTACATCTCGCTCATCGCCGACCAGCTCGGTATCACCGAGTCACGGCGGCTCAAGGGCGAGTACGTTATGTCACGCGAAGACCTGGACCGCCCGTTCGACGACGCCATCGCCCGCACCGGCCACTGGACGAAGTACGGCTGCCTCTACAACATCCCCTATCGCAGCCTCCTGCCGCGGGGGTTGGAGAATCTCCTGACCGCCGGCCGCTGCATCTCCGTTGACCAC
>JAUYGU010000022.1 GCA_030690405.1 Dehalococcoidia bacterium | reverse complement strand
AGCCCCTGCGCGATCAGCCCCGCGATCGCCCCCGCCAGCACGTCGCCCGTGCCGCCGCTGGCCAACCCCGGGTTCGCGAACGGGCTCAGCCGCGCCCTGCCGTCCGGCGCCGTGACGACAGTGTTCGCCCCCTTCAGCACGACGACGACACCCCACTCGCCGGCGTAGCCACGGGCGACCGCCAGCCGGTCCGACTGTATCTCCTCGACCGGCAGCCCGGCCAGCCGCGACAGCTCCCCCGGGTGCGGCGTGATGACCGCCGGCGTCGCCAGCTCCTTCCACCAGCCCTCCAGCTTCGATAGGTTGTTCAGCCCGTCGGCGTCGATGACGACCCCGCGCAGCGCGTCCGCCTTCAGCAGCGGCAGCAGTGAGCGCATGAAGGCGCGCACGTACGCCTCCTGCCCCAGCCCCGGCCCTACCAGCAGCGCGTCGTATTCCCGGGCCAGTATCTGCCCTACGCTGTGCGCCGCCTCCGCCGAGAGGTAGCCCTCCTCGTCCGGCAGCGGCTCGAACGTCGCCTCCGTGAGCTTCGAGGCGAACACCGGGTAGAGGCTGCGCGCGCAGGCCAGCGTGGTCAGGCCGGCGCCGGCGCGCAGGCCACCCATGCAGGCCAGGTACGCCGCCCCCACGTAGCGCGGCGACCCCGCCACCACCAGCGCCTTCCCGAACGTCCCCTTGTTCGCCCACGGCGGCCGCTCCGGCAGCGCCGGCCGCGCCCAGCGCGCCGTCATCAGCTCCGTCCACCCGTCCGACTCCAGCTCCTTGGGCATGCCGATGTCGACCGCCTCCACCCGTCCCGCCAGCTGCGAGCCCGGCATGACGTGCAGCCCGACCTTGCTCCAGCCCAGGGCGACCGTGGCGTCGGCGGGCACGCAGTGGGGGTCGGCGGCGCCGGTGTCGGCGTCGATCCCCGTCGGCAGGTCCACCGTCAGCAGCCGCGGCGCCAGCGGCCGCCCGCGCGCCGCCCGCAGCCGGTCCAGCACCTCCGCGAGGGCGCCTTCGATCGGCCGCCCCCGCCCCGTCCCCAGCAGCGCGTCGATCACCAGGTCCGCGCCGGCCAGCAGCTCCTCCAGCCGCTTGTAGCCGTCCTTCGCGTCCTCCTCCGCCGTCGCGACGGGCGCTTTCGCCTTCAGCAGCGGCGCGAACACAGCGTCCTTCTTGTGTCGGGGCTCCAGCAGGTAGGCGCTCACGTCCGCGCCCCACTCCCGCAGGTGGCGTGCCGCCACGAGCCCGTCGCCGCCGTTGTTCCCCGGCCCCGCCAGCACCACGATCCGCCGCTCCGCCAGCTCGCCCAGCAGCAGCCACGCCTCCTGCGCGACGGCCAGGCCGGCGCTCTCCATAAGCTGGGGCACGGGCACGCCGGACCGCTTCTCGGCCTCCTGCATCTCCGCGACGGTGACCAGCTTCATGGCGCCTCCGCCTCCGTCACCGCCTTCGAGATGGCTTCGCACCAGGCGGCGGCGCGCTCCAAGAACAAGATCGGGGAGAACCAGTGCGTACGCCCATCGGCCGCTCTCACGACCAGGGCTTGCAGAATGCTCAGCGGCGTTCTGCGCTTATCGCAGCTCACGACGTGGGCGAGCGCGATCTCCACCATCTCTGGACCGAGCGGCAAGCTCAATGCCCTCCTTTTCCAGATAAGACGCTGCGAGGTGAGGTAGAGCATTCCTTGTGGCCAGTGCCACCACCGCGCGCGGCGCGAGAAGTAACCCCTGTCCAACAGAGTCTCATCTGCCCGCAGCTCACTCTCCACTGTCCACTGTTCACCGTCCACTGTTATTCCGCGTACCTCTCCGGCGACGCGACGTACCGCCGCAGGCACTCGTCCGAGCAGAAGCAGCGCTCCACGCCCTCCAGCGTCAGCTCACTGTCCACTGTCCACTATCCTCTGTCCACTCACTCCAGCAGCCCCCGCTCCCGCAGGATCCCGATCAGCTTCCGCCGCCAGCCCGGCCGGTCCGGCTCTAGGTCCCGCGATTGCCCCACGACGAACGCCACCGCGTACTCCCGCGAGTGGCTCATGCTCACGTCCAACCCCGCCAGCCCGATCCGCTCCGCCCGCGCCCGCGCCCGCCCGTGCAGGTACACGAGCGGCTTGCCGCGGTGGTTGGGCAGCACCTCTATCTCCCGCCAGGCGACGCCCTTCGCCCCCGTGCCCAGCGCCTTCATCACCGCCTCCTTGGCGGCGAACCGCGCCGCCAGCTCGTGGACGCGCCCCCGGCAGAACGCGGCCTCCTCCGCCGTGTACACGCGCCGCAGGAACCGCTCCCCGAACCGCCCCAGCGCCGCCGCCACCCTCTCGATCTCGATGACGTCCACCCCCACGGCGCTCTGCGAGTCTCCGTTGGCGCTCATATCGCCGCCATTCTATCACCGGCGATGGAGCAGTAGAGCAGGCAGGGCGGAAGCGGAGAGTGCAGGGAGGGCGCAGCTCTCCTTGCCGGGGGTTTCAGGCCTGTCCTGAGCCTGCCGAAGGAGGGTGTCCCCCTGAGCTAAACAACCTCCCGGGCGGGCGGGTGGGCCGAACAAACGGTTGCATGTTTGCGCCATGATCGTCGAGGCGGGCGGAGTGCGTTGCGACGTTCTCTCTGCGAGATCGCGAGTTGGCCCCTCCCAAGATTCCCCTTCGACGTTGCTCAGGGCATGCTTCGCGGCGGAGCGCGTGTGACCCGCTCAGGCGTGGTCGACGCTCAGAATGACAGGGTCGGCGCTTGCTCCATTGCTCAACTGTTCCAGTGCCCTCTTATTGCTCAAGTGCACTACCGTTTACCCCCTCCCGCCGCGGTGCTATCATGCCCCCGTCAGGCAGGCAGCGATACGCCCGGAGGCCCCCCATGAACATCATCAGCGAGCCCAGAGTCTACCTCGTCGGCCGCCAGAACGTCGACCGCTCCCAGGTCGACCGCTTCCTGGACGAATACGGCATGAGCTGGGAGACGGACACGGAGGTGGGCGGCGAGCAGCTCGCCGAGGCGGGCGGCCGCCTCTGCTACCTTTCGTTCGGCAAGGGGCGCAAGACCAACGCGGAGTACATCAGCAACATCCTCGGCCAGAAGCACGGCTCCGTCCTGGAGCACGCCGTCTGGAACTTCATCATCGCTGGCGTCTCCCGCTCCTTCACCCACGAGCTGATCCGTCACCGCGCCGGCTGGGCCTACTCCCAGCTCTCGCAGCGCTATGTCGACGAGTCGATGGCGAACTACATCGAGCCCGCCATCATCGCCGAGGACGAGCGGCTGCACGCGATCTGGCTGCGCGCCGTCGAGCAGTCGCACCAGGCGTACCTGGACCTCGTCGAAGGGCTGATGCAGAAGCTCGCGGACGTGGACGACCGGACGCACCGCCGCAAGCTGGCCCGTCAGGCCGCCCGCTCCGTCCTCCCCAACGCCACCGAGACGATGATCTTCGTGACCGCGAACGCCCGCGCCCTGCGCCACTTCATCGAGCTGCGCGGCTCCGAGTGGGCGGAGACGGAGATCCGCAAGGTCGCCCTGGAGATGCTGCGCATCATGCGCGGCGAGGCCCCCAACCTCTTCTCGGACTACGAGGTCGTTCGCCTGGACGACGGCACGGAGGTGGCCCGCACCGAGTTCGAGAAGGTGTGAGGGGGCAGTTCCAGAAATTGCCGAGACAACGGCGTACTGACCTCGATATCTTCTCTCAGCTGGCTTCGGAGCCAGACGACCTCCTCGCGCGGCCGATCGGAACGTGGACTCTCGAGAAGCTTGCTATGCTGGCCTTATATCTGGATGCCTTCACGAGGGTGTGCGGTGGCGGCTATTACGTCGACGGACTGGCGGGGCCGGGTAAGAACCGAATCAGAGACGCAAGACCCCCATTCGAGAACTTTCATGTGTGGGGGTCTCCCCTGGTGGCGCTGCGCACACGACCAGGCTTTGAGAGATGTGTCCTGGTCGAGCTCAAACGCAAGAATGTAAATGCACTGGCAGAGCGGGCAAAGCCGTTTGGCAGCCGTGCGCAGGTCATACAGGGTGACGTTAACGCAGTCCTGGCCGAAACGGTTTCCGCGCTAGTTCCAGTCAACCGCCCATGCTTCTGTCTGTTGGATCCGGCGGGCACAGAGCTCGCCTGGCGGACTATCGTTGGCGTCGCCCGCACGCCGGACCGTCGCAACAAGCCGGAGCTGCTGATATTGTTCCCGCTCCAGATGGGTATCGTCCGGCTACTTACGACCTCGAAGGCCATGAGTCTAGCGTGGGAAGAGCGTGTCGACCGCGTCTTCCCCGCGCCCGACTGGCGACGCGTTTATCAGGATCGGCTGGCAGACAAGATCAGCGCAACTGATGCGAAGAGCGAATACGTAGACCTCTACTGCCAAGGTCTGAAACAGCTAGGTTACTTGTACGTGTCGACGCGGCTAATCTCTGCACGCATGGTGGCCGGGGGCCGACAGCGAGAACTTTATTACCTGATATTCGCGTCGGACTCTGACACGGGGAACCGCATTATGAAGGACGTTATGGAACGCCCTCTCGATCTTAACTTTCCGGTCACCCAGCAGCCACGGCTCTTCTGACCATCGGCATTCCACCCCACACGCGTCCATCCAGCAGCCGCCCCGCTCTCCCCTTCCCTACCCGTTCCCCCGCCTCGTTGTGCGCCCCCCACTGCTTGAAGAAGAACGCAACGCCGGCTTCCGCACACTGCTGGCGGATGTCGCGTACCCAATCGGGGTTCATGCGGCGCGCGCGCGGGCCGCTCTCCCCGCCAACGATCGCCCAGTGAATACCGTGCAAGTCCAGCTTAAGCGGCCCCAGCAGCGGCTCACACGAGAGGAACCGCACCTTGGCGGCAACCCTGCGCAGGTCGTCTATTCGGGACGTCCAGCGCTGGTTCTCCACCGAGACGCCCATCCAGACGTTTCGGGGCCATGGCAGCCTCGGCGCCAGGTCAGCCAGGCGCTCTGCTCGTTTGGTGAGGACTTGGAACGTGTGCCAGTGCGCCTTCCGCATCACGTGGAAGACTTCGCGGATGTAGTCCTCGGCGACGTCCTCGTGGAAGAGGTCGCTCATCGAGTTGACGAAGATCATGCGCGGCTGTCGCCAGGTGAGTGGCTGCTGCAGGCGTTCTCGCCTCAGCTGCAGGTCGAACCCGCGCTCGTAGGGGTGCCCTGGGACGCCGCGGAAGCGCTCCGCAAACGTCTCGGCGTAGCAGTGCGCGCAACCCGGGCTGACCTTCGTGCAGCCCGTGACCGGGTTCCACGTCGTCTCAGTCCACTCAATCGTTGATCGTTGTGCCATATCAGTAAGAACGGGCGCTAGGCCCATCCGTTAATCCGTTCCCTATCCGTTGACAGCCCCCGCACCGGCCCGCCCGGTAGCCGTATCGTAGGAGCCGTCCGCGCGCGCTGTCAACGCGCGCCTGCCGGCAGGCAAGCCCTGCAGCCTGCGAGTCCGGTGCGGTATTATAGGGCCGCATGTCCGCCCGCATCATCGACGGCCGCGCCATCGCCCAGGAGGTCCGCGCCGAGGTCGCCCGCCGCGCCCGCAGCCTCGCCCGCCGCGGCGTCACCCCCGGCCTCGCCCTCATCCTCGTCGGCGATAACCCCTCCTCCATCTCCTACGTCCGCTCCAAGGGCGACGCCGCCGAGGAGGCCGGCATCTTCTCTGAGACCTTCCACCTCAGCGACACCATCTCCCAGGAGGAGCTCACCTCCCGCATCCTGGATGTGGACGAAGACCCGCGCTTCCACGCCCTCCTCGTCCAGCTGCCGCTGCCGCGCGACCTGGACGAGGCCACCGCCGTCAACGCCATCGACCCGACCAAGGACGTCGACGGCGTCACCGCCGTGAACCTGGGCCGCCTCCTCCGTGGCGAGCCCTGCCCCCACCCCGCCACCCCCGCCGGCGTCGTAGAGCTCCTCCACCGCACGGGATACCCGCCCGCCGGCAAGCACGTCGTCGTCTGCGGCCGCTCCAACATCGTTGGCAAGCCGCTGGCCGCGATCCTCATGCAGAAGAACCCCCGCGCTAACGCCACCGTAACCGTCTGTCACACCGGCACACCCAACTTGGCAGAGGTCACCCGTCAGGCGGACATCCTCATCGCGGCCATGGGCGTGCCCGCGGCCATCACGGCCGGTATGGTGAAGCCGGGCGCCGTCGTCATCGACGTCGGGAACAACTGGGTCGAAGACGCCAGCCGCAAGAGCGGGCGCCGCCTCGTCGGCGACGTCGATTTCGAAGGCGTGTCAGCGGTGGCGGGCGCGATCACACCGGTGCCGGGCGGCGTGGGACCCATGACGGTGGCGATGCTGCTGTCCAACACCGTGATGCTGGCGGAGCACAGCCTGGCGTAGGCGTCGGGGAAGCGGCGCTATCGCGCCTGAGCGATGGTCCCCGTCTCGGCGGGCGGGCCGTCGAGTTCGCGGAGCCAGGAGGGGAGCCGCGCTTCGATCTGCGGCCAGAAGCGCCGGATCAGCAGCGCGACGATCAGGCCGCTGAGCGCGGTCATAATCCCCAGAGGGGCGTCCACCAGATAGTGGTTGCCGGTGACGACGGTGGACAGGATCATCGCTGGCGGCATCAGCAAGGCCAGTCCGCGCAGCACCGGGTTGCGGAACGATAGGAATAGCCCCAGCGCCAGCAACAGGTTCCAGCCGACGTGCATGCTGGGCACGGCGGCGAACTCGTTCACTCCGGGCGACTTATCGTAGGTCAGGGCGAGGGTGTACTGGAGGGTATCGATGAACCCGGCGCCGATGAGCCGCGGCGGCGCCACCGGGAACAGCACGAACACCACCAGCGCGATGGCGCCGGAGGCGAGGAACGAGTTCCGGATGAGGCTGTAAAGCGAGGGGTGCTTCCAGAACAGCCACGCCCCCACGATGATGATCAGCGGGAAGTGGCCGTAGAAGTAGATGACGTTGAACAGGTGCGTGAGCCCGATGTAGGGGATGGTCGCGGCCTGGATCGAGAGTTCGCGGAACAGGCCGATGTCGCGCTCCAGCCGTATGACCTGCCCGGCGTTCTTGAACGCGTCGGCCGTCCGCTCGGCCGCGTGGCCGCGCACCAGGTAGTAGAGCAGGTAAGCGCCCGCCATCACGACGGGCTCTCGTATGTAGCGGGATAGCAGCGCCGCTCTAACCCTGATCATGCTTAAGCCCGCAAATAGAGTATACGCTAGCGTCAATCTTGCCAACCCCCTGCGCGACATAACCGCGACGGCGCTGCCGCTTCCCGCCACCCGAACGTGTAGGGGCGACCCCTGTGGTCGCCCGCCCGCTGTTATCGTCGGCCGCCTGTAACACCTGCCCCTGGCGCGCCGTCTCTCCATTAGCGCAGGAAACCCTGCGCTTGGAGATAGCGATGCTGTACTACATGTGGCTCTACGGCTTCCTGGCGCCGGTCGTCGCGCTGGACATGCTCCTGCGCACGTCACCCCTCTACTACTACGGCGCCTGGCCCCTGGGCTTCGACTTCCTGGCGAACGACTACTAGCCGCCGCCCTGTAGGGGCGACCCCCTGTGGTCGCCCGTGGGTGGTGCCCACCGCGTAGGGGCGACCCCGTGGTCGCCCGCCGCCCCCCTTCGCACCCTTCGGGGCTGCCTGCCGCCGCGCGGTATAATGCGACGCGGACTTCGCTCCCACGCCCCAGGAGGCCCGCCATGACTTCCCCTTCGCAGGACCCCCAGACCCGTGAGGCCGCCGCCTTCTTCTACCGCGGCGCCTCCGAGACGATCGCCGAGGGCGTCGTCTTCTTCCCCTCCTTCGGCACCTCCACCGCCTTCGTCTGCGACGATCGCATCCTCGTCGTCGATACCGCCGCCGCCCAGTTCGCGAACCGCATCGTCGAGGACCTGCGCTCGAACCACTCCCAGGCCCCCGTCCAGACCATCGTCTACACCCACGGCCACATCGACCACACCACCGGCGCCCGCTCGTTCCTCGCCGACGCCGAATCGCGCGGCCACCCTCGGCCCCGCGTCGTCGCCCACCGCGACCTTCCCGCCCGCTTCGACCGCTATCGCCTCCTGGGCCCCCAGAACGATTTCATTAACCGCGTGCAGTTCAACTTTCCGGAGAGCGCCCGCCCCTTCTCCACCGCGCCCCTCGTCTACCCGGACGACGTCTACTCCGACGGACTCACCATCACCGTCGGCGGCGAGCGGTTCGAGTTGCACCACGCCCGCGGCGAGACGGACGACGAGACCTGGGTCTGGTGCCCCGCCCGCCGCGTCCTCTGCACCGGCGATACCTTCGTCTGGTCGTCTCCCAACGCCGGCAACCCGTACAAGGTGCAGCGCTACGCCCTGGACTGGGCCCGCGCCCTGGAGCAGATGGCGTCGCTGCGCCCCCTCCACCTCCTCCCCGGCCACGGCCCCGCCCTCTCCGGCGAGGAGCGCATCCAGGACGCCCTGACCTCCACCGCCGCTTTCCTCCGCTCCATCCACGACCAGGTGGTGGCGAAGATGAACGAGGGCAAGTGGCTGGAGGACATCCTCCGCGAGATCGAGTACCCGCCGGCGGACCGCCCCTGGCTGCGGCCGATCTACGACCACCCGGAGTTCATCGCCCGCAACGTCTACCGGCTGTACGGCGGCTGGTACAGCGGCGACCCGGCGGAGATCCTTCCCGCCCACTCGCACGACATCGCCCGCGAGCTCGTCGGCGTCTGCGGTGCGGCGCCGCTGCTGGCCCGCGCCCGCGCCCTCCGCGACGGCGGGGAGCTCCAGCTCGCCTGCCACGTCGCCGGCTTCGTCCGCAAGGGCGACCCCGACAACCGCGAGGCCTGGGCGCTCTGGCGCGACCTGTTCGCCGCTCGCATCGAGACCGAGACCTCCCTCATGGCCCGCGGCGCCTTCCATGCCGCCGTCCGCGAAGCGGAGGCGCGCCTCCGAGAGCTGGGGGAGTAGGGCCGGGCGAAATGATTCGAGCACGGGCGTAAGCGCTTGACCAGACAACCCGCGCGTCGTAACCTTTGCTAACAACAAGGGAGTTGACAGAGTCGGAACATATGTGCTATTCTTGAATGGTCTTAGACTTCCGTGAAGCTCGTCCACGAGATACGCGATCCTATTCACGCCTTCATCAAGTTCGACAGCGAAGAGAGGCAGGTACTAGATTCTGAGCCGGTGCAGAGGCTTCGCCATATCCATCAGCTGGCCATGGGTTACCTCGTGTATCCGGGAGCGACCCACCGTAGGTTCGAGCACTCTCTTGGAGTTATGGAACTGGCAGGCCGCGTGTACGACGTTATAACCGCTGAACAGAACGTACGTCCTGAGATCAAACAGCGATTCCCTGAGCTGAACGATAAGATGAAGCTTGACTATTGGAGAAGGGTCGTTAGGCTTGCTGGCCTCTGCCATGACATCGGCCATCTTCCCTTCTCGCACGCAGCGGAAAAGGAAAAGGACCTCCTTCCGGACGGCTGGAGTCACGAAAAGTTGAGCGCTCTCTTAATCGAAGATAGTGAGATCAAAACTATCTGCGAGCAGATGACGCCTCTGGTCAGGACAGAAGACGTGGCTAAACTTGCGGTGGGGCAGAAAGAATTGAAGGACCGCAAGTTCACTGACTGGGAGGCTCTCCTATCCGAAATCATCGTCGGCAACGCTTTCGGTGTTGACCGAATGGACTACCTGCTCCGTGATTCTCACCACGCCGGCGTAGCATACGGGAGGTTCGATCACTTCCGGCTTATAGACACGATGAGGATACTTCCAATGCCCGTGCCGGACGACGCATCGCCAGAGCCTCAGCTGGGGGTCGAAGAGGGCGGCTTACATTCCGCCGAGGCCCTCTCTCTTGCCCGTTATTTCATGTTCACTCAAGTCTACTTCCACCACATCCGGCGAATCTATGACATTCACCTTCAGGACTTCCTTAAGGAGTGGCTGCCACTCGGCCAGTTTCCGATCGATGCGGTCGGGCATCTGTCGAGAAGCGATCTGGAGGTCTCGACTGCCATTGCCGAGGCGGCCAGGAATGAGGAAACGAAGGGACATGTCCATGCCCGCAGGATTGTGAAGCGAGATCATTTCAGGGTTCTGTGGCAACGAAACCCTGAAGATCTCACGACCAATCCCGACGCAGGGAAGTGCATCTCAGATGCCGCTGCGACAAAGTTTGGCACGGACAACGTGCGGCGCGATTCTCATGCTCAGCCCGGCGCCACTATCGACTTTCCTGTCGAACGAAGAGACGGCAACGTCACGTCGGCACAGGCCATCTCTGATGTACTCCCACACATTCCATCAGCGGCCGTGGACAACGTTTTTGTCAGGCGCGATCTCCTAGATGATGCGGAGGGTTGGTTGTCAAAAGAAAAGGTCGAAGTAATTAGGCCTAGGCTCGGGGATCAAGACGAGGAGGCCGAGAATGCAGGCTAAGCGCTACGCTCTCTTGCTCGCGCTCCTGAAGGCGATGAAAGATCGTGGGAGTTGGTGCGGCGAGACGCACGTGCAGAAGGCCAGCTACTTCCTACAGGAGGCCACTCATGTGCCCTTGGATCTCGACTTCATCCTTTACAAGCACGGCCCTTACTCGTTCGATTTGCATGAAGACCTCGGCGAAATGAGAGCCAGGCTGCTCATTGACATCGAGCAGCGGGCTCCATACGGGCCATCTCTCAAACAGGGTCCGTCGGCGCAAGTTCTTGCGGATGGCTTTGCAAGTGCCGTCGCCGCCTATAGCCCGGCAATCGACTTTGTTGCGGAGAAGCTTTCCGGGCATGGCGTAGTCGACTTGGAACGGCTAGCGACCGCATTGTATGTAATCCGCAATTACACCGCCGAGGAAGACAAGGCTGGGCTGATGAATGCACTGAAGCCGCACGTCGCCAAAGATCGAGCGGCTGAGGCTATTGACGAGGTGGAGAAGATACTGGAACAGGCTAGCCGTCTTGGTAGTTAGCCACCACCCCTGCCACCACCCTCTCCCACCTCCGCCCGCCCGCGCCCTACCATAAGCGCGGCACCTTAACACCTCCCCCGCGGGGTGGGGCTCGCAGAAGCCTGAGGCGATAGCCTCCGGGGCGGGCCGGGCGGGACAGAATACCTGGCGGTGAGGGGATGCGGGGAAAACAATCAAACGAAACGCACCATCCCCAAACCTGCAACCCCCCGAAAACCGCGAACCCCACGAAAACTCAATCAACCGCCCCTATACGAAACCCGCGATTCACTCAACCCGCTATACTCGACCCCGCCATGCGCAGCCCGCCCCACGACCCCTGGCCCGCCACCCCCGCCGACGCCATCGCCCTCCAGAAGCGGCTCGCCCCCCGCGTCCTCCTCGAAGGCGACCCGCCGGAGGCCGCCGTCCGCACCGTCGCCGGCTGCGACCTCGCCTTCCTCGGTCGCGGCCGCCGCGGCGATACCGCCCGTGCCGCCGTCGTCCTCCTCTCCTACCCCGACCTGACGCCCCTCGAACAGCAAGTCGTCGAGGCCCCCGTAACCTTCCCCTACATCCCCGGCCTCCTCGCCTTCCGCGAGCTCCCCGTCCTCCTACAGGCCTTCGAGAAGATCGAGCGCACCCCCGACCTCCTCCTCGTCGACGGCCAGGGCTACGCCCACCCCCGCCGCTTCGGCATCGCCTGCCACCTCGGCCTCCTCCTGGACCTGCCGGCGATCGGCGTCGCCAAGTCGCGCCTCACCGGCGAGCACGAAGAGCCCGCTCCCGCCGCGGCATCGCGTACAGACCTCCGCCATGACGGCGAGCTCATCGGCGTCGTCCTCCGCACGCGGGACGGTGGCCGCCCCCTGTACGTATCGCCCGGCCACCGCATCGGCTTCGCGCCCGCCGCCGAGTGGGTCATGCGCCTCTCGCGGGGCCACCGGCTGCCGGAGCCGACCCGCCTGGCGGACCGGCTCTCGAAGGGGCTGCCGCCGTAGGGGGGACCCCTGTGGTCGCCGGTGGGGGTCGTAGGGGCGACCCCCTGTGGTCGCCCGAACCCTGCGGTATAATCGAGCCGGAGGTACGCACACCCATGCAAGAGACAAAGACCGCACTGGAACAGCTTCAGCAGCGCATACAGCACGTCCTCCACCGTCTTTGACATCCCCAAGCTTGAGCTAGAGATCCAGCAGCTGGAGCGGCAGTCCGGCCAGCCCGGCTTCTGGGACGACCCGAACGAAGCGCAGAAGGTGATGCGGCGCTTGGCCGACGCTCGTGAGCAGGTGGATGTGTGGCGCGGGGCGGAGACGAAGGCCCGCGATACGCTGGAGCTGCTGCGCCTCGCCGAGTCTGAGGGCGACGAAGCGCTCGCCGCCGCCGTCGCCGCCGACGTCGAGAAGCTCCTCGCGGAGATGGACACGCTGGAGCTTACGCTCGCCCTCTCCGGCGAGTACGACCGCCGCAACGCCATCCTCGCCATCCACGCCGGCGCCGGCGGCACGGACTCGCAGGACTGGACGGAGATGCTCCTGCGCATGTACCTGCGCTGGGCGGAGAAGCGCGACTACCGCACTGCCATGCTGGACATGACTCCCGGCGAGGAGGCCGGCGTCAAGAGCGTGACCATCGAGATTACGGGACGCAACGCCTACGGCTACCTGCGCGCCGAACGCGGCGTGCACCGGCTCGTCCGCCTCTCGCCCTACGATGCGGCGCACGCGCGGCACACGTCGTTCGCGCTGGTGGAGGTGCTGCCGGAGGTGGAGAGCGCGTCGGAGGTGAACCTGGACTCGGACGACCTCCGCATCGACGTCTTCCGCGCCTCTTCGAAGGGCGGCCAGAACGTCCAGAAGAACGCCACCGCCGTCCGCATCACCCACATCCCCAGCGGTCTCACCGTCTCCTGCCAGAACGAGCGCTCGCAGCACCGCAACAAGGAGAGCGCGCTCAAGGTGCTGGAGGCGCGGCTCCTGGTGCTGGAGCTGGAGCAGCGGGCGAAGGAGAAGGCGCGGCTGAAGGGGGAGCACGTCTCGGCCGCCTGGGGCAACCAGATCCGCTCCTACGTCCTCCATCCGTACAAAATGGTGAAGGACCACCGCACCGGCTATGAGACCAGCGATGCCGACGGCGTGCTCGACGGGGAGCTAGAGCCCCTGCTCAGCGCTTACCAGAAGGCGACGATCGGTGACTAGAGGGACGTACGGTCGCAGGGCTGAAGCCCTGCAGCTACGACTGCTGGGGAGGGCAGTGCTCCTGCTGGTCGCGCTGGCGGCGCTGGCGCTTCGCCCCGGTACGCTCGCCGCCGCCGGCCCCTCCGTCAGCGACGAAGGTGTGACCAACCGCTTCCCCGACGGCATCGAGTTCCGGGCGTCGGCGAGCGGCGAGCGGTCCCTCGAGAAGGTAAGCCTCCGCTACACGATCCTCCCGGACGGCACCACCGCCCGCGCTGTGCCGGACTTTGAGCCGGGAGCCCGCGTCTCCACCAGCCTCACCCTGGCCGGCGGCGACAACGACGTCTACCTGCCGCCGGGCACGCGCATCCGCTATCACTGGGAGGTGGAGGACGCAGACGGCAACACCGCCAGCACGCCCGAGGCCACCGTTGTCTACGAAGACGTCCGCTTCGACTGGAGGTCTCTGGAGGCGAACGGGATCGTGCTCCACTACTACTCCGGCAGCGAGGAGGACGCCCAGGCGATGCTGGACGTCGCCCGGGACGCGATCGCGCAAGCGTCCGACCTCCTGAACGCTAAGGTGGAGTTCCCCGTCAACGTCCGCATCTATGAGTCCGTCGATGACATGCGGCCGGCCCTCCAGCGCCGCAGCGAGTCCTACGAGTCCCAGATAATCACCGCCGGCGTCCGCGTCTCGTCGGACACCGTGCTGGTGCTGGGCAACGTCTCTTTCTCCACCCTGCGCCACGAGCTCACCCACGTCGTCACCGCCGTCGCCGGCGAAGGGCCGATCGGAAAGCTCCCCGCCTGGCTCGATGAGGGCACTGCCGTCCACCAGCAGGGCGACCCGGAGGGCTTCGGCGATGCCGTGCAGCGGGCGATTGACCGCGGCAACGTCCTCTCCGTGCGCTCCATCACCTCCTACCAGGGCGATCCCGACAAGGTGAACCTCTTCTACGGAGAGTCGTGGGCGCTCGTTTCCTTCCTCGTCGATACGTACGGAGAGGATAAGTTCGCGCAGCTGTTCGCGGAGATCAAGAGTGGGAAGAGCACGGACGCCGCCATGGAAGCGGTCTACGGGTTCGACCAGGACGGGCTGGACAACGAGTGGCGGGCGAGCGTCGGGCTGCCGCCCCGCGAGGGCACCGGCGGCAACGGCCAGGAGCCCTCGCCGACGTTCCCGCCCTCGAACGGTGGGAACGGCGCAACCAGGGAGGACGATGGCGGTGCTTCGACCGGCTTGTTGATCGGCCTCGCCGCGGCGATACTGGCGTCCGCGGGGGCCATCGCCTTTGCCACGTATGTGCTGGCGCGGCGCTTCCGCTAGGGGGACGGGATTCTTGCGACACCGCCGCCTGGGTCCGCCATTGGACTCGTAGCTGCAGGCCTTTAGGCCTGCCCGGAAGCAGGGCTGAAGGCCTGCAGCTACGAGTTGCCAGGAGTCGGGCCATCGTCTTTCGCGACGGTCGTCCTGGCGCGGTGCTTCTGCTGGCTAGGGGACGATGAGGCCGCTGCCCCGCCCGGAGGCGGGCTCGCCCGGCGGGCGCTGCTGCTCAGGGGCGGAGGTCGGCCCGCGGACGTCGGACGGCTGCGCCGCCGGGGAGGCGGCCGCCTTCAGCACCTGCTCCACGAGCCCCTTCTCCGGCACCGCTCCCGGGATCGCGATCCGGTCCTCGATCACCGTAAGGGGGACGGCGGTCACGTTATAGCGCTGGGCCAGGGCCGGGAACTCGTTGACCTCTATCACCTCGGCCTTGATGCGCGGATTCGCCAGCGCCATCTGGTAGGCGGCGCGCGCCATCCCCGGACAGTACGGGCAGGTGGGCGTGACGAACACCTTGATCCGCACGTCCTCCTTGAGCTTCCGCAGCAGCTTCACCGACTCGTCGGTGAAAAGGACCTTATTGCGGGAGATGTCCACGATCGTGTCCAGGAAGCTGGGAAACTCGCTGCCGCCGGGCATCCCGTAGAACTTGAACGTCGCGCCGTTCTTCCCCCGCAGGACGATGCCGGGCACCCGCTCGATGCCGTACTTCGCCGCCTCCTCGCGCTCGTCCTCGAAGCTGTGGACGCGCAGGCTGATCAGCTCGCTGAGGGCGGCCAGCTCCTGGAGCATCTCCCCCGTGGGCTTGCAGTAGGCGCAGGGCTCGCGCCCGGGGACGACGATGCCGAGCTCCTTCTGGGTGAAGTAGTCGATCTTCACCGGGCCCAGCATCTCCTGGGCGAACTTCAGGCGGATCGCGTCCTGGTCTCTCAGCGGTATCATGGCGATTGTTCGTCCGAGCGGCCGACGCGCAACCAGACGAGGGCGAGGCGCTGGACGGCGGTGGCGGCTGCCGCTACGGCGAGTATCCAGAGGGCGACCGTCACCTGGTCGATTATGAGCCCGATGCCGAGCAGGATGACCCGCTCCGCCCGTCCGAACAGCCCCTCGCGCATCGGCACGTTCACGATCTCGGCGCGGGCGCGCGTGTAGCTGACGAGGAACGACGCGACGACGGCGGCGAAGATGAGCAGCTCCTCGTCGCGGCCACCGCGGTCGCTGAAGTAGTAAAGGAGCCCGAACAGCACCGCCGCCTCCGAGACGCGGTCCATCACGGCGTCGAAGACGGAGCCGAAGCGGGTGGCCTTGCCGGTGGCGCGGGCGAGGGCGCCGTCCAGGAGGTCCAGGGAGCTGGCGGCCAGCATCACTAGGCCGGCGGGGAGGAAGTCGCCCCGCGCGGCGAGCACGGCGGCACCGGCGTTGCCGAGGACGCCGCCGAGCGTCAGCATGTTGGGCGTGACCCCCACCGCCGCCAGGGCGCCGACGATCGGGTCGGTCAGCCAGCGGGGGGCGGAGCGCGGCAGCAGGCGCGCCATGCTAGGACCCGTTAGCGGACGTTGCTCCGCTGCCGGCCAGCTCCTGGTAGTAGTCCAACACCTGCCCGCTCACCTTATCCCAGGCGTACGGCGCGGCGCGGACGGTGCCGGCGCGGCCCATCTCCTCGCGGAGGGCGGCGTCGGAGAGAAGGCGGTCCATCGCCGAGGCCAGTGCGTCGGCGTCCCGCGGCGGGACGAGCACCCCCTCCACGCCGTCCTCCACCACGTCCGCGAAGCCGCCGATGTTGGATGCGACGATAGGCGTGCCCGCCGCCATCGCCTCAAGGAGCACGATGCCGAAGCTCTCGTGCCCGGTGTTCGGGGCGCAATAGACGTCCGCCGTCTTGTAGTAGCGCGGCAGCTCCTCGTACGGCACGAAGCCCGTGAAGACGACGTCCTCCAGCCGGTTCTGGCGGACGTAGCGCTCGCAGGCGGCGCGCATGCCGCCGTCCGGCCCGACAACAATGAGCCGGATGTCGGGCCGCTCCCGCTTGAGCCGGGCGTAAGCCTCCAGTAGATAGGGCAGCCCCTTGCGCTTCTCCTGGCGGCCCAGGAAGAGGATGTTGCGCTTGTTATCGATGTACCTGGGGATAGGCGGCACCTCCGCCGCGAAGTGGGCGTAATCTATCCCGTTGGGGATGATCTGGTAGCGGTCGGCGAAGTAGCGGGAGATCATCTTGAGGGCGGCCCGCGAGACGGCGATACGGCCGTCGATGCGCTGCCACCAGGGCTCGATGATGAAGCGCGCGTAGGCGTAGAGGCGGCTGCCGCCGTCGCGGGTGGCGTGGAAGGTGGACACCAGCGTCGTATCGGCGTAGCGGAGGAACTGGAACGGCAGCAGCGGCATGAACGGCTCGTGGACGTGGATGATGTCGAACCGCTCGCGGGCGAGGAGCGCCTTAACGCGCGGCCCCAGGTTGAACGAGAGGCAGACGTTGGCGACGGAACCGCTGGCGGGCAGGCCGATCACGTGCTCGCCGATCACGGTCAGGTACTCGCAGTCGTGCGACCGCCGTCGTGATGAGGGGGCGATGACGCGCACGTCGTGGCCGGAGCGGATGAACTGCTGGGCGAGCTGGGTGACGTGGCTGTTGACGCCTCCGGGCACCGCCCAATCGTAGGGGCTGACGAGTGCGATCTTCATCGGAGGGAGAAGATGCGCTTGAAAAAGCTGCTGGCGGTGGCGCCCCAGCCCATGGTCCGCGGCGTCACCAGCAGACCGCGCCAGGTCTGCCGCAGCACCTGCAGCGGGCCGATCTCCAGAATCGACGGGTGGTGCCCGTTCACACCGCGAGTAGTGTGCTCCAGGATGCTGCGTCGGAGATCGTCGGCGCTGCGTCCGGGGAACTCCGTGTGGGCGCTGCCGATCGCCTTGAGGAAGTGGGCGTCGCTGCCCCCGACCTCCGCCAGGTGGTAGCGCTCCTTGTTGAGGGCGGCCGCCTTCCGGAGCCCCAGGCGCGATCCGGGGGCTTGGTTGGCCGTCTCCACGGCGTCCAGGTAGACGCCGTCCCGGCCGTCCGCGACCAAGCGGTCCAGCGTCTTCTGGCCGAGGGAGCGGGTCAGCCAGCTCAGCGGGTGAGCGGCGACGGCGAGGCCGCCCTGGCGGTGTATGGCCGCCAGCACCTCGTCGACGGGGTGGAGGGAGGGCAGCGGCTCCTCCACCCACAGGGCGATGATGTGTCCCTCTATGGCGGTGACCTCCATGCCCGGGATGACGTCGAAGCGGTAGTGCCCGCGGGCGCAGGCTTCGCGTGCCTCCAGGGCGCCGCGGAGGTCGTCGTGGTCGGTGACCGCGATGATGTCGAGGTCGGTCTCGGCCTCCACGTAGTCCAGGATCTGGCGCGGTGAGGCCATGCCGTCCCCGCTGGCGGTGTGGACGTGAAGGTCAGCCTTGCCGCGGCGCCCCTCCTCGCTCACGCTTCCTCCCCCACGGCGACCGGCGCCGGCTCGCTCCCGGCCTTCGCGCCGTCCCAGACCGACTCCAGCACGACCCACTGGTCCGGGTGTTCACGCAGGCGGCGCTCCAGCCGGCCCAAGAACAGCAGGGCGCCGGCGCGGGCGTCCGCCTCCATGTCGCCCGTCCGCTGGAGCTCCAGCCGCTCCTCGACGAACGCCTCGATGTTGGCGGCGCCGGTGCGGATGGTGAAGCACGGTATCAAGGGGGCGCCGGTCCGGAGGGCCACTTCGATGGGACCGACGGGCATGAGCGCCTCCTCGCCGAAGAAGGGCAAGCTCGCCCGCGGCCCCTCGATGTCGCGATCCCCCATGAGGGCGACGACACCGCCGGCGCGAATGGTCTTGATCGCCTGCTTCACGCTCGCGAAGCCGACGGGGGCGAAGACGTTCCCCTTGGAGGCGCGGAGGCGGTCTACGAGGCGGGAGAGCCGCGGGGGCTGAAGCGGCTCCGTGAGCGCGAACACCTTCACGCCGCGGGGGAGCATCCCCTGGACCGCCAGCTCAGGGTTGCCCATGTGGCCGCTGAGGACGATGACGCCTTTGCCCTCCGCGACGGCGGTGAGCAGGTGTTCGTCGAAGCCGTAGTAGCGGAAGCGACGCTTGTAGAAGCCGTCCAGGTCCATGTGGGGCATGCGCACCAGGTCGACATAATACTTCGCCACGTTGACGAACACCTTTCGGGCGGCCGCCTTCACCTCTCGCGCCGGAGCCTCCGCGCCCATCACGCGGCGGAGGTTGCTGATCACGTTGCGCCTGTTGCCGGAGACCAGCCGGTACGCAAGCCGTCCCGCAAGCTCCGCCAGCGCGTAGCCAAACCCCAGCGGCAGCCGGCCGATGGTCTGGATGGCGACCAGGAAGAGAACGTACTTCCACATATTGCCGCGGGTGCGGCCGCGCCCCTTAGGCCGAAGGGGAAGCGCCGTTGCTGCTCTGGATGAACTCCTCGGTGAGGATGCGTGCCTGCTCGTCGGTGAACTGCTTGGGCGGCGACTTCATGAAGTAGGAGCTGGGGCCCGTCAGCGCCCCCGAGATGCCGCGGTCCAGGGCCAGCTTGCAGCAGCGGATCGCGTCGATGACGACGCCGGCGGAGTTGGGGCTGTCCCAAACCTCCAGCTTCGCCTCCAAGTTTAGCGGCACGTCGCCGAAGCCGGTGCCCTCCATCCGGATGTAGCACCACTTGCGGTCCTGCAGCCAGGGGACGTAATCGCTGGGGCCGATGTGGATGTTCCCCTCCGGGAGCTGGTAGTCCAGCTGCGAGGTGACGGCGCTGGTCTTGGAGATCTTCTTGGACATGAGTCGCTCTCGCTCCAGCATGTTCAAGAAGTCCGTGTTGCCGCCGAAGTTGAGCTGATACGTCCGATCCAGCCGTACGCCGCGCTCAACGAACAGCCGCGTGAGCACGCGGTGCAGGATCGTCGCGCCCACCTGGGACTTGATGTCGTCGCCGATAATCGGCAGGCCCTTCTCCTCGAACCGGCTCCGCCAGTACTGCTCGCGGGCGATGAACACCGGGATGCAGTTGATCATGGCGCAGCCGGCCTGCAGGACCTGTTCCACGTACCACTTGGTGGCCTCTTCGCTGCCCACGGGCAGGTAGCTGATCACGACGTGCGCGTTGGAGTCGCGCAGCAACTTCACGATATCGGAGGTCGGGCCGCTGGCCTTGTGGACGACCGGGGCGAGGTACTTGCCGATGCCGTCGTGGGTCATGCCGCGAGACACCTTCACGCCCAGCGGCGGGACGTCGGCGAACTTATGGGTGTTGTTCGGCGGCGCGAAGACCGCTTCCGAGAGGTCCTTGCCGACCTTGTTGGCGTCCACGTCAATCGCCGCGACGAACTCGATGTCGCTGATGTGATAGCCGCCAAGGTTGGTGTGCATCAGTCCCGGCACGCTGGAATCGCTGTCCACTCCCCGGTAGAACTGAACTCCCTGAACCAGGGAGGAAGCGCAGTTCCCGACGCCGATGATGGCGACGTTGATCTTGTCCAAGGACTGTCTCCTTCTCGTACTCTGACGCGGGTTTCGAGTGCGTGGTGGCATTCTGCCCTCCATGGCGGCCGTCGGGTGGCCGCCTAGGCCATTCTACAGCAACGGGGGCGATGCCTCATCCCCGCAAAAGGAGAGCCAGGCCAGCGTGCGCTGGCCTGGCAACCGTCTCTGTGCTCTCCGCCGGATGGCCAAGCCACCGCCTCGCCTGGGCGGGAGGTGAAGGCTTCGCGGATTGCGGGGCGTCCGGAGCCGGGGTGAGACTATCCCTTGCCGATCCGGTACATCTTCGTGCCGCACACGGGGCACGCGCCCTGCGTGGCGGGCCGGCCATTCTTCAGGGTCACCTGTTGAGGGTTCCGCATCTCCCGCTTGGTGCGACACTTCAGACAATAGGCCTGCATATCCAACCCCCTTGCTGGGTAATCTGGAGCCTGCCGTTCTGTTGCCCAAGCATACCCATTTTCAAGGTGTTGTCAAGGGGATGGGACCCCGAACAGGGCGCGAATACGAACATTGGCATCC
>JAUYGU010000021.1 GCA_030690405.1 Dehalococcoidia bacterium | reverse complement strand
ACGCCCTGAACTACCTGAAGGAGAACGCGACTTGCGACCTGCTGATGTACGGCGACGAGGCCGTTGGCGTGGAGCTGGGCGCGGCGGTGGAGCTGGCGGTGGCCGAGACCGACCCCTGGGTGAAGGGCGATACGGCCCAGGGCAGCACCAAGATCGCGAAGCTGGAGACCGGCATCACGGTCAATGTGCCGCAGTTCATCAACGTCGGGGACATCGTGAAGGTGGACACCCGCTCCGGGGAGTACCTGGAGCGGGTCAGCAAGTAGAGGATTCGTGGGGGCTCCGTTGGTGAATCGTGACGATAGGGTTCGGGAGGACCGCGCACTGAAGTACGCGGCTTGCCTCGCCGCGAGCCGTCGGCTTCAGTCGGCGGGCATCACTTGTCCCCCAGCGGAGAGTACCTGGAAAGGGCCCGCGCATGATTGAGGCGTACCGCGTCTCCTGGCTGGCCCGCTACCTGAAGGAGCTGATCGAGAGCGACCTGCGGCTCTCCAACATCTGGGTGGACGGCGAGGTCTCCAACCTCAGCCGCTCCAGCGCCGGCCACCTCTACTTCACCCTGAAGGACGAGGAGGCTCAGCTCCGTTGCGTGATGTTCCGTCGCGCCTCCGGCGGCGCCCCCGTGGAGAACGGCGCGCAGGTGCTCGCCCACGGCAACGTCTCCTTCTACGAGACGCGCGGCGACCTCCAGCTCATCGTGGACTTCGTCCAGCCCGCCGGCGTCGGCGTCTGGCAGGCGCAGTTCGACCGGCTCAAGGAGCAGCTTGAGGCCGAGGGGCTGTTCGACCCGGCGCGCAAGCGGCCGCTGCCGCCCTTCCCCCGCCGCATCGGCGTTGTGACCTCGCCGACGGGGGCCGTGTTTCAGGACGTCTGCCACGTCGCCGCGCGACGCTGGCCGCTCGCCGAGATCGTCCTCGCGCCCACGCCGGTGCAGGGGCCCGAGGCGCCCGCCGGCGTCAGCGATGCCGTGCACCGGCTCAACGAAGAGCCTGGCATCGACGTGATCATCCTCGCCCGCGGCGGCGGCTCCATCGAGGAGCTGTGGGCGTTCAACGAAGAACTGGTCGCGCGCGCCGTCTTCGCCAGCCGCGTGCCCGTGGTCAGCGGCGTCGGCCACGAGACCGACTACACGATTGCGGACTTCGTGGCGGACGTGCGCGCGCCCACGCCCTCGGCGGCGGCGGAGACCGCGCTTCCCGACCGGGCGGAGGTATGGCGGCGGGTGGACGGCCTGGCGCTGGCGCTCAACGCCTGGGCGGCCGGGCAGGCCGGCCAGAGTCGCGCCGCCATCGAGCGATCCCTCCAGCGACTGCGTTCCGCCCTGCCGGACGCAGCGCAGTCGCGGCACCGTCTCGGCGCCCTCGTCCTCGCAGCGGAGGTGGCGATGGAGCGGCTCACCTCCCGCCACGGCGAGAGGCTGGGCAGCTTCGCCGCCCAGCTCCGCTCCCTCGATCCGCGGCGGACGCTGGCCCGCGGCTACGCCGTCGTCCAGATGCGGGAGGACAAGCAGGCCGTGACCAGCGTCAAGCAGGTGCAGGGCAAGGAGCGGCTGACGGTCCATGTCCAGGATGGCAGCTTCCCGGCGCAGGTGTCGAGGCAGTATGGCTTCTAAGAAGGGCGCCGGCTCCGAAGACTTCGAGACGCTGTACAGGCGGCTGGAGGAGACGCTGGCCCGGCTGGAGGAGGGCGGCCTCACCCTGGACCAGTCGCTCGCGCTGTACGAAGAGGGGATGAAGCTGGCGCGGCGCTGCCAGGAGCTGCTGCAGCAGGCGGAGCTCAAGATCACGAAGCTCCAGGGCGAGTTCTCCGCCCTGCGTGAGGAGGCCGAGCCTTACGTGGCCGAGGAAGAGGAGGAGACCCCGTTCGAATGAGCGCCGGGCCCGGCGGGGCGGAGCCGCTCCAGCGCATCGACCTCCACACCCATACCTACTATTCGCCGGACGGGATCACTTCGCCGCACCGCTTCGTCGAGACCTGCCGCCGCAAGGGGCTGACCTGCGTGGCCGTCACCGACCACAACACGGTGCGCGGGGCGCTCGCCGTGAAGGAGATCGCGCCGTTCACGGTGATCGTCGGCGAGGAGATCCGGAGCAGCGAGGGCGAGATCATCGGCCTGTTCTTAAGCGAAGAAGTCCCCGCCGGCCTGCCCGCCGAGGAGACGATCGCGAGGATACGCGCCCAGTCCGGGCTCGTCTCGCTGCCGCACCCGCTGGACCGGTTCCGCGGCGGCGTCGGCGCGGACGGACTCGCGCGTTTGGCGCCGCTGGTCGATATCGTCGAGGTGATGAACGCCCGCACGACCGTCCACCGCGACAACGACGGGGCGGCGCGCCTCGCCGCGGAGCACGGCCTCGTGGGAGTCGCCGTGAGCGATGCGCACTCGCCCTGGGAGCTCGGGCGGGCGTACGTCGAGGCGCCAACCTTCCAAGGGGCGCAGGAGTTCCTGGAGGCGCTGCGCGGGGGCGTCTGCGTGGGCAAGCCTTCGACACCGCTGGTGCACCTGATCAGCCGCTACGCTGTGCTGCGGCGGAAGCTCGGCTGGAGGCCAGCTTGATGCTGACCGTCGGCTGGTTCTCCAGCGGGCGCGGCCCGGGCTCGCGCCGCCTCCTCGCCACCGTCCACGACGAGATCGCGGCCGGCCGGTTGGACGCGCGCATCGCCTTCGTCTTCTGCAACCGCGAACCGGGCCAGGACCCGCAGACCGATCTATTCCTGGAGCAGGCGCGCGGCTACGGCTTGCCGCTGGTCTGCCTGTCCAGCCTCCGCTTCCGGCGCGAGCGTGGCGAAAGCCCCGCCAGGCCGGGCGAGCCGCTGCCGGAGTGGCGGCGCGACTTCGACCGCGAGGTGATACGCCTCCTGGAGCCGTACCCGTTCGACATCGGCATGCTGGCGGGCTACATGCTCATCGGCACGGAGCTGCTTTGCGGGCGGTACGACCTGCTGAACCTGCACCCGGCGGCCCCGGACGGCCCGTCCGGCACCTGGCAGGAGGTGATCTGGCGGCTGATCGAAGAAGGGGCCGGCCACTCCGGCGTGCGCATACACCTGGCGACCACTGACCTTGACATGGGGCCGCCGGTCGCGTTCTGCGTCTACTCTCTGCGCGGCGCCGCCATCGACCCGCTGTGGCGGGACGTGGAGCGGCGCGGCCTCGCCGCCGTCAGGACGGAAGACGGTGAGGAGAACGCCCTCTTCAAGGAGATCCGCCGCCTGGGCGTAGCGCGTGAGCTTCCGCTCGTCGTAGAGACGCTGCGGGCGTTCGCCGAAGGGCGGGTCAGCGTCCGCGACAAGCGCGTGGTCGACGCGGCGGGGCGTCAGATCGCCGACTACGACCTCACGGCCGAGATCGAGAGGATCGTGGCGGAGACCGACGGGTAACCGACTGGACGGTGGCTCAGCCGTTGCTATAATGGCGGCGAACGCCCCGATTTCTACGGAGGTCCCCATGCGGTGTGAGAACTGCGGCGGCTATTCCTCTCGGGCCGACAGCTACTGCCGGAGGTGCGGAGCGGAGATGCGAAACCTGCGGCTCCCTGTCAAGCGGTCTCCCGCCCAGCCGACCGTCTTGAGCCAGGCGGTACCCGTCCTGGCGCGGGGCGTGGCGCTGGTAGCCCTGGGCGTTGCCGCCGAGCTGGCCCTGAACACGCTCGCCCGCGGCGCCATGCGGCTTCCGGCCTTGCGGCAGCCCGGGAAGGCCGCAGCCCTCGCCACCCGCCGCAAGCGGGAGCTCCCGGAAGGCTCCTACGCCGTCAGCGAGACGGTCATCCTGCGCCGGCTGATCTTCCGCCGCTGACCCCGGTGACTTTGGCCCGCGGGCTGGCGTGGCTGATCTACGCGACGATGATAGCGCCGGTCTCGCGCATGTCAAGGGAGCGAGCGAAACTCGTGCCCCGGGTGGAGAAGATGCCGAACTTCACTGGGGGCCTCCGAAGTCCTTAACGCGCACGTCCAGGTTAGGGTAAGATAGCTATCGACCGAAGGGGCGTCAGGTATTTGACCGCTCCGCACCAATGAATTTGGGGGGACGCCCCGCATCTGGACACCGACGAAGGGATCGCGATGACCGATTCAACGGAGGCAGCGCAGACCCACGATGCGGTTGAGGCCGAACCGCATGGCATGTTTCTCCATCTGGGCAAGCGTAGACTGCGGCTAGAGCTCCTCCTGCTGGGGGCGATCGCGCTATTGGCCGTGACCTTGGTGGCGCTCTTCTTCGCCCTCGATCTAGGCGCCGACGATGTGGAACGCTGGGGCTATGCGGGGCTGTTTGTCGTCTCTCTACTGCGGGCGGCCTCTGTGGTGCTTCCCCTGCCCGGGGGAGGAATCACTTTCGCGGCCGGCGGCTTCCTCGATTCCGCCTGGGGAATACCGGCGCCTGTGCTGGTGGGCGTCGTCGCAGGGTTCGCGGAGTCTCTGGGAGAGTTCACCGGCTACGGGGCCGGCATGAGCGGAAGCCAGATGCTGAACAAGCGCAACATATACCGCCGGATAGAGGACTGGATGAATCGGCGCGCCTTCATAACCGTGTTCGCGCTCTCCTTGACGCCGTCGCCGCTGTTCGATGTCGCAGGTCTGGTGGCGGGGGCGACACGCGTACCCGTGCGTATCTTCTATCCGGCGATGCTGATGGGGAAGGTGCTGCGCGGTATCGGCGTGGCGACGGTAGGATTCTACGGCATCGGACTGCTGGAGCAGGCGCTGTAGGCTACCGTTCGTGACCGGCCACCCGCCCTACGGCGACTACGACGCCTCCGTCAACGCCGACCTCTACGCGCGGGGCTACCTTTACAACGTGCTGTGGACCGTCGATTCCCTGGGCTGGGACGGCCTCGCGGCCGCGGAGATCGTCCGGCGCTGCCTGGACCGGGTGCAGCCGGGCGCGATCTTCGTGTTCCACGTGGGCTCCGCCTCCGAGGACGCCGCCGCCCTGCAACCCATCATCGACGGCCTGCGGGAGACGGGCTACTCCATGACGACCGTGAGCGATCTGATCGCGCCTTAGCCGCGAACAGTCCTTCACGAAGCGTTGACAATCTTCACGCCGGGCATAGAATGGGCGTGGGCCCCACCCAATTCCGCGCGCCCCACTTGCCACGTACAGCTTTGCTCCTGGCCGGGCTCGGCGCAGCCCTTATCTTCGGCGGCCTCACGGCCGCGCGCGGTCACGCATCGCCCGCGGCGGGGGAGCTGCCCATCAACGGTGGCTTCGAAGCGGGAACAACGGGGTGGGCCGCACCTGACGGTGAACTCACGACGGTGGGCTCGCCGGTGCACGGGGGCATAGCCAGCGGACGGCTTGCCGGTGACTCGCCGCAAAGCCAGTTGGTTTATCAGTGGGTCGACGTAGCCCCTGGGCAAACGTACCAGTTTAGCGGCTGGGTTCTATTAGACGATCCGGTGGTAGACTACGTGTTTCTACAAATTCGCTGGTTTGATGACAGGGGCGAGCAGGTGTCGGTCCCTCCTTCCCCGTGGTTGAGGGGCTTAGATAGTTCCTTCCGCTTCGTTAGCACGGGGCCGCAAGTATCGCCACCACAAGCTCGCAAGGCATGGCTGACTGTCTTCGTCCAACCTTGTGGGCCGAGTGTGTTGGTTCCCTGTGGGCCGTTCAAGGTATACATGGACGACCTCTCGTTTGAGGGGCCGCCACCGTTAGATCCCACGCCCACCCCGACCCCCACACCCACACCGCGGGCTACACCCGTGCCATCACCAACGCCCCGGCCTCCTCCTGGCGCCACACCGACACCGGGCGCCGCCGCCGAGCCAGCCTTCTTTCCGTCGCTGGTGAACGGCGGCTTCGAGGAGCTGCGCGGGGACGGCACGCCCTACGGCTGGCACAAGGTGGGCGGCGAAATGGCCGCTACCAGCGCCGTCCATTCCGAAGGCGGCCGCGCGGGCGCCCTGACCAGCCGCACGGAGTCCACTAAGTGGCTGTTCCAGACCGTCATCGTGCGGGGCGGCTCGCACTACCGGCTGCGGGCGATGGCGCTCAAGCACGACGCCGCCCTGCGGGAGGCGCTGCTGCGGGTCTCCTGGTACGCCAGCGCCGACGGCAGCGGCGGCCAGCTCAGCACCGCCGACTCGCAGCCGCTGACGGCGGACTCTCCGCGGTTCGTGACGCTGGACACCGAGGCCGTGCAGGCGCCCGCGGAAGCCCGCTCCGCCCGGCTGCGCCTGCTGCTCCGGCCGCTCTCCGGCGCTGCCGCGACGGTCTACTTCGATGACGTCTCGTTCCAGGAGACGGGCCCGCCGTCCGGCGGCAGCGCTCTGTCGGCGAGCGAGGGGGGAACCGGCGGTGCAGGCGGGCCGCGCAGCCCCGGCGTCGCCTCAGCCCGGCAGGAGGTCGCGGGAAGGCTAGCCGGGCCGTCGCCGCTGGCCAACGTAAGGGAGCCGCGAGTTGAGGACGCGCTGGCAGCGGCCAGCGGCGGCCGCCCGCTCTGGCCGGTGCTCCTGGCGCTGGGCATCCCCGCCGCCGGCCTGGTCCTCATGGCCGCTCACGCCTGGCGGTCCCGCCTTGCTGGGGGAAACAGGCGTCACCTATAATCAATATCGTGAGTGAGGCGACCGCCGCAGCCAAGTCCACACAGGCGAAGGACTCGCGGCAAAGAGAGGGAATACCCCGGGTCATCGCCATAGACGGTCCGGCGGCGGCCGGTAAGAGCACCGTCGGCCGCTTGATCGCGGCTCGCCTCGGCTACCCGTTCCTGGACACGGGCGCTATCTACCGGGCGATGACCTGGACGGCGCTGCACCGTGGCGTCGACCTCAGCGACGATGACGCACTTAGCGACCTGGCGGCCTCCCTCAGCATCGACGTAGGTCCCCCGACCACGGGCAGCATTGAGCCGTGCACTATCTTCGTCGATGGGGAAGACGTCACACGATTCCTGCGACAGCCGGAGGTTGAGGCGGCGGTGTCCCTCGTATCGCGGGTGGCGGGTGTCCGAGAGGCGCTGGTGAAGGTGCAGCGCGATCTGGCCGGCCGCAACTCCGTTGTGATGGCCGGTCGCGATATCGGCACCGTGGTCCTGCCCGAAGCCGACCTGAAGGTATACCTGGACGCCTCGGTCGATGAGCGGGCCCGGCGGCGATACGCGGAGCTGTCCGCCATAGGGATGGACCTCAACGAGGAGGACGTCCTGCACGACCTCAGCCGGCGCGACCGAATAGACTCCGAGCGCTCAGTCTCACCGCTCCGTCCCTCCGAAGACGCCGTCGCTATCGACACGGACGGCCTCACGCTGGAGGAGGTCGTCCAGCGGCTGGCGGAGCTTATTGAGGGTTCGTCGTGAGGAACCTGTTCCACGCCGTCTACTACTGGCTGAACGTGCTCACCTGGATACGACTCATCGTGCTGCTCGTAATACAGCGTGACGTCCAGGGGATGGGGCGCCTCCCCCGCAGGGGCGCCCTGGTCCTCGCCGGCAATCACCTGAACCTGGCGGACCCGCCCATCCTCACCGCCCTGATGCCACGGCGGATCGTCTGGATGGGCAAGCAGGAGCTGTTCGACATACCCGTGTTCGGGTTCCTGTATCACCTGTTCGGGTGCATCCCCGTGCGGCGCTTTCGGGCGGACCTGAGGGCGCTGCGCCGGTCCGAAGAGGCGCTCGGGCGCGGGCTGATGCTGGGCATGTTCCCTGAGGGCACCCGCAGCGGCGAGTCGGGGCTGGGCCGCGGCGAGCCCGGCACGGCGCTCCTGGCCATGCGCACGAACACGCCGGTCCAGCCGGTGGCGATCTGGGGGACCGAGGGTGTGAAGCTTCCGCGCGCGTTTTTCCAGCGCACGACGGTCCACGTCAGGTTCGGAGAGCCGTTCCTGCTTCCGCGGCCGGAGCGGCTTACCAAGGAGGCGGTGGAAGAGGGGACCGACACCATCATGCGACGAATCGCGGAGATGTTGCCGGAGCGGTACCGCGGCATATACGCGATGGAACAGCCACGGGCGATGGAGATGAAGGGGGGAGCACGGTAGCGGTGGAGATACTACTCGCGAGAGACATGGGGTTCTGCTGGGGCGTGCGGCGCGCCATCGACATCATGGAGAAGGCGGCCGACGAAAAGGGCGAGATCATCAGCCTCGGGCCCATCGTGCACAACCCCCAGGTGGTGCGCGAGCTCGAGAACCGGGGAGTCCGCACCGCGGGCGGCCTTTCGGAGGGCGATTCCCTACCGGTGGCGATCACCGCCCACGGCGTAGGACCGGAGGTGCTGGAGGATGCCCGGTCGCGGGGCAATGAGGTGATCGACACGACCTGCCCGATCGTCACCCGCTCCCAGCGCTGGGCGAAGAAGATGGCGGAGGCCGGCTTCACGCTGATCATCTTCGGCGACCCGAATCACCGCGAGGTGAAGGGAGTGCTCGCCTGGGCGGGCGCCAACGCCATCGCCATCCAGGACGGCGACCCGCTGCCGGCGGAGCTGCCGTCCCGCCTGGCGGTGATCTCCCAGACCACCCAGAGCCCGGAGCGGTTCGCGGAGTTCGTCTCCCGGCTCATGCAGGAGCACGTCGGCCGGATCGGAGAGCTGAGGGTGATCAACACGCTCTGTGATGTTACGTCAAGCCAGCAGGCGGCCGCTCGCGAGCTGGCCCAGGAGGTGGACCTCGTGCTCGTCGTCGGCGGGCGCAGCAGCGCCAACACAAGGCATCTGCTGGACGTCTGCAAGGAGGAAGGCAGCGTCGCCTACCACGTAGAGGGCCCGGACGAGCTGAAGGCGGAGTGGCTCAAGGGTTGCAAGAGTGTGGGCGTGACGGCGGGCGCCTCGACCCCGGATTCCGCCGTAGAGGCCGTAGTCCGGCAGGTCCAGCGTCTGGGCGCGGAGATGGAGGGCGCCGCCAGCCGCGGATGATTCCGCCGAGGGCATAACCGAAGCCCTCGGCGGGCGTTACTCTGTAAAGAACGTCCGACACAAAGGGGGCATCGCCTATGTGTGGAATCATGGGATACGTGGGTTCCCGCCCCGCGGGCCCGATCCTCATCGACGGATTGAGACGGCTGGAGTACCGCGGCTACGATAGCGCGGGGATCGCCGTCCTTGAGGAGAACGGTGGCCTCTCCATCCACAAGCGTGCCGGCAAGCTGGAGACCCTGGCCAGCTCCATCGCCGACCGCTGGCCCAACGGCCACGAGGGGATCGGCCACACGCGATGGGCCACCCACGGCAAGCCCAGCGATGCCAACGCCCACCCCCACGCCGATTGCACCGGCGACATCGTGGTCATCCACAACGGTATCGTGGAGAACTACCTGGCGCTGAAGGCCGAACTGGCGGCCTCCGGCCACAAGTTCGCGTCCGAGACAGACACCGAGGTGCTCCCGCACCTGCTGGAGCACTACCTGCGCGAGGGTAACAACCTGGTGGGCGCGCTCCGCAAGACCATCGGCCGGCTGGAAGGCGCCCACGCGATCGTCGCGATGAGCCGCGCGGAGCCGGGGACGCTGGTGGCGGCGCGGGTGGGCAACGCCGGCGGCGTCGTGGTCGGCTACGGCGGCGGAGAGAACTTCCTGGCCAGCGACCTGCCCGCCCTCCTCCCACACACGCGCCGCGTCGGCTTCCTGGAGGACCGCGAGGTGGCGCGGATCACCGCCGCCGGCGTCTCCTACTGGGACCGCGAAGGCCGGCCGATGGAGAAGGCATCGCAGGAGGTCCCCTACGACCCGGTCTCCGCCGCCAAGGGGAACTACAAGCACTTCATGCTCAAGGAGATCATGGAGCAGCCGGAGTCCATCCTGGACACGATCCGCGGCCGCGCCCGGTTCGATCCCCCGGCCGTCCTGCTGGAGGACGTCCCGCTGAGCCAGAAGCGCCTGGCGGACATCCAGCGGGTGGTCCTGGTGGGCATGGGCACAAGCCTCCACGCGGCGATGATCGGCCGCCACTACATCGAGCGGATCGCCGGGATACCGGCTGAGGTGGACAACGCTTCCGAGTACCGCTACCGTTCGCCGATCATCGGGCCCGACACGCTGGTCATCTCCGTCGGCCAGTCGGGAGAGACCGTGGACACGCTGGCGGCTATGGACGAGGCGAAGCAGCACGGAGCGACCCAGATCACCATCTGCAACGTAGTCGGCAGCCAGGCCACACGCGTCGCCGATGGTGTCGTCTACACACGCTGCGGCCTGGAGATCGGCGTCTGCAGCACGAAGACCTTCACCGCCTCCGTCAGCGCCCTCTACCTGCTCGCCTGCCACCTGGGACAGGCCCGCGGCGTCATCGACCGGGAGCGGATGGGCGGCCTGCTGGAGCCGCTGGCGCGGGTGCCGTACCTGGCGGGCGAGATCACGAAGCGGGAGCCGGAGTTCGAGCGGCTGGCCCACCAGTTCTACCGCCACAACAACTTCCTCTACCTGGCCAGGGGCATCCAGTACCCCGTGGCGATGGAGGGTGCGCTCAAGCTGAAGGAGATCAGCTACATCCACGCGGAGGGGTACCCCGCGGGCGAGATGAAGCACGGGCCCATCGCCCTCATCGACCGGGAGATGCCCGTCATCGCCCTCGCCCTCAAGGACGAGATGTACGACAAGATGATGAGCAACATCGAGCAGGTGAAGGCGCGCGAGGGCACGGTCATCGCGCTGGCATCGGAGGGGGACGAGGAGATAGCGGCCAAGGCGGACCACGTGATCTACGTGCCTGAGGCGGCGCCTCTGCTATCGCCGATCTTCACCACTATCCCCCTCCAGCTCTTCGCCTACCACATCGCCGTGCGGCGCGGCTGCGACGTGGACCAGCCGCGGAACCTGGCCAAGACGGTCACCGTGGAATAGCGCCGGCGAGCGCCTCCCAGATACGGAAAACAGATTATAGCCATAGCTTGCGCCTATTGGTGCGAGCCACTTCGATTCGGTGGACAAATATTGACCCCGCCCTTATAATTGGCCTGTTAACCGCCCTCAGGACAGCCTCCCCACCGAGGAGTCGACAGGAGGAACGCAGGCTATGAAGCGTGTGGTGTGGTTCCGGGAAGTGGACAAGGACGACGTCGGGCTCGCCGGTGGCAAGGGGGCCAACCTGGGCGAGCTCACCAAGGCCGGCATCCCCGTGCCGCCGGGCTTCATCGTCACCTCGCACTCTTACTTCCACTTCCTGAAGGAGTCCGCGCTGGAGCCGCAGATCGAAGCGCTCCTCTCCGGCCTTGACCCCAACGACAGCGCCAAGCTCCAGGCCACCTCGGAGCAGATCAAGGCGCTGATCACCTCAGCCGAGATGCCCGGCGACGTTGCCGCCGAAGTCCGCCGCGCCTACCGCGAGATGGGCGGAGGGCCGGTCGCCGTGCGCAGCTCGGGCACGGCGGAGGACCTGGCGGAGGCATCGTTCGCCGGCCAGCAGAGCACATTCCTTAACGTGGTGGGCGAGGAGAACGTCGTCAGCGCGCTGCAGGCGTGCTGGGCCTCCCTGTTCGAGGCGCGGGCGATCTTCTACCGCGCCAACGCCGGCTTCGACCACCTGAAGGTCGGCATCGCTGTGCCGGTACAGCGAATGGTCCAGTCCCGCCGCTCCGGCGTGATGTTCACCCTGGAACCGGTAAGCGGTGACAGAACCAAGATTGTAATCGAGGCCATCTACGGCCTCGGCGAGGCGATCGTGTCGGGCGCGTTGACGCCCGACTTGTACGTTCTGGACAAGGCGTCGCTGAACGTCCTCGAGAAGACAGTAAAACGCCAGGAGAAGCAGTTCACCCGCAACGCCGAGTCCACGGCGTTCGGAGAGGAGAACAACGCCTGGACGGACGTACCCAAGGACGACGTCAAGCTCCAGAAGCTCTCCGACGCGGAGATAGTGGCTATGGCGGAGATCGGCAAGCGGGTGGAGGAGCACTACGGCGGACCGCAGGACATCGAGTGGGCGGAGGAGAACGGCGAGCTGTACGTCGTGCAGGCGCGGCCCGTGACCGTCACCCACGAGCCTACCGCCGCGGGGAGAACCGCCGGTCTGGCCGCGGAGAGGGCGCCCATCCTCCTCGAGGGCTCCCCGGCGAGCCCCGGCGTCGCCGCCGGCGACGTGAAGATCGTCCTCAGCCCCTCGGAGATCGACAAGGTGGTCGATGGCGACATCCTCGTGGCGGAGATGACGACGCCGGACTACGTGCCCGCCATGAAGCGCGCCACCGCCATCGTCACCGATAAGGGCGGCCGCACCGCCCACGCGGCCATCGTCTCCCGCGAGCTGGGCATCCCCTGCGTCGTCGGCACCGAGAACGCCACGCAGCTCCTCACGACCGGCCAACTCATCACCGTGGACGGCTCCCGCGGCCGCGTCTACGAGGGCCGCGCGGAGGTCCGCCTGGCCTGGGCGGAAGAGGAGAAGAAGCACCGGGCGGTAGCCTCGCACATCAAGACCCGCACCAGGGTCTACGTGAACCTGGCGGAGCCGGAACTGGCGGACCGCGTGGCGAAGCTGAACGTGGACGGCGTCGGCCTCCTGCGAGCGGAGTTCATCGTCGCTCAGATAGGCGAGCACCCGCGCCTGGTCCTCGAAGAGGGGCGGGCCGAGGAGTTCATCCAGAAGCTGGCTGCCGGCCTCCGCTCCTTCGCCGCGGCGTTCCACCCGCGGCCGGTCGTCTACCGCACCACGGACTTCAAGACGAACGAGTACCGCAACCTCAAGGGCGGCGAGAAGTACGAGCCCGTCGAGGAGAACCCGATGATCGGCTTCCGCGGCGCCTCCCGCTACGTCCGCGACGAAGAGTCGTTCAAGATGGAGATCGAGGCGATTAAGCGGGTGCGCAAGGAGTACCCGAACCTCTGGGTGATGATCCCCTTCGTGCGCACGCCGGAGGAGCTGGCCGAGGTCAAGGCGGTGTTGGAGCGCGAAGGCCTCCAGCGCTCCGATAGCTTCAAGCTCTGGATGATGGCCGAGGTGCCGTCCAACGTCTTTCTCCTCGAGCGGTTCATCGACGTTGGCATCGATGGCATCAGCATCGGCTCGAACGACCTGACGCAGCTCATCCTGGGGATCGACCGCGACAACGCCAAGTTCGAGGCGGAGTTCGACGAGCGGAACGAGGCGGTGATGATCGCGCTGGAGCGGCTGGTGCGCACGGCCAGGGAGCGGGGCGTCACCTGCTCCATCTGCGGCCAGGCCCCCAGCGACTACCCGGAGCTGACGCAGAAGCTGGTGGCCTGGGGGATCACGTCGATCTCCGTGAACCCGGACGTGATCGACAAGACGCGGGAGATCATCGCCCGCGCGGAGGGCGTCCTGGAGGCGGAGAGCGCCACAAAGGCGGCCGCGCCGACGCCGATCGCCGGCGCCGGGTCTTAGGGCGGGCGATTCGCCGAGCCCCCGGCCGTTTGGTTGATTTCAGGCGTTCGTGTCCGGTGTTTGGTTGTTTTCTGTTTTCCGATGCGTTTGGGGCCGGTTTTGAATCTGCGGGAGGCGTCCTTGTTTGGTTGTTTTGGGGTGGCAGTCACCAGTGGGCGCAGCAAGCAGCGCCCCTACGGGACCTCAGGGCTATGCCGGTATTAAGGTGCGGGGATGCCCGGACGGGCACGCGTCTAGCGTAGGGCGAGGGCGGGTGGAGGTGGAAGGGGGAGGCGGCAGAGGTGGCCTCGCCTCGCACCCGTTGCGCAAGGAAACCTGCATTGTTCCCCGATGCGCTCTATAATTCGGGCATGCTTACCCCACCGGAGTTCGTCAGGAAGTGGGTCGCCTCCAAGGGCGGCGAGCGGGCCGTAGCCCAGGAGCACTTTATCGACCTCTGCCGCCTGCTCGGCGAAGCCACGCCATCAGAGGCCGACCCATCGGGCGACCTCTATGCCTTCGAAAAGGGCGCGAGGAGGCCCGACGGCGAAGGCTTCGCGGATGTCTGGCTTAAGGATCACTTCGCCTGGGAATACAAGGGGAAGCGCAAAGACCTGACCGCAGCGTACAAACAGGTCTCCGACTACCGCGAAGCATTGGGCAATCCTCCCCTCCTCATCGTCTGCGACATCGACCGCTTTGAAGTACACACCAACTGGACGAATACAGAGAAGTGGGTCTACCACTTCGCGAATACCGACCTCCTGTCTGACACGCCGGTCGATGTGTCCACCGCCTCAGGGCCGGCGGAAGACGCGCCACGGCTGACAGCCCTACAGGTGCTGAAGGCGCTATTCGAGAACCCGGACAACCTCAAGCCACGAAAGACCACCGACCAGATCACGCAGGAGGCCGCCCGGCTATTCGGCACGATCAGCGATGAGCTGCGCAAATGGAAGGTCGACGACATGCGCATCGCCCGCTTCATTACGCGGATGCTGTTCTGTATGTTCGCCACAGACGTCGGTCTTCTTCCCCGCGAGACCTTTTCAGAGGTCGTTAACGTCCACAAGAGCAGAGGCGACAACGAGGCGTTCCGAAGACACCTCTCGGAGCTGTTCCGAGTGATGAACGGCGGCGGAGAGTTCCTCATGCACCAGATCCCCCACTTCAACGGCCGCTTGTTCGAGGACGACGACGTTCCCGATAAGATCACGACACAAGAGATCATCACTCTGGCGAAACTCGATTCCCTGAACTGGGCCGACGTGGAGCCGTCGATCTTCGGCACGCTGTTCGAGCGCATTCTTGACCCGGCCCAGCGCACGATGCTGGGCGCGCACTACACCTCCAGGGCTGACATGGAGCTCATCGTCGAACCCGTCCTCATGGCGCCCCTGCGCCGGGATTGGGAGGAAGTCAAGAAAGCCGCCGACGACTACCTCTACTCCGCAGGGACCCGAGGAACAGATGAAGACTCGCAGCGGCGCCACGTCCGTTCCCTGCTATCTGGCTTCCACACCCGTCTCGCTACGACTCGGGTCCTGGACCCGGCCTGCGGCTCCGGCAACTTCCTCTACGTCGCGCTCGCCCTCCTCAAGGCCCTCGAAAAGGAGGTCATCGCCTTCGCCGCCCTCCATGAGATCACCGACATCCATCCGCGCGTCCACCCCCGGCAACTCCACGGCATCGAGCTCAGTCAGTACGCCGTCGAGCTTGCCTCAATCGTCATCTGGATCGGCTACCTGCAGTGGAAGCACCGAAACGCTATGCCCTTCGACGACGAGGAGCCCATCCTGGAACCCCTGGACCAGATACACCTGATGAACGCCATCGTCGACTGTTCCGATTCGGACCATCCCAAGGAACCCCAGTGGCCTGAGGTTGATGTCGTCGTAGGCAACCCGCCCTTCCTCGGCGGCAAGCTCCTCCGGCACGGACTGGGCGACGATTACGTGGAACGTCTCTTCGCAGTGTGGGATGGCCGCGTGGCCAGGGAGTCGGACCTCTGCTGCTACTGGTTCGAGAAGGCGCGCGGCGCGATCGAGGCCGGGCGCGCCAAGCGGGCCGGCCTGCTCGCCACCCAGGGCATCCGAGGCGGCGCCAACCGCCGCGTGCTAAAGCGTATCAAGGAGACGGGCGATATATTCTACGCTCAGGCCGACCGCAAGTGGATTCAGGACGGCGTCGCCGTCCGCGTTTCCATGGTGGGCTTTGACGACGGCAGCGAGACCCGCCGCCTCCTCAACGAGACCCCCGACGACGACCCCGCCGGTGCCCTGGCCAGGGCCCTACCCGTGGAAGGCATCGGCGCTAACCTGACTCACGCATCGGCTACCATTCAGGCGCGGCGTCTGAAAGAGAATCTCGGGATTTCGTTCATGGGGATTACAAAGGTCGGCCCATTCGACATTCCCGGGGATGTGGCCCGTCGCCTGCTGAGAGTTCCTAATCCCGATGGGTGCAGCAACGCCGATGTCATACGGCCTTGGGTGCACGGGAGAGACCTCAACCAGAAACGCCGGGACTGGTGGATCATTGACTTCCCGCCCGGCACCACTCTGGATGAGGCCGCCCTGTACGAGGCGCCTTTTGAATATCTCGCAAGGCACGTGAAGCCAGCACGGCTACGAGGGAAGAGGAAAAGCGACGCAGAGAATTGGTGGATTCACCATCGGCCGCGGCCCGCTATGAGAGCGGCATTGTCCGGGCTATCTAGGTACGTGGCCACTTCGATGGTGTCAAAGCATCGTCTGTTTGTCTGGCTGCCAGCAGGGACGCTTGCCGAGAACCTGGTCATCGCCTTCGCCCGAGACGACGATTACTTCTTCGGCGTCCTGCATTCACGCGTCCACCGGGTCTGGGCACTCGCGGAGGGTACCCAGCTCGAAAGCCGCCCCCGCTACACGCCCACCACGTGCTTCGAGACGTTCCCGTTCCCCAACGCGACGAAAGAACAGAGCGAAGCCATCGCTCAGGCGGCTGGGGAGCTCAACCGCCTGCGTGAAGGCTGGCTAAACCCAGCGCCCGTTGACGGGCTGCCTCTGGCCGAGAGCGAACTGAAGAAGCGAACCCTCACCAACCTCTACAACGAGCGGCCCACCTGGCTTGTCAACGCCCATGTCGCCCTCGACGCCGCCGTCCTCGCCGCCTACGGCTGGCCCGCTGACATCAGCGACGCGGAGATTCTCTCGCGACTGCTGGCGCTCAATTTCGAGCGGGAGCCAGAGTAGAGCCGACACCCCTTCGTGTTGCCCTTTTCTTTCATGTAGAATGCGCACGATATGGACTTGAACGTCGTGCGGCGGCGGCTGGAGGAGCGTGAGCGGCTGCTCTCCCCCTACGCGGCCCGCAGCGCCGGGAGCCGCGGCCGCGAGACGCCGGAGGAGCCCTCCCCGGTGCGCACGGAGTTTCAGCGGGACCGCGACCGGATCCTCCACTCGAAGGCGTTCCGGCGGCTGAAGCACAAGACGCAGGTGTTCATCGCCCCCGTGGGCGACCACTTCGTGACGCGGCTGACGCACACGCTGGAGGTGGCCCAGATCGCGCGGACGATAGCGCGGGCGCTCAACCTGAACGAGGACCTGGCGGAGGCGTCGGCCCTGGGCCACGACCTGGGCCACCCGCCGTTCGGACACGCGGGCGAGCAGGCGCTATCCGAACTGCTGCCCGAAGGCTTCCGCCACGCCGAGCAGAGCCTGCGGGTCGTCGAGAAGCTGGAGCGGCTGAACCTGACCTGGGAGGTGCGCGACGCCATCGTCAACAGCTCCAAGGTGCGCGAGGACATCCTGGCCGAGGGCTACGGCACCCCGGCGACGCTGGAGGGGCAGATCGTCAAGCTGTCGGACGCCGTCGCCTACATCAACCACGACATCGGCGACGCGATCCGGGCGGGGTTGATCAGCGACGATGAGCTGCCGCCCGAGGTCACGCAGACGCTGGGCCGCAGCCACGCCGAGCGCATCAACACGCTGGTCATGGACATCGTCGAGTACTCGTGGGCAGCGACTGGTGACCCTTCGACAAGCTCTCGCCCAGGCGAGTCGCCTTCGGCGACAGGGCGAGCGGGGCCGCCGCCCATCGGCATGAGCGAGCGCGTACTGGCGGCTGCGAACATCCTGCGCGAGTTCATGTTCCAGCGGGTGTACCTGTGGGAGGGGCGCCGGGAGGAGGCGGAGCGAGCGAAGCGGGTGGTGCGCTTTCTGTTCCAGTACTACCTCTCGCGCCCGGACGAGATCGAGAGCGGGTTCGTCATCTCCACCGACCCGCCGTGGCGGCGCACCGCGGACTACGTGGCCGGGATGACGGACGGCTTCGCCCTCGCCGCCGCCGAGCGGCTGGGACATAGCGGATAGGTCCGGGCGCGGCGTAACTTTTTTGCCGGGCCGTTGTTCTATAATTGATACGTCAAGGAGTGTGGTAGAATCTGATCTCCACGTACCGGCGGGCCATGGGCGCCGCGCCGGCCCAGCGTACTGACCAGCCGGTTTTCCCTAGCTAAGAGGCAGACGCCAGGGCTATGAACGAAGTCGAAGAGGTCAAGGCGCGGCTGGACATCGTCGAGGTCGTAAGCCAGTACCTCACGCTCCAGCGGGCGGGCCGCACCTACAGGGCGAACTGTCCCTTCCACAGCGAGAAGACGCCTTCCTTCATCGTCTCGCCGGATCGGCAGAGCTGGCACTGTTTCGGCGCCTGCGGCACCGGCGGCGATGTTTTCTCCTTCGTAATGCGTAAGGAAGGGATCGAGTTCGTAGAGGCGCTGCGGCTGCTCGCCGCCCGCGCCGGCGTGACCCTCCGGGAGCGCCGCGAACGCCCGGAGGAGGACCGGCAGCGGCAGCGGCTAGAGGCCGCCAACGAGGCGGCCGCCCGCTGGTACCACGAGCTGCTCACCGGCGAAGGCGGCAAGCCCGCCTGGGAGTACGTTGAGCGCCGCGGAATCGACCGGGCCACGGCGGAGTCGTCCCTTCTCGGATACAGCCCGCCGTCCTGGGAAGCGACGCGCGAGCAGCTTCGCGAGCGCGGCTTCTCGGACGCGGAGTTGCTGGCCGCCGGCCTCCTCCTGGAGGGCGACAACGGATTGCACGACCGCTTCCGGGGCCGCCTGATGTTCCCGATCCGGGACGCAAAGGGACGGTTCGTGGGGTTCGGCGCACGCGCCCTGGACGATAGCATGCCGAAGTACCTGAATACGGCCCAGACGGCGGCATTTGACAAGGGTGGTATACTTTATGCTCTGGATCGCGCTCTGGACGGCATCCGCCGGGAGGGCCGCGCCGTAATAGTTGAAGGGTACATGGACGCGATCGCCGCTCATCAGCGGGGGTTCGACAACGTGGTGGCGACGATGGGGACATCGCTGACGGAGCGGCAGGTGCGCCTGCTGAAACGCCAGACACGAAGTATCGTCCTGGCGCTGGACGCGGACGCCGCCGGCGGCGAGGCCGCCCTGCGGGGGCACGAGGTGGTGGAAGAGGTGGGCAGACAGGACCCGGAGCGGGAAACGGTACCGGTCGTCACCTGGCAGGGGCTCGTCCGTTACCAAGACACGGCCGCCGTGGACCTTCGCGTCGCCGTCCTGCCCGAGGGCCGCGACCCCGATGACGTGATCCGCTCCGATCCAGACGCCTGGCGGGAGCTCATCGCTTCGGCGCAGCCGGTGCTGGACTACCGTTTCCAGGCGGCGTCCGCCCGGCACGATACGTCGACGCCGCAGGGGAGATCGGAAGCCGTGCAGGAGCTGCTGCCGCTTCTGGAGCCCCTCACCGATCCGGTGGTGCGGGCGCACTACCTGCAGCGGCTTTCGCGCCTCTCGCTGGTCAGGGAAGAGGAGCTCTCGGGGCTCACCACGCGCCGGCGCTCGAACCTGCGCCGGGCGGCGGCCGTAACGCCGGAGGGGGGGTCGCCGTTAGTAGATACGCGGGGAGAGAGCCGCCGGGAGGAGTTCCTGCTGGCCCTGCTGCTGCGCTTTCCGGAGCTGCGCGACGCCGGCCTGGACCTGCCGGAAGGGCTGCTCTGGCAAGCCGCCAACCGGGAGCTGCTGACGGCCTGGAAGCGCTCCCCCGAATTAGATACGGTGAAGGAAGCGTTGCCGGAGGAACTGGAAGGGCAGCTTGAGCGTCTAATAATGTTGAGGCTTCCGGAATACTCCACCAGTGAGGCGGAGAGAGCGCTGCTGGACTGCCGGCAGCGGCTGGAACGCCGCCAGGTGGAGGCCGAGAAGCGGGCCAGCGGGGCGCTCCTGGCCGACCGGGAGGAGGAGATGGGCGCCTCGGCGCTGGCGGAGGCAGCCGCCTCCGACGCCGATACGCAAGACGAGATGGTGAGGGAAGCGATAGACCTGCAAAAGAAGGACCTTGAGACGGGCTTGAAACTGCACGCGAGAGAAAGGAAGGAGCCGGCCGACGAGGCCGCAGAAACGACTGTCAATGGTTAGCGATTTCGCCGATAAGAGAGACCTGTTGGACCGAGAGCGCAAGCGAGACCGCCTCGCCGATGACCTCCTCGAGGACGTCGTCGACGACTCGGACGCCGATGACGAGACGGTGGAGGAGCTGGGCGGAGCGCCCGCGGCAGCCGCCGCCGACGAGAGCGGCGAGGAGCCGGCCGTGGCGCCGCGCATCACCTCCCGCACAGCGATAGAGCTGGAGGAGTGGGGCGAGCCGGCCGTCGCGAAGCTGGAGGAGGCGGAGCGGGAGACGGCCGCGCTTGAGCTGGAGGAGGGGATCGACGACCCGGTCCGCATGTACCTGCGGGAGATCGGTAAGGTCAGTCTCCTTACGGCCGCCAACGAAAAGACGCTCGCCCGCTCAATGGAGGAGGGCGACTACATCCAGCGCATCGAGAACCGGTTCTTCGAGGAGACCGGCCGCCGCGCCCGCGGCGCAGACGTGCTGGTGGCCCTCCTCAATGACCTGTACGCCCTCTCCAGGCCGCTCACCTTCATAACGAAGGATCTCAAGCTGCAGAAGCTGCCCCTGGCGGAGCTCATCGCCGACGCGCGCTTCCGCGCCCTCGTGGACGCCGAGATCGATGAGGAGATGGCGCAAAAGCTAACCGCCCGGATGAAGTGGGACGAAGGGGTGGCAGGGCGTCAGCTGGTCCAGATATCCATCGTCACGCACATCCTGACGCCGGAGCAGCTGTCCATGGCGGCGAAGGCTGCGGCCGGAGAGAACAACCTGATGCCCCCGCCTGAGCGGCTGGCCGACAGGCTTGGTGCCCAGGAAGAGACCATCAAGGTGCACTTCCAGCGGCTTAAGGAAGAGGGGTTCCGCGCCGAAAAGCGGCTCACGGAGGCCAACCTGCGCCTCGTCGTCAGCGTAGCCAAGAAGTACATCGGCCGCGGCATGTCGCTCCTGGACCTGATCCAGGAGGGGAACATCGGCCTCATCCGCGCGGTGGAGAAGTTCGACTACCGCAAAGGCTACAAGTTCAGCACCTACGCCACCTGGTGGATCCGCCAGGCGATCACCCGCGCCATCGCCGACCAGGCCCGCACCATCCGCATCCCCGTCCACATGGTGGAGACGATCAACAAGCTGGTCCGCATCAGCCGCCGGCTGGTGCAGGAGTACGGGCGCGAGCCCACCAGCGAGGAGATCGGCCGGGGGATGGAGGTCGCCCCGGACAAGGTGCGCGAGATCATCAAGGTCTCGCAGGAGCCGGTCTCCCTGGAGACGCCGATCGGTGAGGAGGAGGACTCCCACCTGGGCGACTTCATCGAGGACCAGGGGACGATGGCGCCGGCAGAGGCGGCCTCGCACCAGCTGCTCAAGGAGCAGGTGCAGGACGTGCTCAGCTCGCTTACACCGCGCGAGCAGAAGGTGCTGGTGCTGCGCTTCGGGCTGGAGGACGGGCGCAGCCGCACGCTGGAAGAGGTGGGGCGGGAGTTCAACGTGACGCGGGAGCGCATCCGCCAGATAGAGGCGAAGGCGCTGCG
>JAUYGU010000011.1 GCA_030690405.1 Dehalococcoidia bacterium | reverse complement strand
GTTGCCCATGAGAGCGTGGGCCAAGTCCAGAAGGCTCCGTGCGCCCGGGCTTGTCGGGTTGCTCATCACCAGTGGCTGGCCCTCTTGACCACCCAGCCGCAACTGGCGATCGTACGGCACTAGCCAGAAGAACTGTCGATGAAGGGCCTGCTCGATCTTGATGGGGCGCACGCCGTCGTCAAAGAAGACATCGTTCAGCATCAACCGAATCCGCCCCTCCGGGTAGGAAAGCTGGCGTAGCGTCTCCAGGGCCTGGAGGGAATCGTTGATGCTGGCGAAGTCTGAAGAGGTGATCCAGAGAACGAGGTTGGACTCTTCCAGCGTCGCCATGGAGAGTTCGCTCAGCGTTCCGGCGGTATCGACGATTACGGTGTCGAAGCGTTTAGCCAGGAGGGCGATGCCTTTCCGGAGGCGTTCCGGCGCAACTGAGCGCCAGGCGAGGCTATCCCTGGGGCCCGTCACCACCGAGAGGCCGCTGCTGTGCCGGGCCAGGTAGCTGTCTAGCGAGTCGCCTTCAACCTCGTCGGCATCCCGCAGCAGGTCTACGATAGTGCGGTCCGACTTCAGGTCGAGCATGCCCGCTACGTCGCCGAAGCCCGTATCGGCATCCACGAGAACCACGGACTGGCCTAGCTCCGAGCCTAGGGCGACGCCCAGGTTGGTGGCCACGGTGGTCTTACCGACTCCGCCTTTGGCGCCGAACACCGCCACCACTAGGCCGCGGGGCCCCATTGCCTTGGTCTGGCCCGCAAGCCGCAGGCGCTTCCGTTCCTCTGACTCCAACACCGATAGGATGGACCCGCCTAACCGATCGGCATCAATGGGCATGACCAGGAAGTCCCGGGCACCCGCCAGCATCGCCTGCCGGATGGTCTCCAGATCGGCCTGCCAACCGTAGGCGATCAGCGGTGTCTCAGGGAGACTGTCGAGCAGCGCCTCGATAGTCCGGAGGGAACGCTCGGGCGGCGCGCTCATCCCGCAGATAATGACCTCGGGCTTGACCTCCGAAGCGAGGGATACCGCTTCCGTGCCGAAGGCGGCCTCGCCTGCGACAGCGAACTGGGCCTGCTTTATCGTCCGCTTGAGCTCAAAGCGGGCCTGCGGGTCCTGGTCCACCACCATCACTTCAGGAACCCTCGCCATCATGTACCTCCTTGCCGCTCACCCATCATCAATCGGTAGACCATCGCGGTTACTGGGGGCCTAAGATCGCGGACAGATCGATTACAGGCAGTTGAGGCTGCGCCTTGTCGCCGAAGTGCCTCAGGCTGAGATAGATGCTGCCCTCCTCCTGCACCAGCGCCAGCAGTTGGACCTGCTCGGGAGTGAGCGCGAGGGTCACCGTGTGGGCGCTGGGCTGGGGCGCCGCGTTCTCAGGCGGCTGGCCGCTGGTGGTCGATGAGGCGTCCGGTTCCGGCTGGGTCGCAGCGTTGTTGTCGGCGGCGGCGGCGGGAACAGGCTCCTGGGCGCTCTGCGCCACGGCCAGCACCTCTACGTCTTGAAGCACCGTCACCACCCTGTCAGGGTTGTTGGCATCAGCAGCTTGATCGCTAATAACGGCGATAACGTCTGCCCGGTCTCCCGGCAGGATTAGCCCGCCGACCCCGGTGATCTCGTCCACACTTACGGCGATCGCACGCATCCCTGCGGGCACGACGAAAGCCAGGCCGTCGCCCTCGGTCTTCGCCCCCACTCTCGCAAGGGTAAGCTGCTCTCCGGCCGCAATGGGATAGCGGGCCGTCTCACCGACGACACGCTGAGTGCCGGAGAAGGCGTCCTTTACCAGTAGGGAGTTTGGCACCTCGATCACTTTCAGCATGTCGGCCGTGATCGTCGTGCCGGCGGCGATGTCCGACTCGGCGACGACGACCGCGGAGGTGGTGACCGCCGACTCGGTCTTAGCGTTGTCGCTACCGCCGCCCTGGTTCAACGCGACAAACACCAGGATGGCTGCCACCAAGCCGGTTATCAGGGCAAGAATGAGCAGCCCCCTGCTGCCTCGCGGAATTGTCAGCCCTTGAATCCTGGCCATGGGTGATCCTCCTCACTCCACAAGAGTAATCCGTTTGGGACTCCACGTGCTGATCTGGCCTACTCCTCCGGCCGTCTCCAACAGGTTCACGAAATGTCCGCGCAGCTTGATCTGGCCCTGGCCGCCCGGCAGGTCGCAGGTGGCACTGAACAGGCCGTCCGCGTTGACGCAGCCCTTGATGAAGAACGAAGCGAAGGCGAGTATGGGTTGGGGAGCGTTCCCCTGCACATCGAAATGGGGAAGGATGATAAGCGAAACGAGCCGGGGGCTGGTGCATTCATAGCGGGCGAAGAGGGTTGCCGGCGAAGGCGTCGCGTCGCCGTTCACGGCGTAGACCACCTCCAGGAACTCGTCATGGGGGTCAGAAGAACCGGAGTTGTTTTCGGCATTGCACTCGCCCTCGCTGGCCATCAGGTCCTGGAGCGCATTCGATTGCGGCACCGGGGCCACGCCGGTAAGGGGATAAACACAGCCACCGGGGTCGTCGTCGCAGGACTTCGACGGATCGAGAAAATACTTGTAGACGTGACAGTCCGTGTTGGCGCCGCCGGATTCTAGCTCATCGAAATATGTATTGCCGCCGCCGGTGCCCGTTCCGCTGCAGTCGAAACTCCCATCGTCGAACAGGCGCAGGTGGCCCGCCTCGCCGGACGTCTGCTCACTGGCGCCGAAGGTCAGCGTGCACTCCTGGCCGAACAGGGGGTCCTCCACACCGTCCGGGGGCACGCTCAGGTCGGCCCAGCAGTCACTGTCGACGCCCGACACCTGCACGCCCACGGGTAGTAGCCCGTGCGCCGTGTTGATGGAGCCCAGACAGGCCTTGGCGGGGGCGCCGATCTGGGGGACGCCCAGACCGAAGATGGAGGTGAACAGCGCGCGCGTGTGGTGCTCGGCGGCGAGCTGTACCGTGTCGACGACGGGCGACGGACCCAGGCAATCGGTGTCGTCCACCACGAGGTCGTGCACATCCGGGGCCGCCACGCCGTTCAAGTCTGCCCACTCGTAGGCGGCGTCCTCGGCCGCCGTCTTGACCGCCGGGAAGTTGTTGTTGGCGAGATTCACGAAGTCTTGACTCAAGAGCTCGAAGGCCCCCGCCATCGTTGCCGCGTCAGCGTCCTTTTGCGCCCCTCGCCGTTCGGTCAGCCACAGGCCGAAGTCGACGGTGATGGCGCCAATGGCGAAGATGATGGTCGCGGCCAGGACCCACAGAATAAGGGCCTGCCCGATCTCCTTCCCTTCCTGTCGTGTTGCGTTTCGCATCGGACCGCCTCCTAAGGGCAAAGCGGGGCGCTCCCCACCGAGTTCTCCAGCCGCATATCGGCCCACGGGTCCATGGCGATGGATGGAACTGGCACCCCGAAGGCGGTGAGCATCTCCCCGCCGCCGGCGGTGAACCTGTAGGTGAAGCTGGCGCCGACCCGCACGTCATCGCCGGGGTCGCCACCCCGGCCGTTGCCGTTGGTGTCCAGGTAACAGACGCTCACATCAGTGAGGCTGAGCACTCCCTGCGACTGATCTACCGTGCGCTGTTTGATCGCGTCGATGTCGGCGGCCACCGCGGCGTGTCTGGCGCCCTCACGGACGGCGTGCTGGAGCACCTCCCGCCGGTCCAGAGCGATGCCAAAGTCAACCATGACGAGGATGAAAAGGCAGATCAGGGGCAGGACAAGCGCCATCTCTATGAGCGCCTGCCCACGCTCTCCGTTCCTCCAGCCGTTTCGTGTTCGTCTCACCGTATCGTCCACTGCGGGTGTGACGGTGGCAGCGGCAGCCGCCGCTGCCACCGTCTTAGCCCTTGCATCGATTCAGTGACCCCGCGTTAGAAGGGGGAGCACTCCGATCCCACAGCGTCGGAGAAGTCGATGCAGTTGCCGATCCCGGTAGCCATGTCAGTAATAGCCCCGCTCAGCAGCAAAACGGCGGCCATGAGGGCTAGGGCGATCAAGCCGCCCAGCAGGGCGTACTCGATGAGGTCCTGGCCCCGCTCGTCGCGGTGCAGGTGACTGACCACCCAGGCGTGGGCGTACTGTATTGCTGACAACATTGTTTCCTCCCTTGTCGGATGAATGGGCGAACCTACCTGTCAATGAGCGTTGCTGCCGTTATTGGAGAGACCTCACCCCCTTTCCCAGCAGGCAGAATCCCGCCTTCGCGGGTTTGTCGTTATCGTAGGCGGGCAGCCGCGGGAAAGGTGCAAGAGATCCTATAGAAAATTGTTAGAATCGTGTCCTACTGTTCTCTTCCATGAGCGGTGTGAAACATGAAGACCAGCCGGCACGGCCCCAGCTGGATCTCATCGCCGTGCTCCAGCACCGCCCAGACGGCGGGTCGGCCTGCCACCGAGACGCTGCCGTTGCGCGTTAGGTTGTGAAGTATGTAGCGACCCTCTCGTCGCCACACCCGCACTCTTTCCGTGCGGCCGGCGCCTGTGCCGTTGGGCAGGCGTATGGCGCAGTCGGAGGTGTAGCCGATGGTCACGGGCTCTTCGCCCAACGGGAACCGCTGATCGCTCGACGAGGTGATCAGCTGCAGCCATGCCTCAGCGGGCTCGGGCCGCACCTCCGGCTTGGCTGCAGGGGAGGAGGATGGGGTGGGCGGGACCTCCTGGGACTGACCCAGCCGTCCTAAGTCCGGCTCGGAAGGAGGCCGCCTGCGGCGCCGCCTCCACCACAGCGCCGCCAGAACGGCCAGGGCCACGGCGGCCCCGGCTGGCAGGAGGAACGTCAGGGGGCTCGACCCCGTCTGCTCCTCAGGGGCGGGCGCAACCGGCGCGGGCGCAACGACGTTGGGCGGGGATGGCTCCGGCGTAGGAGAGGGCGCAGGCATCTGCAGGGATGCCTCCCCCACACCGAGGGCGCCCGAAGCGCTGACCGTGATCCGCAGAGCCAGCGTGCCGCCCAGGGGAAGAGAACTCGCGTCGAACGTGACAACGTACTGGTGGCGGAGGATGGCGCCGATTGTCTGGTAGAGGCCCGTGAGGCCCTCCGGCTTCGGCGCCAGCGTCAGCTGACCTGGAGCCGTCCGCACCAGCTCCTCCAGGTAGGCCTGCTCGATCCGCTCGCCTAGCCCAACCGCGAAGATGGGCACACCCGCTTGCTTGGCGGCGGCCAGTGACGCCGGCTGATCGAAGCCACTCTGCGTGCCCTCGTCACGTCCATCGGACAGCAGCACCACCGCCCGTCGAGGCGACCCGTTCTTTGACGCGACCTCGACGCTGCGCGCGACGGCCTCGTAGAGGGCGGTGTTCCCTCCTGCAGCCAGGTTATCGATCGCCCCGATGAGGAGCTGCCGATCTTGGGTGAACGGCTGAACAACCCGCACGGTATCGTCAAAGCCCAGGATCGCCACCTGGTCAGACGGCCCGAGCTGGTCTATGAGGGCCTTCGCTGCTTGCTTGGCCTCCGCCAGCGGCTGGCCCCCCATGCTCCCGCTGAGATCGATCGCAAGGACGACGCCGATTCCGAGGCCTTCGTCGGTGGCGCTCGCCACCCCTTGTACAGGCAGGGCCTGGCCATCAGCGCTGGCCTGGAAAGCCTCCGGTGGCAGCCCGACAACGGGGTTCCCCGCCGGGTCGAGAACCGTCACTGTAGACTGAACTTCTGGAAACTGGCTCAGGCTCAGGGAATCGATCCGGACCGTGAGGGGTCCATCGAGGTCGGCTCTTGCCGCGGCAGGCCAGAGGGAACCGAAGGCGATGCCTGCCAGCGCCGCAAAGAGAATCGGTCTAAACACGCGAAAATGCACCTAGCCACTGCTTTACTGACGGACCCGAGGCCTGCCGCCGCGGGCCGTAAGAACTCGAGGGAATGACACGAATACGGTCGTGCCGGAGTCCTTCTGGCTCTCTACCCAGACCCGGCCTCCATGCTGCTCTACCATCCGCTTGACCTGCGGCAGACCCGTCCCAACGACGCCAACCACCCCGAGCGGCGAGCTGAACAGGCGCCGCAGCTCGGAGGAAGTGATGCCCTCGCCGCCGTCGAGGACGCCGATGACGCACTCGTCCTGCACAGGCATGGCGCGAACCGTCACCGTGCCCAGACGTGGCGTCTGGCGGACCGCATAGTCCAGGAGGTTCGCGAGCACTCGCTTCAACTTGGTGCTGTCGGCGCGGATGTGGGCCACCTCCTCATCGACGTCAATGACCAGCCGCTGCTCCTTTTCGGAGGCGTCCGAGCAAACAGTCACAGATGCGGCCTCAATGACCTCCTCCAGATCGACGATGGTTGTGTGCAGCTCTTCGTCGGCGTCGCTATCGAACTCGAGTATCAGTTCGCTGAGGAATTCCGAGAGGGTGGATATCCGACCGCGAACCTCGTTCAGCCCCTCGCCGGCGCCCGGGCGGGGTTGGCACTCCTCGTCCAGTTCCGCGATGCCCTGTCGGAGAGCGTTCAAGAGGCAACGGAGGTCGTGAGCCAGGCCTGCAGTTGAGCTGCGCCAGGCCTCGCCGTCAGACGCCTCCCACAGCGCGCGCTGCCTGAGGAGGGATTCCAGCATGGGCGCGGGAACCACCGCCTGGTCGAACGCGTGCGAGGCGAGGAACGGTCCCGCAGATTCGATCTCCTCAATTAGGGAAACGAGATGTCCCGCAGTCCGCAGCGGCGTCATCACCGAGCCCGCCTCCCTCGCCTTGAGGGCGACGAATAGGATCTGCTTTGGCGGGGCTTTCAAGAGGTAGCCATCCTTGCCCGCCGCTGCGCCTGAAGTCCGCGTTTGCCGGGCGCTTCCCGCAGGCGGTAGCCCACACCCCAGTGGGTGACCAGCAGGCGCGGATGCTTTGGATCATCCTCAAGTTTTCGCCGCAGATAGCCGATGTACAGGCTCAAGTAGTGTGTGCAGGCGGCGAAGTCGTCGCCCCAGACGCGCTCCAGCAACATCCGGTGGGAGCAGGGCTGACCAGCCCGCTCTGCCAGAACTCGCAGTAGTTGGAACTCCGTCGGCGTCACTCGTACCACCCGCCCGTTACGTCGCACCTCGTGACGATCGGGGTCGACCTCCAAGTCTCCTACTTGGATGATTCCTCCCGGTATGTCCTGGGCGGCATGGCGAAGCACCACCCGCAGGCGTGCCGAGAGGTGGGCCGGGCTCACAGGTCGTACCACGTAATCTGCGGCACCCGCATCCAGGTACCATACGACCTCGTCCTCGTCGCCTCCAGCGCCGAGGACCACGACGGGAAGATCTGAGACGGTCTCCAGAAGGCGAAACAGCTCGCGCTGGCGGTCGCCGGCGGAATTGAAGACGATTGCATCAGGCTTGAACGCGAAAAGCTGCCTGAGGGCAAGGGTGGTCTCGCCGGCGCTCGCCGTGGCCTCGAAGCCAGCCACGCCCAGCCGGAAGGCTAACCCGTCAGCGTCAGCCGC
>JAUYGU010000004.1 GCA_030690405.1 Dehalococcoidia bacterium | reverse complement strand
TTCGCAGTGTTGTGCCTTGCCGCTGCCGGTGTCGCCATCGCCGCTCTGGCAGTCCTCCTGGTAGACGTGATGTCTCAAGGCATCGGCCGCCTGAGCTGGGACTTCATCAACAGCTTCCCCTCAGCGCGGCCGGAGAAGGCGGGGATAAAGGCGGCGCTCTGGGGAAGCATCTGGATGGTGGGGATTACGGCCGTCTTCGCCGTCCCAATCGGCATCGGCGCGGCGATATACCTGGAGGAGTACGCGCCGAAGCACTGGATAACGCGCGTCCTCCAGACCAACATCGCCAACCTGGCAGGCGTGCCGTCCATCGTCTACGGCCTGCTCGGCCTGGCGATCTTCGTGAGGCAGATGGAGCTGGGCCGCAGCCTGCTGGCCGGCTCGCTGACGATGGCGCTGCTTGTGCTGCCGATGATCATCATCGCCTCCCAGGAGGCGGTCCGGGCTGTACCACCGTCGTACCGGGAAGGAGCGTTCGCGCTGGGGGCGACGCGCTGGCAGGTGGTCTGGCGCCAGGTGCTTCCAGCGGCCCTGCCGGGCATACTTACCGGCATCATCCTGGCGCTCTCCCGCGCCCTGGGCGAGGCAGCGCCTATGCTGATGATCGGCGCCCTCCTGTTCGTCCCCTTCACGCCCTCCGGGCCTATGGACCGTTTCACCGTCCTGCCTATCCAGATATTCAACTGGATCTCGCGACCACAGGAGGCGTTTCATGCCGCCGCCGCGGCGGGGATCATCGTCCTCCTGGCCGTGCTGCTGCTCATGAACTCAATCGCCATCGTCCTGCGACACCGGTTCCAGCGCCGTCTGAGGGAGTGATAAGATGACCACGGAAAGGGCACCGCTATTGGTAGACGCGCGCCAGTTCGTCAAGCCCGAGGCCGGGCGACCGGAGCCGGACGCTGGGTCCGAGCGCAACATCGTGGAGGTGCGGGGGCTGAACGTCTGGTACGGGACGTTCCAGGCGCTCAACGATATCAGCTTCGCGGTGCCGCAGAACCGGATCACGGCCATCATCGGCCCCTCAGGCTGCGGCAAGAGCACCATCCTGCGCTGCATCAACCGCATGAACGACCTGCTGCCCGGCTTTCGCGCGGAGGGCGAAGTCATCTTCGAAGGCGAAGACGTCTACGCCAACGGCCTGGACCCCGTGGACGTGCGCCGGCGCATCGGCATGGTGTTCCAGAAGCCGAACCCGTTCCCCAAGTCGATATATGAGAACGCCGCCTTCGGGCCGCGCATCAACGGGTTCCGGGGAAGCCTGGATGAGATCGTTGAGCGCTCCCTGCGGCGCGCCGCCCTCTGGGATGAGGTGGGCGAAAAGCTACGCGAGAGCGCGCTGAAGCTGTCCGGCGGCCAGCAGCAGCGGCTGTGCATCGCCCGCGCCCTGGCCACGGAGCCGGACATCATCCTGATGGACGAGCCGTGCTCCGCCCTGGACCCCGTCGCCACGCTGAAGATCGAGGACCTCATGAGAGACCTCGCCCGCAACTACACCATCGTCATCGTCACGCACAACATGCAGCAGGCCGCGCGCGTGTCTGACTACACGATGATGATGATGATGGACGAGAACCGCAGCGGCGTCCTGGTAGAGTACGGACCCACCCGGGAGCTGTTCACCAACCCGAAGGACAAGCGCACTGAAGACTATATCACCGGGCGGTTCGGGTAGGACGCCATGACGAGGACGGCGTTCGAGCGCCAGCTTACGGAGATACAGGACGACATGCTCGTCCTGGCCACCATGGCAGAGGCGGCCATCGAGCGCTCCATGGATGCCCTGAAGGACCGCGACGTAGAGCTGGCCCGCCAGATCATCGCCGACGACCTCAAGATCAACGAGAAGCGCTACAACACGGAGGAGAAGTGCCTGGAGCTCGTCGCCACCCAGCAGCCCCTGGCGAGCGACCTGCGCACGATAGTGGCCGTTCTTCACATCATCGTCGATCTGGAGCGAATCGCCGACCACGCGGAGGGGAACGCCAAGCTGGCCCTGCTGCTGGCCGACGAGCCGCCGTTG
>JAUYGU010000171.1 GCA_030690405.1 Dehalococcoidia bacterium | reverse complement strand
ACCCCTCGGCGGGGGCGTACTTGTTCAGCTCGTCCAGCACGACGAACGCCAGCGGACGGCGCTGGCCGGTGCGCTCCTTATCGGCGAGCATCTGCTTGAGCACGACACCGACGACGAACCGCTTGGCGCGGTCGGGCAGGTTGTGGATGTCGATGACGTTGATCTGCCCCGCCCGCCAGTCGATCCGGTAGCGCGTCTCCTCCTCCTCCGTGTCGGTGCGGCGGATGAGATGGCCGGCCGCCTCGGCGGCGGCGTGGAGACGGCGGATGAACGCCTCCTGCGTCGCCTGGGCGACGCGGGAGCCACCGAACACGGCGTCCGCGTTGTCGGTGATGTGCGAGACCAGGTCGTAAAAGTCGGTCAATCGCTGACCGTCGATCTCGATCCAGCCGCGGCCGTGCTGGCCGTCCGTCTTCGTCTCCAGGTAGCGCTCGGCGACGGTCACCGCGAAGCCGATCTGGGACGCCTCCGAGTCGGCCTCGGCGAACAGGAAGCGCAGCAGCCGTTCCTGGCAGAACTGGCGCAGCGACCAGAAGTAGGGGGTGACGCCTTCCTGACGGGAGCCGGTGTCCGGCACCGGCTCGCCGATGGGGCTGCGGGAGGCGGGCGCCCAGAGGCTGATGTCCTGGAAGTGGCCGGCGGGCAGGCCCAGCGCGCCGTACTTCTCGGCCTCCTTCTCGCTCAGGCGGGCGTTGGGCTTGTCCAGGAACAGCAGGTCCTCCCCTTTCACGTTGAAGATGATGGCGCGGGAGTTCGTTCGGTCGGCGCCCAGGACGTCGCTGTGGAAGAGGCCGTAGAGGAGGAACAGGGCGTAGGAGGTCTTGGTGGCCACGCCGGAGATGCCGGAGATGTTGACGTGAGCGCCCCGCGTCCCGTCTACGAAGTCCAGGTTGCCCCACAGCGGCTCGCCGTCGCGGGCGAGGCCGATGGCGAACCGGTTCGTCATGCTGTCGAAGTACAGCGCCTTGTCGCGCTCCTCGCCGGTCGCGCGGCGGACGGGCTGGCCCGGGCGGGGCGGCACGAACAGCTCCGGCTCTACGCGCGTAACGGAGACGTGGGCGATAGTGGCCACGCCGACGGGGAGGACGCCGTCCTGTACCCGGAACACGTCCGAATCGAACTTGGCGCCCTCGTAGAAGGCGCGCACGTCGTCCACCAGCCCGTAGAGGGTGACCTCGCCGCGCTCCGGCACCGCGGTGCTCACGGCGATGACGTCGTCGAGCTGGAGGTAGCTCTCCGGCGAGACGCCGACCCAGAACTCCAGCGGCTGGGAGTCGCGGGTGCCGATGACGCGGCCGACTTCGCTACGCGGGTCTCCGTTCACGGGGCACCTCCAATGATGTAGGCTTCGATGGCGCGGCGCACCCACAGGTGGTCGCCGAGCTCATGTCGCAGGCGTTGCTCCAGGGCGGCGAACGGGTAGAGGTTCTGGGGGGCGCGGGCGTCCCAGATGGGCGACGAAGCGAATCGCGGCAGGTGCACCGTCGTCAGGTCCGCCAGCCGCACCGCCGCCTCGATGCCGGCGGACGCCATCGTCTCCAGCCGCACGACGCCCGCCAGGTCGTGATCGACGGGGCCGGGCTCCGCCAGGCGGGTGTACCAGGAGTATAGCGCGTCCTTGTAGTGGATCTCGAACAGCGGCGTGCGCGTGCCCGGGCGGAGCTCCGCCAGAAGGTCTGACCGGGGTGCGTCCAGGTAGCGCTGGTGCAGTGTCTTCGTCAGCCCAACGGCGGAGCCGCCGGCGGGGGCGAAGCGCAGCCGCCCATCGGCGATCACCAGCGGGTGGCCCTGCTCCAGCAGCGTACGGCCCAGCCGCGCCTCGCAGTCGCGGCGGTACTGGTCTAGCGCCTCCCTGACGCCGGGGTAGCCGGTGCTGGGCCCGGACTGCACTTCGAACACGAGCGAGGTGCTGCCGCAGGGCACGGTGCGGGGGGAATCGCTGGCGCCGGAGGAGAGGGCGAGGGCGCGGTACGGCCGCTCCGGAGAGAGGCGCGGCTCTCCCTCGGCGGCGAACACCGCGCCGACGCCAAGCGAGGCGAAGGCACCGAACACGCGGGCGCCGTCGTTATCGGTGAGGACGCGCAGCTCGATCCGCTGGACGCCGTCGATGAAGGCGACGGGCGAGGGGAGAGGGGTGAACTCGGGGACGACCAGCCGCCATTCGTCCAGCTCTACGTCTACGCGAACGGGGACTTCCGTCCTCCCCTCATCCGGCTCATCGTCGAACTGGAGGGCTGACTCGTATTCGGTGGCCCAGGGGTCGATGCGATAGGTGAGAGCCAATGTCCTCGCCTGCCGGGCGGTCGAAAGGACGGCGGACGGGAGCGGGAGCGGGGCCGTCGCTCCAAGTTTAGGCGATTTGTTCTAACTGTCAACCGGCAGCGCCGCCGCTGGCCGCGCTCAATCTCTGTGGACGGGGCGCATGTCACCCATCGGCTCGTCGGCGCCGTTGGGGCGGGTCACGGTGGAGCCGCCGCCTTCGCCCGCCTGCCGCGGACGCCGCAGGAGCTCCAGCGTCTTCTCCCGGACCCGGACATCGAGGTTGGCGTTGAGGTCGCGGAGTTCGCTGTTCAGCCGGATGTTCTCGTAGTTGGCCAGCACCTGGCGCATGATGATGAGCGCCAGCACCGCAAGGAATCCGGCCGTGAGGGTGGTGCCAGCGCCACTGCCTCCGGTCCTGTCCAGAAGGAGGATAGCGAGCGGCATTACCGCCACGTAGGGGACGAGCGATGGCCATGTGGCCGGCACGGGCTCCGCCTGGCGCGTTCGCGGCTCGTAGGCGGCCATCGGGTGCAACGCCGCCAGCGCGGCGAGGGACATGAGGCTGTACCCCGCCACCCAGCCAATGTCGGCGTAGCTCCCTATCGAGTATCCGGTCTCTGTCAGGTAGGCGTAGACGCTGTCAGCGAAGGCGGTGGCGACGTAACCGGCGGCCAGCAGGCCGAACGCCAGGGCGAACCTGCCGCCGCCGGCGCGGGCGACCAGCACGAACGCCGCAAAGACCACCGCAATGTCTGCGAACGGGTAGAAGACACCGAGGGCCTGGGCTCGAAGCGGTTCCCCGGTGCCGTTGAGGAGTTTATCGATGATCAGGAACCAGCTCAGAACAGCCAGCGAGAGCGTCACAACCAGGGCGTCGAGCCCGAGCTTCACGCGGGACATGGCGCTGAACGGGGCCTGCGGCATCATGAGGAGGCCCAGCAGCGTAGGGCCGTAGGCGGCCACGTAGCCGACGTCTGAGACGGACGGGAACGGCACATCATCGCCCAGCGTCAGGTCTTGCGCTGAGTATGACACCTCCGCAAAGACGTTGAGCGCCAGCCCGATGGCGAGCAGCGACCAGGCGAGGCCAAGGCGCGAGCCTCGGTAGCGCAGGGCCGTGGCGGCGACGAGCACGAAGGCGATGAGGACGCTGAAATCAACGAATAGGTTCGCGGCCCAGTGCTGCGCGGCGCCCTCCAGAGGAGGGACGAGGGTCCAGAGCAGGTGCGAGCCTTGGATGGCCACGACGGCGACAGCGGCAGCTGGGCGCCAGTCGCTGGCGCTCTGGGCAGAATGACGGAACGGGTGCCCCATTTCACAAGCTAGGACGCCGCGCTGTGGCGGGCTGTTACCGCCCCCGGCCGGCCGGCGTTGACAGCCGCTACGCTCGCCTGATACGTTTCCAGTCGCCCATGCCCAAACGAATGAGTCGCGCCGAGTGGGAGCGGTTTCTGGCCGGCCGTCACGTGGCGGTGCTGGCGACGCTGGGGCCGGACGGCCAGCCGGTGCTGACGCCTATCTGGTACCTGTACCAGGATGGGGCGCTCTACATGCGCACCGGGGTGGAGAGCATCAAGGCCAGGAACGCGCGTCGCGACCAGCGGGTAACGATCTGCATTCAGGACGAGCGGCCGCCGTACAAGAGCGTGACGATCCAGGGACGCGCCTCAATAGAGCTGGAGAAGGAAGGGCTGGACGCCGCCATCGCGCGGCGCTATCTCGGCGCCGTGGGAGGGGCGTTCTACCTGCGAACGGCGCGGGAGGCGGTCGAGCAGAGCGGCGAGGTAACGCTCGTGGTGCGGCCGGAGCGGGTGATCACGCAGGACTTCTCGCCGGAGACGCCGATTGTGGGCCGGCTGTGGCTGCTGGCCAAGCGGCTGCTGCCGCCCTGGCTGTAGGGCCGTGAGGGAGGGTGGCGGTGGTCGCTGAGGAGATCGTCCCCGGCGTCTACGCCATCGGTATGGGGTACGTGAACGCGTTCCTCATCGCCGGCGACGATGGGCTGACGCTTGTGGACTCCGGCCTGCCGAAGAAGAAGGGCCCGATCCTGAGCGCCGTCGCCGCGGTGGGCAGGCGGCCCGCTGACCTGAGGCACATCCTGATCACGCACCACCACATCGATCACATCGGCAGCCTGGGCGACCTGATGGAGGCGACCGGCGCGAAGTCATACGTCCACCCCCTGGACAGCCCGATCGTGAGAGGGGACCAGCCGCAACCCGGGCCCAATCCCGCGAGCCTGCTGGGCAAGTTCGCCGGACCGCTGCTGGAGCGCTTTGGCCCGGCCCCAACGACCGCCTCGGTGGACGTCGAAGTCGCGGATGGGGAGGAGCTGGCGATCGCGGGCGGGGTCAGGGCGCTGCACACTCCCGGCCACACGCCGGGCCACCTGTCGTTCCTCCTGCCCCGCGACGGCGGCGTCCTGTTCGCCGGCGATGCCGCCGCCCACGTCTTCCGTCTCAGTCTCCCTATCGGCATGTTCACCGCCGACCGCGAGCAGGCGAAGGAGAGCATCAGCAAGCTGGCGGCGCTTGAGTTCGAGGTCGCCTGCTTCGGGCACGGGCGGGTGCTGAAGGGCGAGGCGAACCTGAGGTTCCGGCGCCTGGCCGAGAAGCTCGCGCGATAGGGCCGGGGCGCTAGGGCGTGCCGTCGAGCTTGGCGTCGCCTTCGGTGAGCGTGGGCGTCATCGGGTGGTCCAGGTCCACCTTTCCGGTCTCCTCATCGATCGCGTCCTCCACCAGGCCTTTGACGACGTCGACCAGGAAGTCCGGCACGTTGCCGGCTTCGATGTTATCGATCTTGGCGACAGGGTGAGCGCCGGTGAGGTCCATGTTCCCCTTGACCTTTATCTTGGCGTCGAAGCCCAGCACTTCGAAGGTGGCCGTACCCTCTCCGTAGCCGTCGTGGATGCAGACGCGGGGGCTGCTGAAGGGGCTGCCCACCTCGCGGTCGACGAGGGACGAGATCTCGCTTTCGTTGAAGTTGGTCGTGGCGGCGGAGCCGCCGTCCAGGCTGGCGTTGAACGCATCCCATTTCGTGTCGAACGCGTCGGCGTTGGCGGCGGCTATCGTGATCGGCCCGTCGCCGGGCGTGCAGGGCGCGGGGCCTCCGGTGAAGGCGAGGACGACCGTGCAGCCGATGATGATCAGGAGCAGGAGGAGCAGCCCCCCAAACAGTCCGAATATGAAGCGCAGTGGGGACATAAAGAACCAAGTAAGGAACATGGTGTCCTCCCTTGGACTGGGAGCGTTTGAGCTAGTCTAGGCGTGCGGGGAGAAAGGTGTCAAGCAGTCAGGCGCAGCGCACCTCGTACAGGCGGACGGGGTCCTCAAAGCCGCGGAGGACGACCTCCCCCAGGTCGGCGAACAGGAAGCCCTTGCCGGCGGCGAGCTCGCGGACGACGTTGGCGGCCAGTATCTGGCCGGGCTCGGCGCGGGCGCAGACGCGGGCGGCGAGTTGGACGGCGGTGCCGAACAGGTCCTGGTCCTCGGCCACGGGCTCGCCGGCGTTCAGGCCGATGCGGACGAGCAGGGGCTCACCCGCTGATGACGCGCTCACGCCTCTATCCGCTCGTGCTGAGCCTGTCGAAGCATGAGCGGAAGGTTGTGGCTCCGCTCGCCCTTCGAGAGCCTCAGGGTGAGCGGGAAGAGACGCGTTCCGCTCCCGGAAGGCCTGCTGGATGGCGATGGCGCACTCGAGCGCCTTGGATGCGCCGGGGAAGGAGGCCATGACGCCGTCGCCGGTGTGCTTGATCTCGGAGCCGCCGTGGGCCTTGAGGGCGTCGCGGATGATGGCGTTGTGCGTACGAAGCAGCTCCTGCGCGGCGGCGTCGCCGAGGCGCTGGGTGAGGGATGTGGAGCCCTCCATGTCCGTGAACAGGATAGTGACGAGGCCGGAGGGGGATGCTGCGGGCGCTTCGTCGGTGGCCTGCTCACCCGGCCCCACGAACTCCTCGATCGCCTGGAGGAAGTCCCGAATCCCTTCCTCCCCGTCGAGGTAGAGGTGGTTGTCGCCTTCCAGAGGCACAAAACGGGCGTTGGGAATCAGCGAAGCGAGTTCGCGGCCGCCGTCGAAGGGGCATGCTCTGTCGTCACGTCTGTGGAGCACAAGCGTGGGCACACGCAGCCTCGCCGCCTCGCCGCTGACATCCGTCTTGCTGAACGCCTCCAGGAGACGCGCTGCATTCTCGGGAGATGCTGAGGCTGCCTGGAATTCGTTGAACCAGCGCATCTGGTCCGCGCTGGCGCCGGGGATGAAGATGGTCGTGAACATCTGCCGCGTCGGCGGGTTTCTCCAGCCCAGACGCACGAGGGTCAGCATAGAATCGAAGAACTGGCGGTCCTCCTCGGTCTCCTGTGGATGCGGCCACTTGGCCCAGGAGCCGTAGAGGATGAGGTGGCTCACCCGCTCCGGGTGGCGGAGGGCGTAGACGATGGCGCTGGGTCCGCCTTGGGATATTCCTAGCAGCGCAAAGCGTTGCAGCCCCGCCGCGTCCACTACAGCTTCCAGATCACTAACCCATTGTTCGAGAGTCGACCCTTCGACGCTGCGGTTGGAGAGGCCGGTGCCTCTGCCGTCATAACGAACGAGCTTATGGCTGGCGGATAGCCCTTCTATCGTCGGCCGCCAGAGCGGTGTCTTCCACTCGTACTCCAGGTGGGTGAACCAGCCCAGGACGCGCACCAGCGGCGGCCCTTCACCCACAGTGGCGTAGGCGATGCGGACGCCGTCAGAGGTGGTGCAGAAGCGTATCTGTTGTTCCATCGTGCGGCAATGATACGCCGCCGGCGGTGGCCCGTCAAAGCCGGGCGGTCACATGCGGCTGTAGCCGCTGCCGACGGGCCGGTCCGCGTCCACGCCAATCCCCTTCGCCTCATCCAGCCAGCCGTACTCCTTGAGGAGCAGCTGGCTGTAGGTGACGCGGCCGGTCACGCTGTCCAGCGGCTCGGTCGCCAGCAGCAACGCCGCCTTCGCCATCAGCTGCGGCGGCTCGCCGCTGGGGTCGTCCAGCCCGGTCACCAGCCGGTGGTGCACGGTGCCCGGCGTGGGCACCACCTGCGAGGGCGAGACGCAGGCGACGGAGATGCCGTACTCGTACACCTCCTGCGCCAGCCCCTGGGTGAACCGCTCCAGCGCCGCCTTCTCGGCGCCGTAGCAGGCGCCGCCGATCCCCGTTCGCGGCTCCGGGTACGGGCCGCGCCCCGGCCCTATCGCAGCCCCCGAGGAGATGTTGACGATGCTGCCGCTGCGGCGCGGAATCATGTCCCCCAGCGCCAGCTGGCTGAGGATAAACGGGGCGTGGAAGTTCACCGCCCAGGAGCGCATCCACCTGTTGAGCGGGTAGTCCTTTACCGGCAGGAAGTAGGTCAGCGCCGCGTTGTTCACCAGCACGTCAACCCGCCCGTACGCCTCTCGAGCGGCCTTCACCAACCGCTCGCACTCCTCCGGCTCGGAGATGTTCACCGCCACCGGCGTCGCCTCCCCGCCCGCGGCCCGTATCGCCTCGACCGTTCGCTCCAGGGAGCCCTCCAGCGGGTGGTCGCCCTCGTGGAGGGTGCGCGCGGCGCAGACCACGCGGCCGCCCTCCGCGGCGAACGTGCGCGCGATCTCGGCGCCGATGCCGCGGCTGGCGCCCGTGACGATGACTGCCTTGCCGTCCAGCCTTCCCATGATTTTCTCCTTGCCTGGGATTAGATCCGCTCGTGGTGAGCCTGTCGAACCATGAGCGGGGTACTAGCCCACCCTTCGACAGGCTCTCGCCCAGGCGAGTCGCCTCCGGCGACAGGGTGAGCGGTCATGGAGTCCGCAGGTCGATGTCCACGAACGCTACGTTCTTCGGCACGCCGTCGTGGCCGTGGGGCGCGACCAGGACGCCGTGCGCCGGTCGCTCCTGCTCGATCACCGGCTCCAGCGTGTAGAACCGCTCGACTACCGAGGGGTCGTCCGCTTCGTACACGGTGACCAGCAGCGCCTCGCCGTCGGCGCTCGCCTCCGGTGTCGTGAACGAGACGATGCGTGTGAATCCGAACGCCTTCAGGGCCTCTCGCCCCGCTTCGAAGCTCTCCTTGAGCTGGCGGGCGAACTCCTCCCTCTTTCCCGGCAGGATCCGGGCGACGTGAACGCAGGCGACCATTCGCTGTCCCTTCTAGTCCGCGCGCGAGCTCGGCAGCTGCTGGCTGGGATCGCGGGAGAACGCCACCGCCGGCGGGATCAGCCGCGGCGGCCGTCCGTACATGATGCCCATCGCCTCGCCGGCCAGGGAGTCGTCGCGGACCAGCTCCAGCACCGCCGCCGCGACCTCGCCGGGCTGGATCAGGGGCATCTGACCCAGAATCGCCTGGCGCTGGGCGCGCTGCTCCGGCGTCAGCTCCTCCAGTCCGCTCGTTAGCAGCGGCGTGTCCACCACGCCCGGGCAGATGCAGTTCACGCGGATGTTCGCTTCGTCTCTCAGGAAGACCAGCGCCCTGGTCAGGCCGACGACGGCGTGCTTGGCGGCGGCGTAGATCGGGTCCGGCTGATACTGGATGATCCCGGCCATGGAGGCGGTGCTGATGATGACGCCGCCGCCGCGGCGTCGCAGCGCGGGCACCGCCGCCTGCGTCCCGGCGATCACCGACCACAGGTCGACGGCAAGCGTCTGTTCCCATCGCTCCGGCGGCGCGTCCGGGTAGCGGGGCGGCGGCGTTCCGATCCCCGCGTTGTTGTGCAGGATGTCCAGCCCTCCGTACGTCCGCTCCGCGAACGCCACCGCCCCCTCAAGGCTGTCGCGGCTCGTCACGTCGCACTTCACGAACGCCGCGTTCCCGCCCGCCTGCTCGATGAGCGATACGGTCTCCGCGCCGCCTTCAGCGTTGACGTCGGCGACGACGACCGAGGCGCCCGCCGCCGCCAGCGCGATCGCCGTCGCCCGGCCGATGCCGGAGCTCCCTCCCGTCACGATCGCCACTTTGCCTTCAGGGTCCATGCGATGAGCCTCCTGTGGGTACGGGGCGCAGGCTAACCCGTCGGCGCGGGCAGGTCAAGGCCGCTCGTTCGCTCAGGCGGCGAGAACGGCGTCGTGGGCGTCGCCCGGCGCGAGCGACGGCTGGACGAGGAGGAGCAGGGCGACGAGGGCGACCAGGTGCTGATAGGTGAGGTCCAGGGTGAGCCCGGCCACTGGCAGCAGCCCCAGGGCGATGGCGTCCGGCAGGAACGCCGGGTCGCGGCGGGCGCGGCCCAGGCAGGCGACGAGGGCGGCGCCGTAGAGTCCCAGGGCGAGGGCGTAGACCGGCAGCGGCAGGTACAGCGTGAGCCCTACCGTCCAGAGCGATAGGATCGCCGCCGTGGAGGAGTCCTCTCCCCGGTAAGCGCCGAGGAAGGCGAAGACCAGCAGACCGGCCACGCCGAGCTGGACCGGGGAGGGACGCCAGCTCAGCCCGGCGCGCACGCCTGACCAGCGCCAGAACGCCAGTAGCGCGGTCGCCACCACCAGGAGCTCGGCCATCTCCAGCGCCCGCGCCGTCTGCGGTGGCGCCGCCGTCAGGTCGAGGGCGCGGTACGCCTGGTTCGAAAGGGTGTAGTACTGGGCGAACAGGTACGCCAGCACGATCATCCCCACCGTGGCCTTCCGGAAGGGATCGCTGCGGCCGTCCGTCCAGGAGATGGCGGCGAGGGCGATCATCAGGCCCGCCGAGAAGGCGCCGTAAGCGAGCTTGGCGGACTCGCCCTCATCGACGAAAGCGAAGATCAGGCTGATCGCCCCGAACGCCGCAATCAGCGCCGGCGTCGCCGCTCGCAGCGGCTGGCGGCTGCCCCATCGCCGCGCTGAGGCGTAGGCCAGCAGGCCAAGCGCCAGGAAGACGGCGACGGAGGAGACGTTGAACGCGAACGAACCCGTGCGAACCAGCGCGTTGTAGACGTCGAGCACGATCCCTTCCTTGGGGATGTGCACGCCGATGCGGCTGAGCATGCGGTACATGAACAGCTCGCCCAGGCCGGCCGCCAGCAGCGTCCAGAGCGCGTACGGCGCCAGCGACTCTAGGGTCAGGGCGGCGGTTGCCGGGGGCGCGGCCAGATGGGCGGGCGTCCGCGCGGCCGCGGCGCTCTTCTGCACGCTATCGCTCCTCCTGGCCGGCGCGGAGGCGCGCGTAGGCCATGCCCATGAAGACGATGACCACGCCGGCCATGACGAACACCCAGACCACGCCGCCGCTCTTGCTCTCCGGTTTCGCCACGCCCTCCACCTTCAGGTCGGCGAACTGCGATACGGACTTCAGGCCGTCGCGCTCGCCGGCGGCGCCGTCCCAGACGGCGAACGCCACGTTGGTCGTCTGCCCCGGCTTGAAGGGCGTGTAGTCTCCGCCCGCATCGAGCTCCCTTGCGAACAGGACGTACCACTTGTCGTTCTGCCAGATGCCCTTTCCGGCGACCGGCTGCTCTTCGGCGGTGGTGAGCGTGCCGAATCCCGCAGCCACCAGGTTCTCCACCGGCGTCTTCCGTTCCGGCTGGGAAAGGATGTTTCCGGCGGCGCGGCCGGAATAGAACAGGTCTTCGTTCTTGAACGGATAGTAGTCGGCCACGGCGTTAGGATAGGCCTCCGGCACGTTCACGAAGCCGCGGTCGATGTCGGCCTGCCAGTCGGCCTTCCATTGCCAGATGTTCACGCGACCATCGGCCTGGCCCATGCAGAACGAGGGCAGGGTGGAGACGCCGCTGCCCGGGAACTGGATGGCCGCGGCGTCACGGAAGTCCTGCGGCGCGAACGCCGATACGTCCTGCGTCGCGTCCGACCACTCCAGCCGGAAGTAGATGCGCTCGCCGTCGTTCAGGGCGCGGACGGTGACGGCGCGGATGCCGCCGCCCCCCTGCGGGGTTGTGACGTTCTGGGCGCTGAGCGGTATCTCCACCGGCTCGGCGCTGTCCCACACGCGGGCGACCGGGTCGTCCAGGGGCACCTCGGCTGCGGTCTCCTTGGCGGCGAGGGTGATGGCCTGGGAGCTGGCCAGGCGCAGGTCGAGCTGGGTCAGGAGGGCGGCGACGGCCAGAACGCCGGCCAGCAGGGCGAGCCCGGCGAGCCGCGGATTAACGCGGCTCATCTGCGCCACCTCCCGGCGTGGGACAGGCGAGCTCGGGCTCTCGCCCAGGCGAGTCGCCTTCGGAGACCGGCTCCGCAACCCGCGGCAGGATTCCGATCTGAGGTTCCACTCCCAGCTGAGCTGCGTCCTTCGCCACGAGGTCCCTGGCCAGGCCGGCTACGCGGGCGTAGAAGCCCTCGCCGTCCTGGGCGGCGAGCTTCGCCGCGTATGGCGCCAGCCAGCGCCCCAGTTGCTCGTCCAGGAACCGGGCCTGGGCCCGGCGGCAGATCCCCGCGTGCGCGCGTTCCCTCCTCGCCAGCGCCCGCGCTTCCTTCAGCGCCAGCACCTGCATAAACTCCAGCTCCGTCGCGATGTGGTCAGGCCGCTCGCGGAAGTTGGCGGCGACACGCAGGCCGAACGCGCGGTAGAAGCCGGCGACGTCGGCCAGCTGCTGCGTCCTCATGAACACGTGGGCGGCCGTGTACTCCGTTCCGTAGGGCGGACAGTTGGCGTGCACGGAGGGGTTGAACAGGCGGACGAACTCGTCGGCGAGCGGGCCTTCCGCTCCACCGCCGGCGCCGGCGGCCGCGGCGGCGAGCTCCGGGTGGTCCAGGGCCGCCAGCGCCTCCGCCAGCGCTTCCCCGAAGGAACCATCGACCACATCGGCCTCAAACCAAGCGTCCGGCCGGCCAAAGGCGCGTGCCAGCAGCCCGTACGCCTGGGCGCGGGCCAGCGCCGCCCGCATCGCCCGCCCCTTCGAGACCTTCGCGCTCACGTGATGTTCAGCCTCTCCGGCGGCCGCACGATCACCGGCTCGACGATCGGCACTCGCACGATCTCGCGGCCGCTTGTGTTGAAGCCAATCGCTTCGTCCTCCGTGATCTCGTAGGACGCCAGAAGCTTCTGGGTGGCGCCGAACAGCTGGAGGACGCCGAGCAGCTCGGGCGAGGGGTTCGCGTACTTTGCGAGCGCTTCCTCGACGCCGGGGCCGAACATCTGGTGCAGGTACTGCCGCGGGACCCAGCGGGGCGGGATGTAGTAGACGTTGGGCTGAGTGCCGAACTGGGGATACAGGGGCAGCGCCACCTTCTCCTTATGGACCAGGAAGTTGATCGGGCTCTTCTCATCGTTGACCCAGCCCTGGAGGCGGATCTTGCCCACGCAGACCGAGATGCAGCGCGTGACCATCGGCTCGCCTTCGGTTAGGGGATCGGTCCCCTCCACGCGCGGGTAACAGGCGATGCACTTCTCGGAGACGCGGGTGTTCCCGCGGTACATCACCTTCTTGTAGGGACAGGCCTCCACGCACTTGCGGTAGCCGCGGCAGCGCGACTGGTCGACGAGGACGATGCCGTCCTCCTCGCGCTTGTAGATCGCCTTGCGCGGGCAGGCGGCGAGGCAGGCCGGGTACGAGCAGTGGTTGCAGATACGCTGGAGGTAGAAGAACCAGGTCTGGTGCTCCGGGATCTGCCCGCCCTGCGGCGAAAACACCGTGGAGGTGTCCTCGTGGATGTTGGGGACGCTCCATTCCGCGTCTGTCGGGATGTAGCCGATGGCCGCCTGCCCGGTCTTGAGCTGCTCCGCCGCCTCGAAGACGGTGAGGCCGTTGTAGACACCGTAGGGAGCGTTAAGCGGGTCCTTCTTGCCGGCGTCCCACTTCTGGCCGCCGGGGTCCGCCTCCTCAAGCAGCGCCAGCGTCTTCATGTCCCAGTGCTGGGGGTAGCCGCCGTAGGGCTTGGACTCCACGTTGTTCCACCACATGAACTCCTGCCCCTGTGAGAACGTCCAGGTGGACTTGCAAGCCATAGTGCAGGTCTGGCAGGCGATGCAGCGGTTGATGTTGAACACGGCGGAGAACTGTTTGCCCGCCGCCGCCGGCTTCTCGTACGGGTAGCTCATCTCCCGGCCGAGCTGCCAGTTGGGAACCTTAGCCATCGCGCCCCTCCGTCTCTAGCGCCGGCACCTGGTCAACGAGCGCCCTCACGAACTCCTCCCCCTTGGACCGGTAGACGTCGTGCGGCCCCTTGTAGAACGGGTCGCGGAAGACCCGCATCAGCTTCTCGCGGCCGTAGCCCATCCGGGCCAGCTCCTCCACAAAGCAGCAGGCCATCTCGGTGAGGGCGGCGTCGTCCATCACCTCGGGCAGCACCACTCCCACCATCTCGAACGGGTCGTCCTGCTCGAGCTTCTTGTCGGCCATGCTAATCGATCTCCACGTAGCCGCCGGCGAGGTATTTGACCATCGCCTCGCTCTCGTTGCCGGGGCAGAAGCCGGACTCGGCGGGCTGCCAGCGGCCTTTGCCGCCGAGGCCGCCGTCCTCCGCCTTCACGATTCGCACGAGCGTCTCCTTGGGGCAGGTGTTGGGCGAGTGAACATCTTCTTCGTACCCCTCGCCGATGATCTGGCCGACGACGTTCTTGCGTACCAGGGAGTCCGTCATCATCGTCGGCTGCAGCCAGCCGCGGGTGATGCTCTGCTGAGAGCCGTAGCGGAAGCTCGACTGATAGCCGGTGTCCTCGGAGAGGGCGCGTCCGTCCTTACGGGTCTCGTGCGCGCGCACGGACTTGGGCGTGGCCATGAAGGCGGAGTGCTTCATCATGGTGACGCCGCGCGGGTAGGCGGGGTTGTACTTGACGCGGAGCATGAGGCGGGAGACGTGGTAGAAGGGGTCGTCTTCCTTCCAGCCCTTGTACGGCCGGTCCTCCGGGTTGGCGTCCACGTAGACGTAGTCGCCGTCCTCGATGCCCAGCTCGCGAGCGTCCTCCGGGTTGATGTGTATCTGGTGGTCGCCGACGCCCGGCGCTCGCTTATCGCGCCGGTAGGGGTCGCCGAAGTTGCTGGACCATATCCAGTTCCAGTCCGTGACCGCCCAGGACGAGTGGTTGGTGTGGCGCGACTTGGGGGTGAGGCAGTAGTAGCGGTACCCCTGCTCCCACAGCGGGTTCACGCTGTTCTTGGCTTCCGACCACGGCATCTTGATGTTGCGCACCGATCGTTCGTCCGCGTCGATCGAGGCGGGGGAGATGCCGTAGTCGTTCGGGCGGATCGCGTCGTGGCGGGCGACGATGACGTTCGGCAGGTACGGCGTCGCCTCCACCGGCTCGCGGTGGACGATCAGGTTCTCGCCGTACTCTATGAACTCGTCCTCATCGCGGTAGAATTCGATGCGGCCGGTCTTGTTGTAGAACGGCTTGGACTCGTTGATCTGCTCCCAGCCGGGGATGCGGGGGTAGGTCCGGAACAGCATCAGGGAGGCGCGGTCCTGGTCCAGCAGCTCCTTGATCTTGTAGCCGCGGGTGGTAGTGCCGCCGTCCAGGATGCGCTGGAGATAGACCTCCGCACGGTCCTCCAGGATGAACTTGAAGAAGTCGCGGAAGCGGCCGTCGCCGGTAATCTCGCTGATCTTCTCCGCCACGCCGGCCATGATCGTGGCGTCGTTGCGGGAGTTGAACAGCGGGTCGATGCCACCCTTCCAGGTCTGGAGGAACGGGTTGGAGCAGGAGGCGGTCATCTCCGGCAGGCTGAGCTCCGCCCAGCTCTCCACCGGCAGGACGATGTCGCCGAACTCGCAGGAGCCCGTCCACTCCAACTCGTTTATCACGATCATCTCGACCTTGGGGTCGACGTTGGCGGCCATGTTGTACGCCCACTTGGCGTTGTTCAGCAGGTTGACGTTGGCGGTCCACTGCAGCTTGGTGGGCGTCGGCATGTGCGTCTTGCCGGTGAACATCTTGCCCTTGGCGATCAGCGGCCGGTCCTCGTAGTTCCAGTAGGCGACGTTCTCCGGCTTGTAGTGCTTCTTGACGGCGATCTCCTGCCCGTCGGCGTTATCGTCGAGGTTCATGTTGAACGGGTCCTCGGTGTTGTAGGCGGGGAGGCCGTTGAACACCGAGAACTTGTAGTTGCCCGCCCAGTGGCCGACGCCCGTACCCGGCTGACCGAGGTTGCCGGTGAGCGCCATCCAGAGGAAGGTGCCGCGGGTGGTGATATCGCAGTGGAAGTAGTGGTTTACGCCCTCGCCGGTGTGGACGCAGGCGGGCTTGATCGTCGCCAGGTCGTTCGCCAGGCGCTGGATCAGCTCCTTCGGGGAGCCCGTGATCTCGAACGTCGTGTCCAGGTCGTACTCGGCGCACAGCTCCTTGTAGAGCTGGAACACGGTCTTCACCTGGACACGCTTTCCGTCCACGGTGCGGACGTTAAAGCTGCCCTCCAGGGCCGGGTCGACGTCCAGCTCATCGCCGACGTTCTCGCGTGTGATGGCGTGGGGCTTGCCGCCGGCGGCGTCCCAGACCACGAAGTCGCCCCACTTCTCGCGCAGCTTGGGGTCGATCTTCTGGGTCGTGACGCTGTAGCCCTTCAGCTCGACGTTCTTGTAACCGGGGATGATGTCCGAGGCGCGGAGGAGCTTCAGGGTGTCCAGCCGCACCAGCAGGGGGAAGTCGGTGAACTTCTTGACGAACGGCTCATCATAGAGCTTCTCCTGGATCAGGATGTTGGTGACGCCCAGGATCAGCGCGGGGTCGGTGCCGGGGCGCAGGGTGATCCAGTAGTCGGCCTTCGTCGAAGCGGGGCTGTATTCGGGGGCGATGACGACGATCTTGCCGCCCCGCTCCATCGTCTCGATCCACCAGTGGGCGTCCGCCATCTTGTTCTCCACGAAGTTGACGCCCTGCATGATGAACAGCTTGGTGTGACGGAAGTTGTTGTGGTCGTCGTCGTGAGTCTGGACGCCGGTCACCATCGGGTGGCCGGGCGGGAGGTCGCCGTGCCAGTCGTAGTTGGTCCAGGAGCGGGCGCCCAGCGCCTCCTCGGGCTCGACGCCGCGCTGCCTGGCGTCGTACATCGCCAGCATGTTGGAGAAGCGCTTGAGCGCCTGCAGCCGCAGGGCGCCGTGGAGCGACATTCCGGGCCTGATCTTCAGCACCTGGGTGCCGGCGCCGTGCGTCGCCTCGATCATCGGCTCCGGGTAGCCCTGCGCCCGCAGGAGCTTGTGGCCGTCCTCGCCCGCGTACTTATCGGCGATGTGGAGGAGGCCGCGGGCGATGTAGTCGTTCGCTTCGTCCCAGCTCACCTGCGCCCAGGCATCCTCCCCGCGACGGAAATACTGCTGCGGCGGCAGGCCGTCCGCTCCCGCGGGGAAGCCGGCGTCCGCCCACTCCTTCCAGCCCTTGCGGATGGTCGGCTCCTTGACGCGGTACGGCCCGTATATGCGCCGCACGTAGGTCATCCCCTTCAGGCAGCCGCGGGGGTTCCAGATGGGCGTCAGCTTGTTGCCGTAGAGGTCGTCCACTTCGCCCGCGTCGTAGGCCTGCTCCATGCGGGTGATGATGCCGTTGCGGACGAAGGCCTGCAGGCGGCAGTTATGGGTGTCGTTGGGGGCGCAGATGAACGTGAAACTGTCGTCGTAGTGGTACTGGTCCAGGTAGACCTTCTCCCAGCCCCGGTCAGGGTACGACTCCAGGGGGTTGGGGATGTCCGTGATCTCTTCAAGGAAGGCGAGGTCGAGGATGCTGGCCGCGCTCACGGCGGCGAGAGTGCCGGCGGAAAGCTTGAGGAACGTCCGGCGGGTGAGATGAGACATGCGGCCTACCCTTCTGTGACGGATGGTACAAACCATTCGGTGACGCTGTCTGTCGGGCAGTGTCCTATTCCGGTGTGGGGCGGCGGATGAATTTGACTGTGGGGCAGAGCCCGACAGCGGCCGCCGGGCCCGGCCGGATGCGCTCACCGCCGGGCCTGTCGGGGAAAACCCCACGATGAGTAACGGCCCTACCTGACAGACATCTCCTTCGGCACCCAGATATTCTGGGAGGAGAGGGCGAAGGGACCTCATCCGGGCCACCCATCCGGCCCTCCCTTCGCAGGGCAATCCTGGGAAGCGAGGCTCTTGTGAGCGTTCCAGTAATCAGCGTCGTCGGCAACTCGGGTGTCGGCAAGACTACGCTGCTGGAAAAGCTCGTGCGGGAGCTGAAGTCCCGCGGATACCGCGTCGCCGCCATCAAGCACGACGCGCACAACTTCCAGATGGACCACCCCGGCAAGGACACCTACCGCCTGGCCGAAGCGGGGAGCGACGCCGTCATCATCTCCGCCGCGGACCGGCTGGCCCTGCTGGAGAAGGTCGAGGAGGAGCGGTCGCTGGACGACCTGGCGGCGATGGTGTCCGATCGTGTAGACATCATCCTCACAGAGGGCTACCGGCGCGCGGGCGCGGCCAAGATCGAGGTGTCGCGACGGGCGTTCAGCAGCGATCTCGTCGCCTCGCCCTCGGAGCTGCTGGCGCTGGTCAGCGACCAGGAGTTCCGCGTTGACGTTCCCCACTTTGGCCTGGACGACGCGCCCGCGGTCGTTGACTTCCTGGAGCGCCGTTTTGCCCTGACGCCAAGCAGAAGAGTCGCGGGAGCCAGAGGCTAGACGGTATGCTTCCCCTCTCCGCGCTTCTCGACGGCAGCGTCCGGCCGGAGGACGCCCTCCGTCACGGACGCTCCACGGCGGCCCTGCCGCCGCACCTGATCCACTACTCGGCGGACAAGAAGCCGGTCATCGTCTGGAACTCCACCCGCAGTTGCAACCTATTCTGCATGCACTGCTACGCTGAGGCGAAGGACCGGGACTTTCCCGGCGAGCTGACCACCGAAGAGGGCTTCCGCCTCATCGATGACGTCGCCGCTTTCGGCGCCCCAACAATCATCTTCTCCGGCGGGGAGCCCCTGAGGAGACCCGACATCCTGGAGCTGGCGGCCCGCGCCAGCAGCCGCGGCCTCCGCTGCGTCCTTTCGACCAACGGCACGCTGATCACGGCCGGTCTGGCGCTGCGGATCAAGGAGGCGGGGTTCGCCTACGTTGGCATCAGCCTGGACGGGATCGGCGCCGCGCACGATAAGGTCCGCGGCCGCGTCGGGGCGTTCGAGGAGGCGCTGGCGGGCATTCGCCACTGTCGGGATGCCGGTGTGAAGGTCGGCGTTCGCTTCACCCTGCACGGGAAGAACGTGGACGAACTGCCGGGCGTGGTGGACCTGCTGGAGGAGGAGAACGTGCCCCGCTTCTGCATGTACCACCTGGCCTACGCCGGCCGCGGCGACCGCATGCGCAAGTTCGACCTGGACCCGGCGGCGACCCGCAAGGCGGTGGACTACTTGATCGAGCGTGTGAAGGACTTTCACCGCCGCGGCGTCCCGAAGGAGGTCCTGACCGTGGACAACCACGCGGACTCCGCCTACCTCTACCTCCAGATGCATGAGGACCAGCCGGAGCGCGCGGAGGAGGTGCGCCGTCTCCTGGGATGGAACGGCGGCAACCAGTCCGGCATCGGTATCTGTTCTATAGACCCGCTGGGGGACGTGCACGCAGACCAGTTCTCCTGGCACTACAGCTTCGGCAACGTGCGGGAGCGCCCGTTCAGCGCCATATGGCCGGACACGTCGCACCCCCGTATGGCTATCCTGAAGGACCGGCAGCCGCACCTGAAGGGACGCTGCCGCGAATGCCGGTTCCTGGACGTCTGCAACGGCAACCTGCGCGCCCGCGCGGAGAGCTTCTTCGGCGATTTCCTTGGCCCGGACCCGTCCTGCTACCTCACCGACGAGGAGATCGGCGTTCAGGCGATCGACGACGAGTGGCAGGTGCCCGTCCAGGCCGCCGGCAGGAAGGTGGCGACATGACGAGTCGCACCGCGAGCGAGATGCGCCGCCGGAACGACGCGCGCATGGTCACGGCGGACTTCAACAAGTCGCCGTTCACGCTGGCGTGGGAGATAACGCGCGCCTGCGCCCTCGCCTGCATGCACTGCCGCGCCGAGGCGCAGCCGAAGCCCGACCCCAACGAACTGACGCACGACGAGGCGATCGGCGTCATCGACCAGATACGCGACCTGGGCGACCCGATCCTCGTCGTAACCGGCGGCGACCCCCTCATGCGCCGCGACGTGTACGACCTCCTTACCTACGCCGTCCAGAAGGGGCTACGCACGTCGCTCACCCCCAGCGCGACGGCGCTGGTGACGCCGAAGAACCTGGCGAAGGTACAGGACGCGGGCGTCCTGCGCGTCGCCGTCAGCCTCGACGGTCCCACGGCGGAGGTACACGACGCCTTCCGCGGCTTCCCCGGCACATTCGAGCGCACCCGGCAGATCATGCGGGACGTCACTGCGGCAGGGCTGGCCCTCCAGATCAACACAACGGTTAGCCGCTTCAACCTGCCAGTGCTGGAGCAGATGGTGGATATCGTCGCGGAGTCCGGGGCGGTTCAGTGGAGCGTCTTCTTCCTGGTGCCCACCGGCCGCGGCAAGCTGGGGGACATGGTCTCCGCTGAGGAGCACGAGCGCGTCTTCAACTGGCTGTACGACCTCTCGCGCGAGGCGCCGTTCGACGTGAAGAGCACGGCGGCGCCGGCCTACCGACGCGTCGCCATAGAGCGGGCGAGGGCGGAGCGCCGGGACGCCGGCGACATCGCCGCCCGGCCGCTGGCCGGCGCGGGGTACCGGTTCGAGGACGGGCTGGACCGGCCGATATTGGGCGTCAACGATGGCAAGGGGTTCGCCTTCGTCTCGCACGTCGGTGAGGTGTGCCCGTCCGGCTTCCTGCCGCTGGTCGCGGGTAACGTCCGCGAGCGGCCGCTGGCGGAGATATACCGGAACGCGCCGCTCTTCCTGGATCTGCGCGATCCGGCGAAGCTGAAGGGGCGCTGTGGCGCCTGCGAGTTCCGCGAGGTCTGCGGCGGCAGCCGCGCCCGCGCCTGGGCGGTCAACGGTGACTATCTGGCCGAGGACCCCTCTTGCGTCTACCAGCCGCAGGTCAGCGCCGCAAGCGGCTAGGCCTCAGCCAGCGCTGAAGCCACCCAGGTCCGCGCTGCCACCGTAGACGGAAGGCCGATTGTGGTCAGCGAGAGCAGCACCACGTGGTCCATCTCGCCGGCCGTGACGCCCGCGTCCCTGGCCTGCCATGAGTGCGACCGTACGGCTCCCTCCAGCCGGGCGCCGATGGAAACCGCCAGCTTGACCAGTCGGCGCGTGCGCTCGTCGAGCGGGCCAGCCTCGTGGGCGGCGTTGGCCAGCGCCTCGTATGCCTGGTGGACGCGGGGGTGGTCCTGCCGCAACTTCTGAAATGGCTCCGGTAGTTCGGTCATGGGCGGGCCTCCTTCAAGGCTAGCAGTGTGGCTGTGCCTATTCTAAGGGCCCAGCCGCTCACGCGCCTGGGCCCTCCGGCGACTACCTGGCGGAGGACCCGTCCTGCGTCTACCAGCCGCAGGCGGGCCTGACCGACCTACGGTTCTGTTATTCTGAGCGAAGCGAAGAATCTGGGGCGTGTGGCGAGCCGCTTCGGCTGGTAGAGATCCTTCCGGGGAAGGACTTCTCAGAATGACGGGGGCAGGCCTTTAGCCCTGCAGCTATGAACTCCGGAAAGAATGTGTAGGTCGGGGTCTTCAGTCCCCGACTAGCGGGGGTCTCAAGACCCCCGCCTACAACGCCGCTGGAGTCCCAGCGGCTCCTAGCTGTACGGTGGCTTACCCTTGGGCCAGGTCGTCTCTACCTCTCGAGAGTAGATCTCGTTGACGACGTTCACCAGCTCCGCGTGCTTGATCAGGATGCGCATGTCGCCGGTGATCTTGATCGTACCCTTGAGGCCGGCTTCCACCGGGTCCACCAGCCCCGCCGCCACGCCCTCGAAGACCGCCGCCGGCACCTCGAAGATGAAGTCGCACTCCTTGCGCGGCGGCGGCTCCGCCACCTCGAAGTAGTCGGTGCATTTGCCGTCGTCGAGGTGCACCACGAAGAACAGCTTCTTGCCGTCCGCCAGGTAGGGCGATAGCGTGTCGCCGCGGAGCTCCGCCAGCGCTTTGATCTTGCCGCGGGGAGCGTTCTTCGCCACCTCCTCGTTCCGGTTGAGGAGGTCCTTGAGCTCTTCGTACCATTCCTTGGTGTAGATGGCCGGCATGGCACGGGTCCTCCTCTAGTAGATGCGGTCCTCTCGCTGCCAAATCCTGGGCAGGTCGTGGTCATCGGCGATCACCTTGAAGGCGTTGTAGCCGGGCGCGGCGCTGACGCCGCCCCCGCCGGCCGAGGCGCCGCACATGTACAGCCCCTCCACCTCCGTGCGGTAGCCGTAGGCGCGCGGCACTCCCAGCGCGAACGACCCGGGACGCCCGTGGGAGAAGTCGCCCTCCGGCATCCCGATCTTCTTCTCGATGTCGAAGGGGACGTACAGCTTGTCCGCGATGACGTTCTCGCGGGTCATGTTGGGGGCGTATTTCGCCCACAGGTTCAGGAAGCGGCCGTTGTAGGTGGCTCGCACCTCGTCCCATTCTTGCGGCGAGAGGCAGGACGCCTTGGGGAAGAAGAACCAGCCGTTCATCACGTGCTGGCCGGGCGGCGCCTGGCTGGGGTCCCAGAGGCTGTTCACCCACGTCCCGGCGCCGGGCG
>JAUYGU010000170.1 GCA_030690405.1 Dehalococcoidia bacterium | reverse complement strand
CGCCCGGGCAGTCCCTGCTGCCGTGGCTGGCGGTCGGCGTGGTGGCGGCGCTGGCCGTGTCCATGGTGTGGCTGGCCCCGCACATCGTGGATGCTTTCGAGGGAATCCTGCGCCTCTTCGGCGCCGGCCTGGCGCTTCTCGTCGCCGCCGCCGTCCTCGACGTGAGGACGGCGTTCAGGCGAAGCCTCTCCCTGGACCGCACCTTCCTGCGGGTCTGGGCCGGACTCCACTTACTGCTGCTGACGGCGTTCGGGCTGCTTGGCTTCTACGAGCCGGGCTGGCAGGTCGGCGACATCTCTTTCGCGGAGGTGGGCGCCGGCGGGGACGCCGGCCGCCTGTTAGCGGGGAGCGTGCCGGGCGTGTTCGCCTGGGTCGCCGTTTCGCTCACCGGGCTGGGCCTGGTGTGGCCGCCGGCGGCGCGAGCGGCCGGACGCGCCGGCCTGGCGCTGCTGCGAGGACTCGTCTCCATGGAGCTGCCCCAGCGGGTGGGCGAGGCGCTGCGCTCGTTCTTCACGGCGCTCCTCCCCGAGAACACCGACGAGGACGATGAGGGCGAGGAGACCGAGCCGTACGTCTCCGAGCTGGACGAAGAGTGGTCGACGCCGCCGCAGGCAGCGGAGGCTGAGGCTGAGCCGCCACCGGTGGCCGTTGAGCCGGAGCTCGATGAGTTTGAGGCGGCGGTCGCTGGCGCGCCGCCGGAGCAGGAGAGCGAGATCATCGTCACCTCGGAGCCGGAGGAGAAGCCGGAGGCGTTCCAGCGCGCCCTGCCCATGGGACGGCCGGTGGGCCGCGGCTGGGAGCTACCGCCTATCGACCTGCTGACGGAGACGGCGGAGGAAGAGATCCGCCCCGTCGACAACGAAGCGCGCGCCCAGCTCATCGTCGACACCCTGGCTTCGTTCGGCGTCAACGCGAAGGTGGTGAGCATCAACCAGGGGCCGACGGTCACGCAGTTCGGCGTCGAGCCGGGCTGGGAGACGAAGACACGCACGGTGATTGCCCGCGACGAGAAAGGGAAGCCGGTCTACGACAAGGACGGCAAGCCCCAGTACCGCACTGAGGTTGTCTCCCGCACCCGGGTACGGGTGAACCGGATCACGGCCCTGACGAACGACCTGACGCTGGCCCTGGCGGCGCCGACGATCCGGATAGAGGCGCCGGTGCCCGGCCGCCCTGTCATCGGCATCGAGGTGCCGAACACGAGCACATCGCTGGTCACCATGCGCAGCGTGATCGAGAGCACGGCCTTCCAGCGCGTGGCCGCGCGCTCCCCCATCGGGCTCGCGCTGGGTAAGGGCGTCTCGGGAGAGCCGGTGGCGGCGGACCTGGGGAAGATGCCGCACCTGCTTATCGCCGGCGCCACCGGCAGCGGCAAGAGCGTCTGCGTCAACTCCATCATCGGCTGTCTGCTCATGCACAACACGCCGGAGGAAGTGCGCTTCGTCCTCATCGACCCCAAGCGGGTGGAGCTAGCCAACTTCGCCGGCATCCCCCACCTGGCGTTCTCCAAGATCATCACCGATGTCGAGGACGTGGTGGGCACGCTGCAGGCGGTCATCCATGAGATGGACAGCCGCTATCGCCGCTTCGCCTCGATCGGCGTGCGGAACATCGAGGCGTACAACAAGAGCCCGCGGGCGACGCACAGGCTCCCGTACTGGGTTGTGCTCATCGACGAGCTGGCGGACCTGATGATGGCGGCGCCGTTCCAGGTGGAGCGGCAGATCTGCCGGCTGGCGCAACTCGCCCGGGCCACCGGTATCCACCTCGTCATCGCCACGCAGCGCCCGTCGGTGGACGTGGTCACGGGGTTGATCAAGGCGAACTTCCCGACCCGGATCGCCTTCGCGGTCTCCTCACAGGTGGACTCGCGGACGATCCTGGACGGGGCGGGCGCCGAGAAGCTGCTGGGCCGCGGCGACATGCTGTTCATGCCCACGGACGCATCGAAGCCGAAACGCCTCCAGGGCTCCTACGTCTCCGACGCCGAGCTGGACCGGATCGTCGTCTGGTGGTCCAGCGACCGCTTCCGCCACCTGAAGCCGGACGCCCTCGATCACCTGATCGACGAGGCGAAGACAGAGGGCGGCGAGGAGGCCGACCGGGACGAGGTGGAGGACCCGCTATACGAGGCGGCCAAGGAGTTGGCCCTCCAGCACTCCAGGGTCTCGACGTCGCTCCTGCAGCGGCGGCTGCACGTCGGCTACCCGCGCGCCGCCCGGCTGATCGACCTGCTGGAGGAGGAGGGGATCGTCAGCGAGGCGGAGGGCGGTCAGTCGCGCCAGGTGCTCGTCGCCCACACGGACGACATCGAGCAGACGGAGTAGGCCGCGGCCATCCCTAACCGAAGCTGAACCGCCGCTGAAGTTCGCGCTTCCTGGCACAATGTTGACAGCCTATCCCTCCGGTGCTATATGTTAGATGGAAGCAAAGACGGCTGGAGGTGATAACCGCGTGATCAGGGTTCATGCTCGATTCGCGGTACTCCAGGTGGAGTCCGCAAGCTCCCCGTAGCGCAGGCCGCGGGGAGAGCCGGAAACCGCTTCCCGGCCCGTTAAAGCAGACTCAATGGCCCGGAAGGGCCAGTCTCTCGAGCGGGTAATCCGCCGGCGAATAGGACCGGGTGCGGGACAAGGAGATTGAACGGCCCCCCGAGTAATCGGGGGGCCTTCTTGTTTGCCCTCGAATGCGCAGCCGCAGTAGGGGCCGACCCCTTCGACTTCGCTCAGGACAGGCTTCAGGTCGGCCCTGGGAGGAGCTAAAGCTCCTCCCTTACGAACTACGGACGTGTTGGCGCCCGCCCCTGAGAGCTTTAGCCTTCGCCCCCACCCACAGGCGGCTCCCGGCTACGAGATATCCTTGCGGTAGAAGACCTCCGGGGCGTCCTGGCTCAGCTCCTCGAGGGCGCCGATGCGCCGGAAGCCGAGGCGCTCGTGGAAGAGCCGCGAACGCTCGTTGTCCTCCTCGGTGGAGCTGAGCCAGAAGGTGCAGCCGGCCCGGCGGAAGCCGTCCTCGACGTACTCGTACAGGCGCCGGCCGACACCCCGCCGCTGGTGCGGCGGGTCCACGCGGACGGTCAGACACAGCGGGATGTCGTCCCAGAAGTAGTCCCAGAGAACGTAGCCCACGACGCCGTCTGACGACTCAGCGACGGCGACCTTGCCCTCCGAGATGGCCTTGCGGAACAGCGCTTCGGAGTGCGGCGACCCGCTGAACAGACCGTCCAGCTCCTGAAGGGCGGCGGCGGCGGCGGCGCGAGCCGGACGGATGCTGTACACCGCCCTAGCGCCGGCGCCGCGACCGCGGCCGCGGGTAGGCGGACGAGCGGCGCATCTCCGAGATGAGAGCCAGCCCCTCTTCGTCGCCGACGAGCTCACGGCGCAGCTCCACGATCCGGTCGCGCAGGAGGGCCGCCTTCTCGAACTCCAGGTTCTTCGCCGCGTCCTTCATCTGCTTCTCCAGGTCCTTGATCAGCCGCGCGATCTCGTCCTTCGGGATGGCGCCGGTGACGTACGCCGGCGTCTCCTCCGCCACCCGGCGCACACGGTCCGTTATGTCGCGTATCGCTTTCCGTATCCCCTCCGGCTCGATGCCGTGCTCGCGGTTGGACTCCTCCTGGATGCGGCGGCGGCGCTCCGTCTCCTCGATCGCGCGACGCATCGAATCGGTGACCGTGTCGGCGTACATGATGGCCGTGCCGGTGACGTGCCGGGCCGCCCGGCCCATCGTCTGGACCAGCGACCACTCCGACCGCAGGTAGCCCTCCTTGTCCGCGTCCAGGATCGCCACCAGGCTGACCTCGGGCAGGTCCAGCCCCTCGCGCAGGAGGTTGATCCCGACGATGACGTCGTATACGCCCAGGCGGAGGTCGCGCAGGATCTCCACCCGCTCAAACGTCTGTATCTCCGAGTGCAGGTAGTGGGTCTTGACCCCCATCTCCGTGAGGTAGTCGGCCAGGTCTTCGGCCATCTTCTTGGTGAGCGTGGTCACCAGCGCGCGCTCTCCGCGCTCCACACGAAGGTTGATCTCATCGATGAGGTCGTCCACCTGGCCCTTCGTCGGCCGCACCTCCACCACCGGGTCGAGCAGGCCGGTGGGGCGGATGATCTGCTCCACCACCTGCTCGCTGTGCTCGTACTCCCACGGCCCGGGCGTGGCGGAGACGTAGACGACCTGATTCACGTGCGAGAGGAACTCCTGGAAGCTCAGGGGCCGGTTGTCCAGCGCGGAGGGCAGGCGGAAGCCGAAGTCCACCAGCGTCTGCTTGCGGGCGATATCGCCTTTGTACATGCCGCGAATCTGGGGCACCGCCATGTGCGACTCGTCGATGAACATGAGGGCGTCGTCCGGGAAATAGTCCATCAGCGTCCAGGGGGTGCTGCCCGCCGCCCGCCGCGCCAGCGGCCGCGAGTAGTTCTCGATGCCGGAGCAGTAGCCCTGCTCCCGCAGGCACTCGACGTCGTAGCGGGTGCGCTCCAGCAGCCGCTGCGCCTCCAGGTGCTTCCCCCGCTGGAGGAACCACTCGTAACGCTCCGCGAGCTCGGCCTCTATGTCGCCGATCGCCTGCTCCAGCTTGTCCTGGGAGGTCACGAAGTGCTTCGCGGGGTAGATGTCAACCGAGTCCATCTCGCCGAGGACCTCGCCGGTGAGCGGGTCCAGTCGCAGCAGGCGCTCCACCTCATCGCCGAAGAAGTCCACGCGGACGGCCAGCTCATCGTAGGCGGGGAGGACGGTGAGGCTGTCGCCGCGCAGGCGGAAGCGGCCACGGAGGAGGTTCTGGTCGTTCCGCTCGTACTGCATGTCGACGAGGCGGCGCAGGGCGCGCTGCCGGTTGCAGGTCTCGCCCTTCTTGAAGCTGAGCACGAAGCTGTAGTACTCGGACGGCTCGCCCAGGCCGTAGATGCAGGAGACGGAG
>JAUYGU010000163.1 GCA_030690405.1 Dehalococcoidia bacterium | reverse complement strand
CGCCCTCCGCTGCGGCTACGGGCGGCTCAGGGTGAGCGGCACGGCGGCGCTCCGTCGTAGATTGCCTGATTGAGGGCTCCGCGCCTATAATGGTGCCTACCGCTGGGAAAGGAGCCACCTGGGATGCCCACACCGCACGCGTACTTCCAGAAGCAGTTCATGCCTCTGGCCGAGGCCAAAATCGGCATCATGACCCACGCCTTCAACTACGGCACGGCGGTATTCGAGGGGATCCGCGGCAACTGGAACGACGCCGAGCAGCAGCTCTACCTGTTCCGCCTCAAGGAGCACTACGCCCGCCTCCGCAAGAGCTGCCGCATCATGCGCATCGACTTCCAGTACAGCGACGAGGAACTGTACTCCCTCACCACCAGGCTGGTCGAGATGTCCGGCTTCCAGGAGGACGTCTACATCCGGCCGCTCGCCTACAAGAGCTCCGAGGTGCTGGGCGTGCGCCTGCACGACCTGGAAGACGACTTCCTGATGTTCGTCGCGCCGTTCGGCCCGTACCTGGACGTCGAGAAGGGGGCGCGCTGCTGCACCTCCTCCTGGCGTCGGGTGGAGGACACCGCCATCCCGGCGCGCGCCAAGATCACGGGCATCTACGCCAACTCCGCCCTCGCCAAGACTGAGGCCCAGCTCAACGGCTTCGACGAGGCGATCATGCTGGACGAGCGCGGCCACGTCTCCGAGGGGTCGGGCGAGAACATCTTCGTTGTCGACGGCGACCGGCTGATAACGCCGCCGCCTTCGTCTAACATCCTCGTCGGCATCACCCGCGATACCGTGATCACCCTGGCCCGCGAGGAGCTGGGGATACAGACGGTGGAGCGCGACATCGACCGGACGGAGCTGTACATCGCGGACGAGTGCTTCATGACCGGCACCGCGGCCCACGTCACGCCCGTCGTGGAGCTGGACCGGCGGCCGATAGGCGACGGCAAGATGGGCCCGGTGGCGACGCGGCTGATGCGGCTCTACTTCGACATCTTCACCGGCCGCAACCCGAAATACCTATCCTGGTGCACCCCGTGCTACTCCAAGGTCAAGGCGTAACCATAGAGCGGCCCCGCCGCACGCTGGGCGTAGCCGCCGCCGCGTCCCTTTCGGCGGTTGCCGCCGTCTTGGCGATCGCGCTGATCGTGAAGGCGACGACCTGGCCGGTCTCCCTCACGCAGTTCGTCGCCATCGTCAGCGCCGCCGTTCTCTTGGTGCTGGCGATCGTCTTCGCGTTCTGGGCCTACGCCTGCTACACGCTGCACTACAGCGTGGACCGCAACGGCCTGACGATAGCCTGGGGCACGATAAGACACTACATCCCCATGGAGCGCATCGAGGGGCTGTCCGCCGGTCGCGGCGAGGACCGCCCCGATCTCCGGGGGCTGAGCTGGCCTGGCCTGCGGGTAGGCCGCGCCCTGGTGGGCGGCAAGGAGGTGCTGTTCTACTCCACCCACCGCTCGCCGGAGGAGATCGTCTACGTGCGGACGCCTTCGGCCACGTACGCGGTTAGCCCGCAGGACCCGGCGCGATTCATGGCGGAGGTGGAGCGGTTCAGGCAGTCGGCCAAGCCCGGCGGCAGCGAGACCGTCCAGCGGGACATCGTCGGCAGCCACCCGATCTGGGCGGACCGCGTGGCCCAGCTCCTGGCGCTGGCCGCCATCGTCACCAACCTCGCGCTCTGGGGCTACGTGTTCGCCGTATACCGGGACCTCAGCCCCCAGATCACCATCGAGTTCCCGCCCCTGGGTGAGATCACGGAAGTCCACTCCCGCAACGAGCTGCTGGTGATACCGGCCGCCGCCCTGGCGGTCCTCGCCGTCAACCTCGTCGCGGGCCTCGCTTTCCAGTGGCGGGAGCGGGCGGCGACGTACCTCCTGTTGAGCGGGAGCGTCTTCCTCCAGCTTCTGTTCTGGGTCTCCGCCGGGATCGCCGTAGCCAACGCCTAGCGGTCCCACCCGGCGATGGCGGAGGCGGTGCCGCACGCCGTTCGCTGAGGTGCGGCGGCCTGCTAGAATTGTCGCGTAATGCGCTACGACGCGATCGTGGCCGGCGCCGGGCCCGCCGGCAGCACTGCCGCCCGCATCCTCGCCCGCGAGGGGGCGTCCGTGCTGCTCCTGGACCGCGCCCGCTTCCCCCGCGATAAGCCGTGCGGCGGCGTCACCCTGCGCGCGGCCGCTTGCCAGGACCTCGACCTCAGCCCGGTGGTGGAGCGCACCGTCACGGGAGCGCGCTTCTCCCTCCGCCTGGGTGAGGCGTTCGACCGGCGCTACGAGGGGCCGCTGATGTACATGACGCAGCGCTGCCGCCTGGACGCGTTCCTCGCCGAGGCCGCCGTCGCCGCCGGAGCGACGTTCCAGGACGGCGAGCCGGTGCGCACGGTGGAGGTCTCATCCAACGGCGGGGCGGGCGGCGTTACGGTTCGCACGGAGCGCGGCTCCTACGCCGCGCGCGCCCTCATCGGCGCTGATGGGGCGAACGGGGTCGTGGGCCGCGATACGGGCACGCGGCCGGAGGCGGAGGTGGCGGTGGCGCTGGAGGGGAAGGTGCCGTATCCGGACGGCGTGCCGGAGCAGTGGCGGGAGTTCATCGGGCTGGACGTGGGCGGGCTGGCGGGCGGCTACGGCTGGGTGTTCCCGAAGGGCGACCACTTGAACGTGGGCGTGGGGGCCTGGAAGTACGCCGCCTTCACCCTGCGGCCCAAGCTGGCCGACCTCTGCGCGCACTACGGCTTCGACGCCGGCGCTCTGGAGTGGGTGCGCGGCCACTACGTGCCGGTGCGCGTCCCCGGCTCCGCCATAGCCCGCGGGCCGGCGGCGGTCATCGGCGACGCCGCCGGGCTGGTCGACCCGCTCTCCGGCGAGGGGATACACATGGCGTTCATGAGCGGCCGACTGGCCGCCATGGCGGCGCTGCGGATGCTGGCCGGTGAGGCGGACGACCTCTCCGCCTACCAGCGGGCGGTGGACCGGCGGCTGCAGCCTGAGCTGAGCGTATCGCGCAAGCTGCAGGAGCTGTTCCAGTTCGCGCCGCCGCCGTACGTGGCGGTGATGCGGCGGAGCGAGAAGTTCTGGCGCCTCTTCTGCCACCTGATCCGCGGCGAGATGACCTACCTGGACTTCCTGCGGATGATCGGGCCGTTACGGCTGGCCGTGGACGTGTTCGCTTCGGCGGCACAGCGGCGGCGGTTGTCGCGAATCGCGGCCGTCCGGCGCGCCTCCGGCTAGCGATGCGGCTTGCGTTCGTGCCCGTCGTGGCGCTTCTCCTGGCGCTGGCCGTCGCCTGCGGCGGCGGAGGAGGTGGCGATGGCGGTGACGGTGGCACCTTCCCAACGGCCGCGATCACGCTCACCGGCTCGGCCGGGAAGCGGGCGGAGCTCACCGTGGAGCTGGCGCGCACCGTCGCCGAGCGGAGCCGCGGCCTGATGTTTCGCGAGAGCTTGGCGGAAGAGCGCGGGATGCTGTTCGTCTTCGCGCAGGAGACGAAGGCCGGCTTCTGGATGAAGAACACGAAGATCCCGCTCTCCATCGCGTTCATCGACGGCGAGGGGACGATCCTGGAGACGCAGGACATGGAGGCGCTCTCGGAGGATCTGCACAGGCCGGCGCAGCCTTACCGCTACGCGCTGGAGGTGAACCAGGGCTGGTTCGAGCGGCACGGCCTGGGCCTCGGCGACCGGGTGGAGATACCGGCGGACGTGAAGCGGGAGTGAGGGCGGCAGCGTGGCCTGGCCGGTGAACCATCGAATTGACCGGCGAGTTGGCGAACCGTATAATCGCGTAGTGCCCCGTCCATGGCGGGGCGCGGTCTTGTTGCCCTTTGGAGGAGCCTTGTGCCCAAGCGTACCTACCAACCCAAGAAGCGGCGCCGCCAGCGCCGGCACGGCTTCATGGCCCGGAACAGAACGCGCAACGGCCGCGCCATCCTCAAGCGCCGCATGCTCAAGGGGCGGTGGCGGCTCGCCGTCTGACCGGGCGGCCCGCCGCAGCACCCTGCCGACCGGCAGGCAGGCGGCCGTGCGCAAGCAGCTCCGGCTCCGGAGGCGCAAAGACTTCGATCTGGTATTTCAGGAGGGCCACGTCCTGGCCAACCGACTGTTAGTGCTCAGAAGCGTTCCGAACGAGCTCCCGCACAACCGCTACGGCTTCGTCACCTCCAAGCGCCTGGGCAATGCCGTAGTGCGCAACCGCGTCCGGCGCCGCCTCCGAGAGAGCATCCGCAGCCTGGCCGCCCGGCCCGGCTGGGACGTCGTTGTCTCGGCTCGGGCCCGCGCCGCCGAGGCGGACTTTCACCAGTTGAGAAAAGCGGTAGTTAGCCTGTTCGTCCGCGCCGGTATCCTCGGCGGGGACGCGCCCGCGCAGGAATCGCCGTCATGAAGCGTCCGGCCCTCGCCCTCATCCGCTGGTACCAGGGGTCCATCTCTCCGACCCGCCCGCCGGCCTGTCGCTTCCAGCCCACCTGCTCGCACTACGGCTACGAAGCCGTGGAGCGGCACGGCGTGCTGAAGGGCGGCCTCCTCACCCTGTGGCGCCTCCTCCGCTGCCATCCCTTCAACGCCGGCGGCCTGGACCCCGTACCCTGATCAGGCCGGACAGGCGCGCTCCCGCCCAGACAGGGTCCCGCTCCGTCGGGGCCGCCAAGGAGGATAGCATCCGGCGTATAGCGCGCACCCACCCGCTCGCGGTCCTGGCGTTACTCGCCCTGGCCATGCTCGGCGCCGCCGGCTGCGTCAAGCAGAACAACCCCCAGGGCTGGGCCGGCCCCGTCGCCAGTTCCGATGGCACGGTCCTCGTGGCCAGCACCGATAAGGGTGAGCTGTCCGCTCTACGCATCGCGGACGACTTCTCGGCGGAGTGGACGTTCCCGACCGGGAAGGAGAAGCCGGAGATAAAGCTGGAGGCGATCTACGGCACGCCGGTCATCCGCGGCGGCAACGTCTACTTCGGCGCCTACGACAGCAAGATCTACGCGCTCAGCCTGGCGGACGGCGCCCCCGTCTGGGACGACCCGTTCGACACGGGCGGCCCCATCGTCGCCGGCTTCGCCGCCAGCGAGACGACGCTGTACGCGGCGTCCGAGGACGGCAACGTGTACGCCCTGGACCTGGAGACGGGCAAGCGTGCGTGGGACCGCCCCTTCGATACCGGCGCCGCCGTGTGGGCCGCTCCCCTCCTGGCGGACGATCGCCTGTACGTCGCCTCCGTGAACGGCAAGCTGTTCGCGCTCAACGCCGCCACCGGCGAACCGGAGTGGGACCGGCCGTTCGAGACCGGCCACGGCCTCATCTCCGATCCGGTCCTCGCAGACGGCACCGTGCTGGTGGGCGGGATAGACCGCGGGCTCCACGCCGTGGACGTGGAGAGTGGCGAAGAACGCTGGCCGTTCAAGACCGACAACTGGTTCTGGGGCCGCCCGCTCTTCGATGACGGTACGGTGTACGCTCCGAACCTGGACGGGCGGCTGTACGCCCTCAGTCTGGAGGACGGCAGCGCGGTCTGGGACGCGCCGTTTGAGGCGGACGAGCCGCTGCGCTCGGCGCCGGTCCTCGCCGGCGGCGTTCTGGTCATCGTCGACAAAGGGGGAAACGTATACGGGCTTGACCCGGCCGATGGGAGCCTCAAGTGGTCGGCGCCGGCGGCGCTGGAGAAGACCGTGCTCGCCGACCCGGCCGTCCTGGACGGCAAAGTCGTCGTCAGCGCCGAGGGGGGAGACCTGTTCACCGTCGACCCCGTCGCCGGGAGCTTCGTGAAGGTGGTGACGGAGTGAGCGCGCCGGGCGCGGCCGCCGCGCCGAGGCCGCGGCCCAGCCTGGGCAACGTGCTCATGATCGGCACCATCCTGTTCATCGTCGGCGCCTTCGTCGCGATGGGGCTGGGCCCGGCCTGGGACACGCTCTTCATCAACCCCTTGATCAACTCGCTGCTGCTCCTGACCAACGTGTTCGCGGGCCAGTTCGGGGTGGCGATCATACTGTTCACCGTCATCCTGCGCGTTGCCACCATCCCCTTCACCCTCCGCCAGCTCCAGTCCACCCGCGCGATGCAGGAGATGCAGCCGCGGATGCAGGAGATCCAGAAGAAGTACAAGGACCCCAAGCGCCGCCAGGAGGAGACGCTGAAGCTCTACCGGGAGACGGGCGTCAACCCGCTGGGCTGCTTCATGCCGATGGCGATCCAGATGCT
>JAUYGU010000157.1 GCA_030690405.1 Dehalococcoidia bacterium | reverse complement strand
GTGATTAGCGAGTACGGGCCGGTGGAGCGGGCGTGGATCTTGTCCTCCACCAGGTGCACGAGTTTCATCATGTAGATGTAGCCGACGGTCACCGGCTGGTCGAACGGCTCCCCGGTGCGGCCGTCCAGCAGCGTCTTCTTGCCGTAGGTGGGCGCCGCCAGCCCCTTATCCAGGAGCAGCTTCTCCGACCGCAGATCCAGCTCGTGGAGGGGCTTGCCGCGCACCTTCTTCTCCCCCTGCTGCTCCAGCCAGAGCTCCAGGGCGGCGCGTTTCGCCTCCCCCACGCGCTGCTCGTCGAACACCGCCCGCGCATCGTAGCCCTGCTGCTTCAGCCAGGCCGCGGCCTTCGCGGCGTCCACGTTCTCGCCGATCCCGTCGTGGCCGACGCCGTTGGGGCCGGCGGAGATCGCGTCCGCCTGCTCGCACAGCCAGGTGCGGCAGAGGGCGTCCTCGATCGTGCCCGGGTTGCCGCCATCGAACACGGGCGAGACGGCGCGGAAGCCCAGCCGTCGCGCCGCCCAGCCGAGGTGAGTCTCCAGCACCTGGCCGATGTTCATACGGCTGGGCACGCCGATGGGGTTGAGGATGATGTCCATGGGTGTGCCGTCCGGCAGGTGCGGCATGTCCTCCACGGGCAGGATGCGGGCGATGACGCCCTTATTTCCGTGCCGCCCGGCCATCTTATCGCCTTCGGCGATCTTGCGGCGCTGGGCGATCGCCACCCGGACCATCGCCTGCACGCCGGCCGAAAGCTCGTCCGTGATGGCGGCGTAGGGCGGCCAGCGGCACTGGTGGTTCGTCTGGCCGTGGTGCGGCCGGCCGGGATCGTTATCGGGCCGGGCGAAGAAGCGTGAGTCGATCACCTTGCCACGCTCCCCGTGCGGCACCCGCAGGGAGGTGTCCTTCACCTCGCGTGCCTTCTCGCCGAAGATGGCGCGCAGGAGCTTCTCTTCCGCCGTGAGCTCCGTCTCGCCCTTGGGCGTGATCTTGCCGACGAGGATATCCCCGGACTGCACCTCGGCGCCGACGCGGATGATGCCGAACTCGTCGAGGTCGGCCAGGCTTTCCTCGCCGACGTTCGGTATGTCGCGGGTGATCTCCTCGGGGCCCAGCTTGGTGTCGCGGGCCTCGACCTCGTGCTTCTCGATGTGAATGGAGGTGAACTTGTCCTCCCGCGCCACCGCCTCGGAGATGATGATGGCGTCCTCAAAGTTGTAGCCGTCCCAGCTCATGAAGGCGCAGAGCATGGTCTGGCCCAGCGCCAGCTCGCCGGCATCCGTCGAGGAGCTGTCCGCGAGCGGGTCCCCCGGCGCGACGCGCTGGCCGCGTTGGACGATGGCGCGGTGGTTTATGCAGGTCCCCTGGTTGGAGCGGAGGAACTTGTGCAGGCTGTAGATCCTCTCGATCCCGGTGTCATAGTTCACCGAGATGGAGCCGCCCGTCACGCTCGTGACGAGGCCGTCGCCCTCGGCGAAGATCACCTGGCCGGAGTCCATCGCCGTCTGGTGCTCCATGCCGGTGCCGATGAGCGGCACCTCCGGCCGGACCAGCGGCACCGCCTGCCGCTGCATGTTGGCGCCCATCAGGGCCCGGTTTGCGTCGTCGTGCTCCAGGAAGGGGATGAGGGACGCGGCGACGGAGACGATCTGCTTTGGCGATAGGTCCAGGTAGTCCACCTGCTCCGTGGACGCCATGGTGAAGCTGCCGCCGGCGCGCACTTCCATGCGGTCCGTGAGGAAGTGGCCGTTCTCGTCCACCGGGCAGTTGGCCTGCGCCACGACGTAGTTCTCCTCTTCGTCCGCCGACAGGTAGACGACCTCCGCGGAGACGAACGGCTTGACCTTGACCGTGGCCTTGCTAAAGCGGGCTAACCTCTTGGCTATCTCCTCCGTCACGTTGGTGCCCGCCCTGAACAGTACCTTCCCCTTGGAATCGCGGAAGGCCTCCGCCAGCACGCGCTTGACGAGCTCCGGCGAGTCAGTCGGGAGCTCGCGGGCGACCTTTCGGTAGGGGGTCTCGATGAAGCCGTACTGGTTGACGCGGCCGAAGGTGGCGAGGCTGCCGATGAGACCGATGTTCGGGCCCTCAGGAGTCTCGATGGGGCAGATGCGGCCGTAGTGGCTGAAGTGCACGTCGCGCACGTCGAAGCCGGCGCGGTCGCGGGAGAGGCCGCCGGGGCCGAGGGCGGACAGGCGCCGCTTGTGGGTCAGCTCGGCCAGCGGGTTGGTCTGGTCCATGAACTGGGAGAGCTGTGAGCCGCCGAAGAACTCCTTGATGGAGGCCACCACCGGCCGGATGTTGATCAGCTGGCTCGGCGCTGTCTCGTGGGGGTCCGTGATCGTCATGCGCTCCCGGATCACCCGCTCCATGCGCAGCAGGCCGATGCGGAACTGGTTCTGGATAAGCTCGCCCACGGTGCGCACGCGCCTGTTGCCCAGGTGGTCGATATCGTCCGGCTTGCCGAAGCCGTTGTTCAGGCGGACGATCTCCCGGACGATGGCGATCAGGTCCTCCGGCACGAGGACGCGCTCGCTGGTCTTGAGGCCGTGGGCGAGGCGCTTGTTCACCTTGTAGCGGCCGACCTTGCCGAGGTCGTAGCGGCGGGGGTTGAAGAACAGGGAGGTGATGAGCCCGCGGGCGTTCTCTACGGTGGGAGGGTCGCCGGGGCGGAGCCGCCGGTAGAACTCAAGCAGCGCCTCACCCTTGTTCTCGCTTGAGGGGTCGCGGTCCAGCGTGGACTTGATGTAGTGGTGGTCGGCGTTGTTGTCGACAGCCTCGAACAGGGCCAGGACGCGTTCGTTCGTGCCCAGGGAGTGAAGCAGCTCCTGGCGGAGGGCCTCGGCCTCGCGTTCGGTGCCGGCGGCCTCGATTCTCTTCTGCAGGTCGCGGAGAGCGGTACTGCTGGGGTGCTTGGGCAGCAGGTGCGGCTCGTCGATGGCGCGCATCAGGGTGGTGATGGGGATCTTCCTCTTGCGGTCCACCTTCACGGAGATGACGTTCTTGTTGGAGGTCTCGAACTCCAGCCAGGCGCCCCGGTTCGGGATAAGCTTCGCGTAGCAGAGGTCGCGGCCGCTGGTGGGGTCGCGCTCCAGGGTGAGGTAAACGCCGGGGGAGCGCACCAGCTGGGATACGACGACTCGCTCGGCGCCGTTGATGATGAACGTCCCCTGGTCCGTCATGAGGGGGAAGTCCCCCATGAAGATCTCCTGCTCCTTTACCTCGCCGGTCTCTTTGACCAGGAGCTGTACGTTGACCTTCAGCGGGGCGGCGTATGTGGCGTCCCGCTCGCGGCACTCCGCCCCGGAGTACTTCGTGTCTCCGAAGCCGTAGTCCGTGAAGCGCATCTCCAGCCGATTGCCGGTGAAGTCCTGAATCGGGGAGATCTCATCCAGGAGCTCACGAAGCCCTTCCTTCTTGAAGACCTCGTAGGAGTCAAGCTGGATTTGCACAAGGTGAGGCAGCCCCGCTACGTCCGGAATGCGGGAGTAGGACTTCCGGAGAGAGGGCACGTGGAACTTGTCCTGGAAGGGATCATGGGCTACGACCATACGAAATTACTCCTCAAGAGGGGAAGACAGCCTCTTGCGAATTGAAGACAGACAGAAGCCTATCGGTAGAGATCAGACGGGGATACAAATGATGGGGGGACACACACCGGCCATCGACCTGTTAGTCTAACACCGCCTCGTTGCGCTGTCAACACTCCAGATTCGGAATCGCAGCGGATCAATCGCCTGCCGTCGTCGCCTCCACCGCGACCGTCAATCGCTGTCTGGCGGGCGCCTGACCACGCACGACCGCCGCCACGCCGCTGATTATCAGCACGCAGCCCAGGACGGTGTTCAGGCCTATCGATTCGCCCAGTACGGCCCAGCCCAGCAGCAACCCGACGATCGGGATGACGTAGGTGACGAGGGAGCTGCGAACGCTGCCCACGTTATCGACCAGCCAGAGGTAGACGACCACGCCCAGCCCTGTCCCGAAGACGCCCAGGGCCAGGAGAGAGAGCCAGGCCTCCACGCTCAGCGAGTAGTCGGGCACTCCCCGCACGACCAGCAGGACGGGAAGCATGAGCGTCACGCCCATCAGGAGCTGGCTGCCGGAGAGCGCCAGCGGCTCGCCGTGGCGCAGGAGCGTCCGCCCGTACACGGCGGAGCCGCCGTAACAGACGGCTGCAGCGATGACGGCCAGCTCGCCAAGCACGCTGGAGTCGCCCAGGTCATACAGGTCGCCGCCGGTGAGGACCACGACGCCCATGAAGCCGACGAGCAGCCCGGCGGCCCGTACCGGCGTGACCTGCTCATCTACCAGGAAGGCGGCGGCGAACAGCGCCGTGAACAGCGGCATGCTGGAGTTCAGAACGGACGCCGTCCCACTTTGGATGTGCTGCTCCGCCCAGGAGATGAGGACGAACGGCACCGCCATCCCGATGGCCGCCCACAACGCGATCTTTGGCCAGAGGGAGCGCTGCCGCGGCAGGCCCGTCTTGCGCGCCACCATCACGGCGCCGACGGCGAGGGCTCCGAACAGCAGGCGCCCCTGCACCAGCTCCAGGGGCGACGTCTCATCCACGATCACTTTGATGAACAGGAATGAGGCGCCCCAGATGGCGCCCAGCGCCAGAAGGGCGAACAATGCCTTCGGTGTCACGTCAAGACAGGGTGAAAAAAATGCCGGCCGCTCCCGCCGGCGAAAGTCCTCACATCCAAGGTTATCCGAGACCGTAGCCGTGGTCAATCAGCGCAGCCCCTGTGCTATAGTGTTACGGGCTACGAAGCGTCCACGTCCGCATCCGCATCGTTGATAGAGACACCGCTTTACCAGGAGCTGAAGGTCTTCACCGGCAACGCCCATGCGGCGCTGGCCTGTGACATCTGCGAATACCTCGAAAAGCCCCTCGGCCAGTGCGAGGTGTTCGAGTTCAGCAACGAGAACATCTTCGTCCGCTTCATGGAGAACATCCGCGCCCGCGATGTCTTCCTGGTCCAGCCCATCGCCTCCCCCGTGAACACGCGGCTGATGGAGCTGTTCATCATGATCGACGCCGCCAAGCGGGCCTCCGCCGGCCGCATCACCGCCGTCGTGCCCTACTACGGCTACGGCCGCAGCGATAAGAAGGACCAGCCGCGGGTGCCCATCACCGCCCGCCTCATCGCCAACTTCATCGAGACCGCCGGGGCCGACCGCTTGCTGACGATCGACCTGCACGCGGGGCAGGTGCAGGGGTTCTTCAACATCCCCGTGGACGAGCTGACCGCCCTGGACCTCCTGGCCCGCCACTTCCGCGACAAGAAGCTGCGCGACGTGACCGTCGTCGCCACCGACGTGGGCGACGCGAAGCGGGCCGGCCACATGGCGGACCGTCTCGGCGTACCGATCGCCATCGTCGAGAAGAGGCGCCTCGGCAACCACGACAAGGTGGAGGCTGTGAACATCATCGGCGAT
>JAUYGU010000147.1 GCA_030690405.1 Dehalococcoidia bacterium | reverse complement strand
ACCGCCCAGCAGCCGGAGGTGAACCTGATTCGCACCGCTATCCAGGCGCTGGCGGCGGTGCTGGGCGGCAGCCAATCCCTGCACACCAACTCCATGGACGAGGCGCTGGCCCTGCCCAGCGAGAAGGCGGCACGCCTGGCCCTGCGCACCCAGCAGGTCATCGCCCACGAGTCCGGTGTCGCCAACACCGTCGACCCGCTGGGCGGCAGCTTCTTCGCGGAGGCGCTCACGAAGGAGACGGAGGACGAGGCCTACGCCTACTTCCACCGCATCGAGGACCTGGGCGGCGTGATCCCCGCCATTGAGAGCGGCTTCCTCCAGCGGGAGATCGCCGAGGCCTCCTATCGCTACCAGCGGGAGATCGATACGCGGGAGCGGGTTATCGTGGGCGTGAACGAGTACGTGCTGGACGAGCCGCTGGAGATCCCGATCCTGGAGATGGACCCGCAGGGCGAAGAGCGGCAGGTGGAGCAGCTGCGCCGCCTCCGCCGCGAGCGCGACAACCGCGAAGCGACCCGCTGCCTGAAGGCCCTGGAGACGGCCTGCCGCGGCCAGGACAACGTGATGCCGTACCTGCTGGACGCCGTGAACGCCTACTGCACGCTGGGCGAGACCTGCGACGTCATGCGGGGCGTGTTCGGGGAGTACCGAGAGGACTCGGTGGTGTAGCGGCGCCGGGCGGGTGACGCGCTGCCCGCGCTTCCCCCAGGCGCTCAAATCGGCTATAGTTTAGCGTGGCCCCGCTGCCTCGCACGGCCCCTCTTCCGGCGTTCGAGGCAGGCCTGAGAGGACCGGAAGACATCTCCCCGCCTCGAGGCGGGGGACGCCAGAGGAGGCACCCCTTGGCAATGAAGCTTTACGTCGGAGGTCTGTCCTTCGACACTACTGATGACGGTCTGCGTGCCTTCTTCGAGCAGGCGGGCACGGTGGAGTCCGCCAGCGTCGTGACCGACCGCTACTCCGGCCGCTCCCGCGGCTTCGGCTTCGTCGAGATGGCGACGAGCGCCGAGGGCCGCAAGGCGATCGAAGAGTTGAACGGGAAGACTCTGGACGGCCGCACGATCAGCGTGGACGAGGCGCGCCCGCCCTCCCGCGAAGGTGGGCGTGGTGGCTTCGGTGGCGGTGGCGGTGGCGGTGGCGGTGGCGGCGGCAGCCGCGGCGGCCCGCGCAGGGGCGGCGGCGGCGGCGGTGGCGGGAGGGGGCGGTGGTAGAGTCGCTGCGCGGCGCTGAGACCGGCGAGCAGGAGGGCTGCAAGCACCACTGGCGCATCGCCAGCCCTTGTGGGGAGACCAGCACCGGCGTCTGCCAGATCTGCGGCGCATCTCGCGAGTTCCAGAACTACGCCTACCGCGCGGCGCCCAACCGGCTCCGCAAGCCCGCCACCCAGGACGCAGCCCAGCGCTAACGCGCCCCCAGACGTCCAGACGCCTTCTCGTTGACGTTCACGAGAGGGGCGGCGTATCATAAGCGCGCTCTCACGCCCACCTACCCGCAGGCTTGCCCGCCTGCCGGCAGCAAGCCCGGGAGGAAGCCCTTGTCCATCGTCGACGTCATAGACCGCGCCAAGGCTCAAGGCCGCACCGTACTTTCGGAGATCGAGTCCAAGCAGGTACTCGAAGAGGCCGGCGTCCCCATCGCCACCGCCCGCCTGGCGGAGACGGCGGAAGAGGCGGTGAACGCGGCGAAGGGGTTCGGCTACCCCGTAGTCCTCAAGGTCGTCTCGCCCGACGTGACCCACAAGTCGGATGTCGGCGGCGTCAGGCTCGGCCTCGATTCCCCTGAGGCGGTGACGGCGGCGTTCGCCGAGATCGTCGAGACCGTCAAGAAGCGCCAGCCGGACGCCCGCATCGAGGGCGTGGCCGTCCAGAAGATGGCCCGACCCGGCATCGAGGTGATCATCGGCATGAGCAAAGACCCGCAGTTCGGGCCCGTGCTCATGTTCGGCCTCGGCGGCATCCTGGTGGAGGTGCTCAAGGACGTCGCCTTCCGCATCGTCCCGCTGGAGCCGCGCGACGCCCGCCAGATGGTCCGCGAGATCAAGGGCTTCCCCGTGCTCCAGGGGTTCCGCGGCCAGGAGCCCGCCGACCTTGAGGCGCTGGAGAAGCTCCTCCTGAAGGTCTCCGCCTTCGTCGAGGCGCATCCGGAGATCGAGGAGCTGGACCTGAACCCGGTGTTCGCCTACAGGGACGGTGCGATAGCCGTGGACGCCCGCATAGTCGTGGGGTGACGGTGGGAAGAGGAGTACCCCAGCTTGAAAGCTGGGGCATGACCGACCGGATGGATGCCGCAGCTTTCAAGCTGCGGTCTTGACCCGCCGATGGCCCGCCCCACCGTCCCCCGCAGCGACATCAAAGCGCGGCTGGAACGCGCCTTTAACCCGCGCACGGTGGCCGTCGTCGGCGACAAGCGGGCGCTGGGCTACCTGTGGCTGCGCTCCATGAGCACCTTCCAGGGCAAGCTCTACTCGGTCCAGATCGACCCCAACGAGATTCCCGGCATCGAAGAGCTCGGCGTCGCGAACTACCCCAGCCTCCTCGACATCCCGGAGGAGATCGACTACGTGCTGTGCGCCGTGCCGCGCCAGGTATCGCCGCGCATCGTCGCCGACTGCATCGAGAAGGGCGTGGGCGCGGTCACGCTGTTCACCTCCGGCTTCGCGGAGACGGAGACGGAGGAGGGGATACGGCTGCAGGAGGAGATCGCGGAGACGGCGCGCAAGGCGGACCTGCTGCTCATCGGCCCCAACTGCATGGGGATATACAACCGCCGCCTGGGCGTGCGCCACTCCTGGGAGCAGCCCGCCGGCGACGCCGGCAACGTCGGGTTCATCTCGCAGAGCGGGACGCACTGCATCAACTTCTCGCTGGTCGGCGACCGGCACGGCATCCGCTGCTCCAAGACCGTGAGCTTCGGCAACGCCGTCATCCTGGACGCCGCCGACTACCTGGAGTACTTTGCGGACGACGCCGAGACGGAGGTGATCGGCCTCTACCTGGAGGGCGCGCGGGACACGCGGCGCTTCTTCCGGGCGCTGCGGGAGACGGCGCGCCGGAAGCCGGTCGTGGTCTGGAAGGGCGGCGTGACGAAGGCGGGCGCCCGCGCCATCTACTCCCACACGGCGGCGCTGGCCACCGCGCCGGCGGTGTGGGACGCGGCGATGCGACAGGCCGGCGTCGTCCAGGCCGAGAGCCTGGACGAGACGATCGACGCCGTGAAGACGCTGGTCTACTGCCGGCCCACGACCAGCTACCGGATGGGGCTGATCGCCATGACGGGCGGTCAGTCTGTGGTGATCACGGACGCCTTCGAGCGCGAAGGGCTGGAGGTGCCGCTTTTGACCGAGGCGTCGTACGAGAAGCTGTCCGGGTTCTTCAACATCATCGGCGGTAGCTACCGCAACCCGCTCGACGCCGGCGGCACGATAGGCATGGGGTTCCTCCCCCAGAACCTCCAGAAGCTGCTGGAGATACTGAACGAGGACCAGAACGTGGACGCCATCGCCATGGAGGTGGGTGCGGGCTTCCTGGCCCGCCGCATGCGCGAGAACCCCGCCATCCTGGACGCGCTGCTGGAGATCCTCTCCGCGCACAGGGAGCGATCGCGGAAGCCGTTTCTGGCCATCGCCCACCCGGGGCACCTGGAGGACGTATCGGCGATGATCCGGGCGCGGCTGCTGGAACGAAACATCGCGGCGTTTACTGACTTCCGGCCGGCGGCGAAGGCGCTACGCCGCGCCGTCGACTACTGGCGCTTCCGCGAGGGGATGGACTGA
>JAUYGU010000139.1 GCA_030690405.1 Dehalococcoidia bacterium | reverse complement strand
GGCCGACATCGACTCGAAGAGGTCGGCGCCACGGCCGGCGCAGTCACCCACGTTGTCGCCGACGAGGTCGGCGACAACGGCGGCGTTGCGCGGATCGTCCTCTTCGAGGCCGCTCTCCACCTTGCCGACCAGGTCCGCGCCGACATCGGCGGCCTTCGTGTAGATGCCGCCGCCAAGCTGTGCGAACAGCGCCACGAAGCTGGCCCCGAAGCCAAAGCCGACGATGAGGAAGGGGGTGATCGAGTCCGGATTGCCCAGCAGCCGGCTGTAGACGAGGAAGATGCCGGAGACGCCCAGGAGGCTCAGGGCGACGACGAGGAAGCCGGATACGGCGCCGCCGCGCAGCGAAACGGTGATCGCCTCGCTCAGGGAGCGCGTGGCGGCGGAGGCGGTGCGGCTGTTGGAGCGCACCGAGATGTACATGCCGATGTAGCCGGACAGCCCGGAAGCGGCCGCGCCCACCAGGAAGGCGATGCTGGTTAGCAGCCCCTCCTCCCAGCGGCCGACCACCCTGCTGCCGTACTTGATGTCACCGCCGTCGTTGATGATCTCCTTCACGCCCTCCGACACGCCGCCGACGATGAAGAAGATGACGACCGCGGTGACCAGCGCCAGCATCGCAATTGTGCCGTACTGCCGCCTGAGAAACGCCATCGCCCCCTCGAAGATCATTGAGGCCACGTCTTGCATTTCGGGGGTGCCGGGATCACGGCGGAGGACGTCCCAGGCCAGCCAGAGAGCGTAGAGGATGGCGGCGAAGCCGGCGACGGGGACCAACCAGATTAGTTCCATATTTCACTAAACCTCCGACGGCCCAGTCTAGCAGAGGGCCAGGCGTGGTTCAACCGAGGGCGTCTGACCCGCCCGCCGCGCCCCACCCCCTCGGGCGACCTTCAGGTCGCCCCTACATTGGCGGACCACCGTGCCTAGCGCGGGAAGCGGGAGAAGTCGGGCTCGTGGCGCTCCAGGAATGCGGTCTTCCCCTCGTCGGCCTCGCCGCTGGCGAAGAAGTCGGGCGCCAGCTCACCGACCCAGTCGCGCCGGGAGGCGTCGCGTAGCGGCTGGTAGAGCGTGCGGAAAGAGGCCTTGAGTATCTTTAGACAGCCGGGGCTCTTCTGCATCAGCTCGGCGCACCAGCGGTCTACCTCCTCGTCCAGCTTGTCGGGCGGGACGACGGCGTTGACAAGGCCCATCTCCAGCGCCTCCCGCGCGCTGTAGCGGCGGCAGAGCATCCATATCTCCTTGGCCTTCTTGGCGCCGACGACGTGCGTGAGGTAGGAGACGAGGTAGCCGGAGGCCGGGCTGCCGATGCGCGGACCGACCTGAGCGAAGGTCGCGTTCTCAGAGGCGATCGTGAAGTCCGAGAAGTACGCCAGGTGGTTGCCGCCGCCGATGGCGTAGCCGTTCACGCGTGCGATTACCGGCTTCATGCAGTCCTCGATGCCGGCGTGCGGGTCCATGGGAGCGGGTCCGGCGGCGCCTTCCCGCTGGACCTCCTGGAGCCAGCGCACGTCGCCGCCGGCGCAGAAGGCGCGCTCACCGGCGCCGGTGATGACGATGACGCCGACCTCCGGGTCGGCGCAGGCGTCCTCGACGGCCTGCCGCATCTCGGCCAGGGTCTGGCCGGTGAAGGCGTTCATCACCTCCGGCCGGTTGATGGTGATCCAGGCGGCGCCGCGGACGCGCTGGTGCTTCTGGTAGATGATCTCCCGATATTCGTTCATGATGTCCCCCAAAGCAGACGGATGCTGAGATGGATTATGCGCACTTGGTGCCCCCAGCGGGATTCGAACCCGCGGTCTCCACCTTGAAAGGGTGGCGTCCTAGGCCGCTAGACTATGGGGGCATCCCCTGCCGGCTCCGGCCCGCAAAGCGCGGGCCGGCCCGAACGAATTCTACGAGATGCGGAGGCCGGGTGACAAACGGCGACGCAGCCGCGGGAGGATCGCCGGGTCAGTCTGCTTGGAGGACGTTGATGAACAGCGCCTTGAGCGCGCCGTCGTCGTCGCGGTTGGCCCAGACGAATGTACGGCTGCCTACCTGGGGCTCGCCCCTGATCACCGCATCCGCCGGCACTCCGATGGGCACGAGGCCGATCTGCCAGGTGCCGTCCTGGCCGATCCGAACCAGCGGGCCGCGGATGAGGGCGAAGCCGCCGCGTCCCAGGTGGTAGGTGGTGATCAGCTTCTCGGCCACGAGCCGCTTGTCCTTGCGGTGGCCGTCCAGGGTCACGAGGCTCCCAACATCCGGTGCTTCGGCAGTGGCCGGGGCGACGACCTCTACGCCGCTCACTGTCCAGCTGCCGTCGCCGCTCTTCTCGAGGACACCTTCGACGTGGACGGCGGATTCGTCGTTCTCCGTGCCGAGGACGACGACGCGCTTGGCGACGATCTCACCATCAGCGGCAGCGGCCTCCACCCGGGCCAGCGCGCCCTTCTTGAGCGTTCCGGCCCGGACGTCAATATCGGTGGCCGCGGTGACCGTGAACTCCTGGCCGCCGACGACCAGGTCGTTCGGCAGGCCCTCTGCGCTGACCGAACTCTCGATGGCTCCTTCGTAGGCGAGCACAGCGGGGGCCGACTGTCCAGCGTCCCCCGGCCCCGCCACGCTGGCCGCGACGGCCTGCCCGCCGACGTCCTCTACATTGATTTCGACCTTCTTGCCGCGCTGGAGCTTGAGCTTGAGGAGCGTCCTCTCGGTAATGGTGATGCGCTGACCGGCGATCACGACTTCGTTGTCTCCCACGTCTTCGACGGTGCCGGAGACGACGTACTTCTGATCGGGCTGGTCGCCGTCGCTGGGCGTGACGCTGAGGGCGAAGAGGCGGCCGTTGGCACCCCTGGCGGCGATGACGCTGACGGGCTGGCCGGGCTGAAGCCCCGCCCCTCCCAGCGTGCGCGTATCGAGCCTGACCTCGACGCCGCCGAGCAGCCAGACGCCTTCCGTGGCCGGTTCCGCCGGGCCGGAGATGTTGATGACGCCCGCTGCCACGTCGTCTGGCTTGACGGAGCCGGGTATGCCGCTCGTGCGCAGTTGGGCGTTGTGCAGCGTAGCCACGGCCTCCGCGTAGTCGTCCTGGGCGGACGGTTCGAGGTCGCCCCAGAGGACCAGCAGGAGGTCCTCCTGCTCCGCGGATTGCTCGCGGGCGCGGGTCACTAGGTCCAGCTCGTGCGGGTTGTCTGCCAGGATGCGCACCGCCCTGGCGTTGCGGTCACGCATCGCCGAGAGGACGTTGCCGGGGACGGCATTGCCCCCGCCGAGCATCTCCATGATCTCATTGGTGCGCTCGCTTGACTGGTCGAGCAGGAGCTCGGCCTTGCGACTGTCGTCGAAGGTAAACCAGACGCGGGCGTCCTCGGTGGCGAGCTTGACGCGGTAGAGGGGGTTATCCGGCAGCGCGTCCTGGGAGGCGTAGATGGTGCCGCCGGCGGCGCCGAGGAGGGCGAAGGCGACGGCGGCAGCGATGGTCAGGGGACGCAGCCAGCCCAAGCCGACGGAAAGGAGCGGCTTGTGACCCAGGCGCTTGTCCTGGGCCTGTGCCCGGAACTGATGCCAGCCGATAGCCTGGGCCGCGGGGCGTGGCTGGTGCGGCGGTGTCAGGACAAGGCGCTGGGCGAGGAGGAGGTGCGCGCGCAGCTCCTCGGCGTACTTGGGGTAACGTGCCAGGCAGGCCTCCAGCGTCTCGCCCTGGCTGAGGGCGGCGAAGCACTCATCGAGGATGGAGGCGAACCTGCGCGCCATCAGTGGGCCTCCGCCGTCATGATCCGGCGCAGAGAGTGGAGCGCGCGGTGCTGGAGCGATTTCACCGCGCCTTCGCTGCGGCCGAGGATGCGGGCGATCGAGCCGTTGTCGAAGCCTTCGATGAACTTGAGGACGATCACCTGCCGCTGCTCTTCCGTCAGGTACTTGAGGGCGAGTTGGAGCTGTCCGCGGTCGAGGGCGCGTTCGGCGAGGGCCTGGGGGCTGATCTGAACGGCGGCAAGGGGCTCCGTGAGGTCGACCTCGCCGCGACGACTGCGGCGGCGGTGGAGGTCTATCAGCTTGTTGCGGGCGATGCGGAACACCCAGGCGGAGAACGGCATACCCCTGAACTGGTATTTCTGAATGGACTCCAGCAGCTTGAGCATCACTTCGGACGCCAGGTCCTCAGCGGCCTGGACGTCGCCGAGGTGGAGGAAGGCGTAGTTGTAGATCCGCGGGTAGTAGGTGGAGTAGAGGGAGGCGAGGGCGGACTCCTCCAGGGCCTGGGCACGTTGGACCAGTTGCCACTCCCGAAGGATGTGGTCGCTGGGAGCGCCGGCCTCCTCTTTGCCGGCCGGCAGGTCCCGGGGCTTTTCGGCTAACCCTGACAACGCCTGAACGTACATATACCGCACGCTACTAACAGAACGTGCGGAGAGTTCGTGTGGATACGGGTCAATCTCACGGCAACCTACGCTTCCTCGCCGAGGCCCAGAAGCGAACGGCGGGCGCGGTCATAGCGTTCCTTCAGAAGGGCCTCACGGTTCAGCAGCGCCTTGAGCTTCGGCGGTTCCAGGCGGTCTCCCTCCAGCATCACGCGATGGAGTGCCTGTAGCTGCGTCTGCCAGGCCTCGTAGGCATCCAGGTAGTCCCGTTTACGGTCCTGCATGGGCAAGCGGAATCACGCTGCAATAGTAACCGCTGCGGGCGCGCAAGGAAAGGGCAGCCTTCGCCGCGCGGACGGTGGCACTTCTGGGCAAAGGGTGGCGTAACGTCATCTGGGCCTCGCTACAGCCAGCGGGAACGGATATCGCCGTCGATGACGATGTCGACGAGGCGCGGCTCGTCCGCCGCCTGCGCCTCGCGCACGGCGTCGCCGATCTGGTCGGGGTGCTCGATGCGGACGCCCTTGACGCCGAAGGAGGCGGCGATGCGGGAGAAGTCCAGGGGCGGGTCGGTGAGGTCCATGGCGACGAACTTGCGGCCGGCCGCCCCCTCGCCGAGGTATTCGAGCATGTTGAGCTTGAGGATGCGGTAGGAGCTGTTGTTGGCGATGACCCAGGTCACGGGCACGCGGTGGTGGGCGGCGGTCCAGAGCGCCTGGATGGTGTATAGGGCAGCGCCATCGCCGATGACGGAGAGTACCGGCCTGTCCGGGCGCGCCAGTTTGATACCGATCGGATTCGGCATGCCGGGGCCGAGGCCGCCGCCCGCCGCGCGGTAGTGGGTGCCCGGCTCCGACATGCGGGCGTGTCGCATGAGGTGGCCGCCGGCGGTGATCGACTCGTCGAAGAGGACGGTGCCGGGGGCGAGGGCGCCGGCGAGCTCCTTCGCCATACGCGCCGGTGCGATGGGCACGCTGTCCCAGCGGGCCTGCGCCGAGGCGTCCATCGCCTGCATGAACTGCTGGGCCATCGTCTGGATCGCCCCGGCGCGGCGCTGGGCCGCCTCCACGTGCGCCGGCGAAAGGTGCTTCTGGAGGGCGGCCAGCAGGTCGGTGAGAGCCATCTTCGGGTCGGCCATGATGCCGTGGTGGACGGGCCAGGTCTTCGAAATCTCCCAGGTGTTGAGGTCGATGTGGATGACGGTAGCCTGGGGCGGGAACGGCGGCTCGTTGAGCGGGAAGAGGAGGCGGAGGACCGGCGTGCCGATCGCCAAGATGGCGTCCGCGGCGGCGAACTGCCCCTTGAGGGCGGGCTCCGAGATGACGTTGACAAGGCCCGCGTAGAGTGGGTGGTCGGCCGGGAAGGGGAGCTCGGCGGAGAAGGAGGCGTGGACGCGGGCGCCCAGCGCCTCCGCCAGCCGGACCAGCTCCGGTACGGCGCCGGAGGTGGCGACGCCGTCCCCGCAGACGATCACCGGCGATTGGGCGGCGGCGAGCACCTCGGCCACACGTTCGACCGCCTCGGGGTCGGGCCGGACGCGGGTGTTGGTGTAGGCGGTGGGGATGATCTCCACGTCGGCCTCCTCGTCCATGACGTTCATCGGCACGGAGAGGAACACCGGCCCTCGCGGCGGCTCCATCGCGACCTTGAAGGCGCGACGGAGGAGGACGGGCAGCTCGGCGGCGTCCTCCACGTGGGCCGCCCACTTGGTGACGGGCTCCGCCATGCGCACGAGATCGCCGGCCAGGATCGGGTCCTGGGAGCCGCCGCGCTGCGGGTGCTGGCCGGCGTACACCACCATCGGAGTGCGTGTACGGTAGGAGTTGTAGAGCATGCCAATAGCGTTGCCCAGGCCGGGGTTGATGTGGAGCTGGAGGAAGGACGGACGGCCGGAGGCCCTGGCGTAGCCGTCCGCGATGCCGGTGGCCACGGACTCGTGAAGGGCGAGGACGTATTGCAGCTGCGGGTACTCCTGGAGGACGTCCATGAACGCCTCCTCGGTGGTGCCGGGGTTACCGAATACGTGAGTTACGCCGTCGGCGATCAGCTGGTCGACGAGGGCGTAGCGGCCGGTCAGTCTGGGCATGGCGAGGGCTCCTTTCGGCAAGAGGATACCATAGGCGGCGCCGCCCGCCGGGAGCGGCGTTGACAGCCGCTCGGGGCCGTGATACTGGTGAGGCAGTCGGAGAGGCAGCAGCCTGGAGGAAACGGAATGCGCGAGAACGCCGTGAAGCGGTTGTGGCAGCAGGACAAACCGGCGCTGGGTGGCTGGCTCTCCATCCCGAGCTCGTTCTCGGCGGAGATCATGGCGAACCAGGACCTCGACTGGCTGTGCGTGGATACCCAGCACGGGGTGATCGGCTACGACGCGGCGGTGCCTATGCTCCAGGCGATCTCGACGTCGAAGGTCACGCCGATCGTGCGCGTGCCCTGGAACGAGCCCTCGATCATCATGAAGATGCTGGACGCGGGAGCGTACGGCGTGATCGTTCCGCTGGTGAACAACCGCGCGCAGGCGGAAGCGGCGGCGCAGGCGTGCCGCTACCCGCCCCGCGGGATCCGCAGCTACGGCCCGACGCGGGCCGCCTACTACGCGGGCTTCGACTACTTCGCCCACGCGAACGACGAACTGCTGTGCATTCCGCAGATCGAGACGGTGGAGGCGCTGGAGAACCTGGACGATATCCTGAGCGTGCCCGGCATCGACGCGGTCTACATCGGGCCGATGGACCTGAGCATCTCACTGGGTATCACGCCGGAGATGGACGGCGAGGCGCCGGAGTACGCGCGGGCGCGCCAGCGCATCGTGGAGGGCTGCCGCAGGCACGGGGTGGTTGCGGGCGTGAACTCCACGGCGCGCACGGCGGTGAAGCGGATCGAGGAGGGGTTCCGGTTCGTCCTCGTGACCGGGGACGCCGGCGGCCTGGCGCGGGCGGCGCGGGAGGACATCCGCGCCGTGCGCGAGAAGGAGCCGGGCAGGGAATCCGGCAGCGCCTACCAGTAGAAACGGCGGAGCCGGGAGCTCTCGCCTAGGCGAGTCGCCTCCGGAGACCGCCGTCAGCTTGCGTAGTGGTGGCGCATACGGGATTCGAACCCGTGATCTCCGCCTTGAGAGGGCGGTGTCCTGGGCCGCTAGACGAATGCGCCAGACTGGCTGCGGGACTAGGATTCGAACCTAAACTAACTGATCCAGAGTCAGCCGTGCTACCGTTACACCATCCCGCAGAACCAGGGCGATTGTAACAGACGGGGCTTACAGGCGGCAAACGGGTGACAGCGCCCGCGACACGGATTGACAGTTCGGGAATCGCGGGACTATAGTATAGCGAGCGCTCGCTATGAGCCGCGGAGGGGCCGATGTCGAAGCTGAAGCCTCAAGAGATCGAGCAACGCAAGCGGGAGATAATCGAAGCGGCCCGCATCTGCTTCCTGCGCAACGGCTTCCACCAGACGACGACCGACGAGATCTGCCGCGAGGCCGCCATCACGCCCGGCGGGCTCTACCACTACTTCGGCAGCAAGGAAGAGATCATCAGCGCCGTCATCGAGGACGCGGCGCACACCACCGTCCAGAACCTGCGCTCGGCAGCCGAGGCGTCCGGGGACGTGCGCACCGCGGTCCAGGCCCTCGCCTCGCTGTTCTTCCAGTGGATCCGTGATCCGCAGCTGGACAATGTGACACGGCTGGACATGGAGATCTGGGCTGAATCACTGCGGAACGAGAAGCTGGCCGGCATCGCGCGTGAGAGCCGGGCGCTACGCCGGCGGTGGCTGGAGTCCCTGATCCGCGGCGCTGTCGACGAGGGCGTGTACACGAAGGACGTCGATCCCAGAGGGCTGGCGAACCTCATCATGTCGATCTTCGACGGGCTGCGCCTGGGCCGCCTGCTCTGGCGGGACGACTTCGATGTGGACGGCGCCCTGAAGGCACTGGTGCTGATGACGACCGGCCGGCTGACGAACGGGAACCACGTGGAACTGGCGCCAGAGGCGCCGGCCGCCGGCCGAAGCTAGTGAGAGGAACGATGGAGGGCGTGGTCCGAGCCGCCTAGCTCCTCCCTTTGGGCTGCGGCTCGGACCACGACTGTGAGGCCGCCGCGGGGTAAGCCGCGGCGGCCTCACAGTCGTCGGGGGCTGGGGTAAGCCCCATTGGGGGTGCGGCGACCCCTGTTTCGAGACGCCAAAGCCAGGAAGCGGCACGGCCGCCGTGCGTCCAAGACGGCGCCACCGCCACCACGAAGACTGAAGTGGGATGATCATCGGCGGCCGGGACTGGAAGTTGCTTGCTTGTTCTCACAATCATTTCATCAATATCATGCATTTGAAATCATGACTCATTGTAGGACGCACGCGCCCCCAGTCAAGAGGTTTGGGGTGAAAAGCAAGCATTATATAGCGAGCGCTCATTATACCGAGAAAGCGCTCGCTATGCGGGCTAGTCCGCCGCCGTGATGGCCTGAAGCCGCCTGACGGCTGAGGCGAGCCGCTCCAGCGTGCGCTCGCGTCCCAGCATGGCCATCGTCTCGAACAGGGGCGGCGAGACGGTCTTGCCGCTTACGGCGACGCGGATGAGGCCGAACAGGTCGCCGGCCTTCAGCGCCAGCTCCTCGGAAAGGGGGCGGATCACCCCCTCCAGCGCCTCGTGCTGCCAGGGCTCGCTGCCTTCGACTCGCACGACCACGGCCTGAAGCGCCGCCGCCGCGCCGGGGGTGTCACCCGCGAACTTCTTCCCCAGCAGCGTCTCCGTGGCGTAGTCCAACTCCCCCTCCACGAAGAAGAAGTCCGCCATCTCGGCGGCCTCCGCGAGGAGCTTGATGCGCTCGCGGATGAGGGGGGCGATGCGGGCCAGCACGTCGCGGTCCACCGGCCTGCCGAGGGCGCGCTCAAGGTAGGGGGCAGTCCGCTCCGCGAGCTCCTCGTCGGTCAGCCCGCGGATGTAGACGCCGTTCATCCAGGTGAGCTTTTCGAAGTTGAATACGGCAGGGTTGGCGAGGACGCGGTCCAGGCTGAACTGGCGGACGAAGGTGTCGCGGTCGATGATCTCCGTGCGGTCGTCCAGGGACCAGCCGAGGAGGCCGAGGAAGTTGAACAGCGCCTCGGGCAGAAAGCCACGCTCGCGGAACTCGAGGACGGAGGTGTCGCCGTGGCGCTTGGAGAGCTTGGAGCGGTCCGGCCCCAGGATCATCGGCAGGTGGGCGAAGGCGGGCGGCTCCCAGCCGAACGCCGCGTACAGGAGGACGTGCCTGGGGGTGCTGGAGAGCCACTCGTCGCCGCGGAGGATGTGGGTGATCTCCATGAGCGTATCGTCCACGACGTTCGCCAGGTGGTAGACGGGGAAGCCGTCCGACTTCAGGAGGACGAAGTCGTCCAGGGTGTCGTTCTCGAAGGTGATGTCGCCGCGCACGAGGTCGTGGAACGCCGTCTGACCGGTGAGCGGCGTCTTGAAGCGCACGACGCCGGGGAGTCCCTGGGCGGCAAGCCTCTCGCGTTCTTCGGGGGACAGGTCGCGGCAGTGGCGGTCGTATTTCGGGGGTAGCTTGCGGCTCTGCATCTCCTTGCGGACCTCGTCCAGCCGCTCGGGCGTGCAGTAGCAGCGATAGGCGTGGCCCCCCGCGATGAGCCGCTCGGCGTAGCCGCGGTACGTCTCAGCACGGCGCGACTGGACGTACGGTCCGTAGTCGCCGATGTCGCGGCTGGTGTCCGCGGGGTCCGGTCCTTCGTCGTAGTCCAGCCCCAGCCAGGCGAGCGACTCCAGGATCGCCTGCTCGGCGCCCTCCACGTAGCGGGCGCGGTCGGTGTCCTCGAAGCGGACGATGAAGGCGCCGCCCTCGTGGCGGGCGAACAGCCAGTTGAAGAGGGCGGTGCGGATGTTGCCGACGTGGGGCTCGCCGGTGGGGGAGGGTGCGTAGCGGACGCGGACGGACATGGCGGGGCTCATTCTAGCAGAACCCTCGGGAGAGAAGGCAGGGCTGAAGCCCTGCAGCTACGGAACTTCAATCCGCAGCCCTTGAACGAACGCGCGGCAGCCGCTACCTTGGGGTTCGACATGGAAGGCGTGATTGAGCTCAACACGGAGCGGCTGGAGGTCCTGTACGCGAACGGGTTGGAGCTGCCGTACGTGGAGTTCGGCAGCGCGGAACCGGCGCTGAAGCTCGTTTACGGCGGCGAGGACTACTGGTACGTGCGGACGCTGCCCATCAAGGGATACGGCGCGGTGATGGCGCGCCACGTGCGGGCCTTGGAGGCGGAGGGGAAGAAGGCCGTCCTCGCCCGCTTCTTCGACCGCATCTACATCTACGCGACGGGCGTCACGCCCATCGGCGCCAAGAAGTAGCGCTAGCCGCGCAGCCGGGCCAGCGCCGCCCGCAGGTCCGCCGGCAGCGGCGACTCGAACTCGACCCGGCGGCCGCTCGACGGAAGGTCGAACGCCAGCCGCCAGGCGTGCAGGAACTGCCGCCCGACAAGCTCGGAGCGCTTTCCATAGACCGCATCCCCCACGACGGGGTGGCCGATGGCGGCGAGGTGGACGCGGATCTGGTGCGTGCGGCCCGTCACCGGCTCCACCTCCAGCAGAGCGAAGCCGTCTACCGTCTCTCGTAGCCTGTAGCGCGTCTCCGCCTCGCGGCCGCCGGCGATAACCGCCATCTTCTTGCGGTTGCGGGGGTGGCGGCCGATGGGCGCCTCGATGGTGCCCTGGGGCGGCTTTGGCACGCCCTGCACGAGCGCCAGGTACGTCTTCGAGACCTCTCGCTGCTTGAGCTGGCGGGTGAGGCCGGCCCTCGCGCGCTCGGTGCGGGCGACGACGAGGAGGCCGGAGGTGTCCCGGTCCAGCCGGTGGACGATCCCCGGCCGAATCTTGTCGCCGACGTCCGCCAGCTCAGGGGCGAGGGCGAGGAGGGCGTTGACGAGCGTGCCGCTGGGGTGGCCGGGCGCCGGGTGGACGGTAAGGCCTGGCGGCTTGTCCACGACGATGACGTCTTCGTCCTGGTAGATGACCGTCACGGGAATGCGCTCCGCCGCCGGCTGCGCCGCCTCGGGAGGCGGGAGCTTGGCGGTGACGTGTGCGCCGCCGGGGAGGCTGTAGGACGGCCGCTCCGGCGTGCCGTCCACGGTCACGAGCCCGTCATCGATGAGGCGGCGGGCCCGGCTGCGGGAGAGGCCGGCGACGGCGCGAGACAGGAAGACGTCGAGCCGTTCGCCCGGCCTATCCGCCGTCAGCTCCGGCATCGCGTTCCGCTTTCGGCGGCGGCTGCTCGGCGAACAGGGCGTAGCCGATGAGGAGGACGATGATGCCGACAGTGATGGAGGAGTCGGCCATGTTGAAGGACGGCCAGAACCGGAAGTCGATGAAATCAGTGACCTCGCCCAGGCGGAGGCGGTCGACGAGGTTGCCGGCAGCGCCTCCGAGCATCATGCCGATGGCGATCGGCGCAGCGATGTGGTCGAACGGCGGGTAGTGGTAATAGAGGTAGATGGCGGCGAGGCCGACGACTGTGGTGACGATGAGGAAGCCGGTTTGATCCTGGAGGATGCCGAACGCCGCGCCGGTGTTGGTGACATAATGCAGGCGCAGGAACGAATCGCCCGGCCAGGCCTCGCCGCGGTCCAGGAAAGCGCGCACGATCGCCTTTGTGGCCTGGTCGAGGGCGAGGACGGCGAGCGCCGCGCCGAAGAACAGGGTGCGACGCAGCCAGGGCGCGGTCTTTCCCCGCGCCGGAGGGTTAGCGGCTTCGACTGTGCGCATCGATTCGATGATAGCACGGCGGTGGGGATTAGCGTTGAGGTACGCACAGGTTTGACGGAGGTATACGCGGTTGCTATCCTCAATCTGACAGGCGTCGTTCGCTGGAAAGGCTTCAACGTTGGCTTTCGACCTGCTGTCTCGCCGCACCAGAGACCGCGAGAAGTACGGGAACAGGCTGCCCCCCGGCCAGAAGGTCGTGGAGGACTGGCCCGTGCTCACCTACGGGGGCACGCCGCGCGTCGACCCCGCCACCTGGCGGCTGCGAATCCACGGCGCCGTCGAGCGGGACGTGGAGTTCAGCTGGGAGCAGTTTCGGGCGCTGCCCGCCGCCACCGTGAAGTGCGATATCCACTGCGTTACCTCCTGGAGCCGGATGGACAACGAGTTCGAGGGCGTGTTGTTCCAGGAGCTGCTGAACCACTTCAAGCCGCTGCCCAGCGCGACGCAGGTGATGGCGCACTGCTACGGTGGCTACGCGACGAACGTGCTGCTGTCAGACCTCATGCGGGAGAACGTTCTCCTGGCCTGCAAGCACGATGGCAAGGAGCTGGCGCCCTCCCACGGCGGGCCGGTGCGCCTCGTTGTGCCGCACCTCTACTTCTGGAAGAGCGCGAAGTGGCTGCGAGGACTGGAGTTCATGGAGAAGGAGGAGGCGGGATTCTGGGAGATGTACGGCTACCACATGCGGGGCGATCCCTGGAAAGAGGAGCGCTACTCGTGAGCGCCACGGCCGCCGCCACAATGGACGCCGCCGACCGGCGGCTGCTCAATCTCATGCAGAAAGACGTTCCGCTGGTGTCGCGGCCGTTCGCCGTTCTCGGCGAGCGTCTGGGCATGGGAGAGGACGAGGTGCTTTCGCGGGCGCGCCGGCTCAAGGAAGACGGGATCATCCGCCAGATAAGCGCCATCTTCGACAGCCGCCGCCTGGGATACTCCAGCACCCTGGTGGCGATGGACATCCCGGAGGAGATCATCGAGGAGTCCGCGGGCCGCATCTCGGAGCACACGGGGGTCAGCCACAACTACAAGCGGGACAACCCGTTCAACCTCTGGTTCACGCTCACCCTGCCACCGGGCGTCGACCTCGAGGCGGAGGTGCAGCGGCTGGCGGAGGAGGCGAAGGCGCGAAGGGCGCGCATCCTGCCGGCGCTGCGGCTGTTCAAGATCGGCGTGGAGCTGGACCTGGAGCAGGGCACTAACACCGCCGAGAAGCGGCAGCTTACCAAGGAGCCGCCGAAGAGCTTCAGCGAGGAGGACCTGGGCTACGTCCGCGTCCTCCAGCAGGATCTGCCGCTGGAGCCGGAGCCGTTCCGCGGCTGGGCGGAGAGCCTGGGCGTCTCCGAGGAGGAGATGTTCGCGCGGGCGAAGGATCTCGAGGAGTGCGGCGTGATGCGGCGGTTCGCCGCCGTCATCCGCCACCAGAGGGCCGGCTTCACCGCCAACGGCATGATCTGCTGGCGCATCCCCGAGGAGAAGCTGCCCGACCTGGGCCACCAGCTCGCCGCTTATCCCCAGGTGAGCCACTGCTACCAGCGCCCCGTCTACCCGGACTGGCCCTACAGCGTGTTCTCCATGGTGCACGCGCTCAGCCGCGAGAAGTGCGAGGAGATCGCCCGCCAGATGTCCGAGGAGATCGGCATCAGCGACTACGCGATCCTCTACAGCACCAAAGAGTACAAGAAGGAACGGGTCAAGTACTACGCGGGCTGACATGAGCGGCTACGCGAAGGACCAACCCACCGACGATACGCCCTTCGAGCGGATGCGCTACTACATCCGCGAGATCGGTCAGGGGCCGAAGGCGGCCCGCGACCTGACGCGCGACGAGGCGCGGGACGCGATGGACACGATCCTCCGGCAGGAGGCCACCCGCGCCCAGATTGGCGGGTTCCTCCTCATCGAGCGGTTCAAGGGGGAGTCGGCGGAGGAGCTGCTGGGCTTCGCCGAGGCAGTTCGCGCCCACGCCAAGCGCATCTCCCCTAAGGTCGAAGGGCTGCTGGACATCGGCAGCCCCTACGACGGCCGCAAGCGTAGCCTCGTGATCAGCCCGGCGGCATCCCTCGTCGCCTGCGCGGCCGGCCTGCCCGTCGTGATGCACGGCGAGAAGGGTCTCGGCCCCAAGCACGGCGTCCCCGTCGGCGACGTGCTGGAGGCGTTGGGCGTGGACGTCGACGCGGAACCGGAGGAGGTCGAGAGCAGCATCGAGGCGGAAGGGTTCGGCTACATGCGCTCCGCTCGCTTCGTGCCCGCCCTCTACGCGCTGAAAGAGGTGCGGGAGGAGATCGCGCTGCGCAGTAACATCCACACGGTGGAGAAGCTGTACAACCTGGCGGGGGCGGCCTACAGCCTCATCGGGCTGACCCACATGCCGTACCTGGAGAAGATGCTGGCGGCGGCCACCCAGATGGGCTTCAAGCGGGTGATGATCGTGCAGGGGATAGAGGGCAATGAGGACGCGCCGACCTCCCGCCCCTGCCGGGTGTTCGAGTGGGCGGGCGGCGAGATGCGGGAGTACCGTCTGGAGCCAAGCGCCTACAGCCTCGATGCGGCCTCGCCGGAGGAGATGGCGGGCGGTGACGCCGCCTACAACGCCGGGGCCTGCGAGGCCGTCCTGGAGGGCGAGGCCGGGCCGCGCCGCGATCTCGTCTGCCTGAACGCGGGGCTGCGTCTCTACCTGGCGGAGCGCGCGGCGGACACTGCCGAGGGGATCGCGCAGGCGCGGGAAGCGATCGACTCGGGGGCCGCGCGGCGGAAGCTGGAGGCGCTTCGGGAGCGCGCCAGGGCCCGCGCCGCCGTTTGACCCTCGCAGACGGCTGTCGGTAGAATTGGCGCGTATGGACGACTACGGACTCGACCTGGACGAAGTGGCGCGGGTCATCGACGCCGCGGAAGTCCTGGTTGTACGCTTCGCCATCCTCGACAAGCGCCTCCTTATCGACGCCCGGACGGGTGAGAACGAAGGGCCGCTCATCACCATCGTCCCCAAGGCGTCGTCCGTTGAGGAGCGCTTCAAGGCGCTGAAGAAGATGCGGCCGCGACTGCCCCTGCCGGACAAGATCATGTCGTTCATGTGGCCCCGCCAGATGGAGACGTTCCGGGCCTCCGGGCTGTGGGACAAGATCGAAGCGCGGCTGGTCAGCCTGGGCGGCGAGGAGATGCTGCAGATCTGCGAGAGCGTGTTCAATGAGCTCGAGCAGGAGGAGAAGGCGGAAGTGGTAGCCGCGATCCGGGGTGGAGAGACGTACCAGTCCCTGTGGGAACGCTCCGGTTAGGCGAAGGACGCCTGTGAGACCGGGGCCGCCCGCGCCGGCGGGGGGGGGGTTCTCCTTTTGCTGAGACGATGAAGACCGTAGACCTGCGCAGCGACACGGTCACCCTGCCGCCGTCCGAGATGCGCAGGGCGATCGCGGAGGCCGAGCTCGGGGATGACGTCTTCCACGACGACCCCACCGTCAACCGGCTGGAGGCGCTGGCGGCGGCGGTGATGGGGAAGGAAGCGGCCATCCTCACAACCAGCGGCACGCAGAGCAACCTTACGGCGATGCTTTCCCACTGCCAGCGGGGCGACGAGGTGATCGTCGGCAGCGAGTCACACATCCTGTATCACGAGGTGGGCGGCGCCTTCGCCCTCGGCGGCCTGGGCCTGCGCACCGTGCCGAATGACGAGCAGGGCCGACTCGACCTCGCTGCCGTGCGCCGGGCGGTCCGGTCGCAGGATGTCCACTTCCCGCCAACCGGACTCGTATGCCTGGAGAACACCCATATGAGCTGTGGTGGCAGCGTCCTGAGCGCAGACGACCTCGCCGCCACACGCGCCCTGGCCGATGAGTTCGGCCTGCCGGTGTACCTGGACGGCGCGCGCATCT
>JAUYGU010000137.1 GCA_030690405.1 Dehalococcoidia bacterium | reverse complement strand
TCACGGGACCGTGGTGGGTGACCAGCACCTCCTCGACGACGGGCCGGGTGCGGCCGCGCACCTTGATCTCCTCCCGCACCAGCTCCCCGTCCCGCCAATCGTCCCCGAAGGCGTACTGGGAAGGGTTGTCCGGGTTCACCTTCTCCACGAACAGGTCGTCGCCGTCCACCATGCCAGCCGTGATCCCCCAGGCCACGCGGTCGTTGTGGCCGATGACGATGCCGGGCGTAGCGGGAAGGGCCGCACCCGTCACCTTGAGCTCCGGCGAGTCCAGGTGGCACTCCCAGAAGATCGAAGGCATCTGGAGGGGGAGGTGAGGGTCGTTCGCGAGCAGCGGTTTGCCGGTCGCGGACTTCTTGCCGTTGACGGCCCAGTTGTTGCTGAGGCCACGGCCGGCCAGGGCGCCCACCAGCTCCGCGGCGGCGGCGTAGTCGTCGTCCAGGGACGGGCCGGAGCCTTTCGCCTCCGTGCCCGGCGGCACGACCAGCGGCATCCCCTTCGGGTATGGCGTCTCGAGCTCGTCCGCCACCTGAGCGCCGAACCGCTCAACCGTCCACGAGCGGAGGATCTCCGTGTCCCAGTTCCCCGAGAGCGTCCAGGCCATATAGCGGCCGAAGCTCATCGTGTCCACCGGCTGCCAGGGCCGAGGCCGGTAGCGCAGCAGCCCGAACTCGACCGGCAGGCGGCCCCGCTCGATGTAGGCATTGACGCCGGCGCTGAACGCCTCCAGCACCGCCTTCTCGGTGGCCTCCGCCTCCGGCCAGTCGGCTTCAGCTATCCGCCGGAAGCCGATCCTGCGGATCAGACGGTCGATCTCCAGCGTCCCTTCTCCCAGCACCTCCGCCAGCGCCCCAGAAGCCAGCCGCCGGTTGAACTCCATCTGCCACAGCCGGTCCTGGGCCTGGGCGTAGCCCATCGCGAAGAACAGGTCGTGGACGTTGCCGGCGTATATGTGGGGGACGCCCCAGCGGTCGCGCAGTATCTCCACCTCCGCCCTGATGGCCCGCAGCTTCACCCTTCCCTTCGCCTTCGGCACCGGCCGCTGCAGGAGGTAGTACGCCCCCGCAGACACCGCTCCCGCGGCCACCAGCGCACCCAGCGCCGTCCTCCGTAGCGTCCTACCCATCGGCATCTCCAGACCTCCTGCTTACGCCTGCGCGCTCAACGACCGGCGAGCACCCGGCGTGCTCTCGAAGCGGGTTGCGGCAGTGGTAGTTATCATTGTCTGAGCGTCTTGCGCCACCGGTCGATATCCTCCTTCGTGCGGAGTTCTATCACCACCGCTCCATCACGGCTCAGGATACGGTTGAAGGCAGCCACAAGCCGAGTCAGCCACTCTTCTCTCATCTCCCTCTCTGTCAGGACAGCGCGGTGGGCTACTGAGCCGTAGGCGTGTCCTCTGTTGCCTTTCCGCAGGTGCCGTCATCTACGTTGTGCCACTCCCCATCTTCAAGAACAACCGTGGTTGGGTCGTCGTCAGGTGTGGCTTTGTAGGTAATACGCTCTGCCGAGATTTCGCTGAAACTCAACCGAAGAGTGCCGTCCTCAATGTCTTGAAGCTCAGCCTCTAGGATTTTGTCCACGCCGAACCCCACCGCGAGTATCCACGTTCCCGTCATGTTGGTGACAAACTCGGTGCGAGAACAACGGGTCTTTGAGTCGGCGGACATCCCATCGTAGAACTTGCTCCACTCCTGGTCGCGCGCTAACTCTAGCCCTGTCTTGAGAACGGGCATTACCTGTTCGGCGGCCCATACCTCATCTATCACCACGGGCACGGCTGTTGCTGTCGGCGCGGGTGTCACGGTTGAGCCGGTCACTGTGGAGTTGGCCTTATTGCCCCCACCGCAAGCGATAAGCGCAGCAGCCGCCAGTGCTGCCAGTCCTAGAAGTAGTAGCCATCGGATTCTCGGTGTGCTTATGTCATGCTCCTCTCTTAGCAAATTCCACGGCCCGCCTCAAGACCTCCTCCACCTCTCCCCTGCTCACCGCGCCTTCGCGAAGGACCTCAGGTGGCGTGGAGGTTATGTCAACCACTGTCGACTCTGCCCGCTCCCGCGAGCGCCCGCCGTCGATTATAAGCTCCACCATCTCGCCTATCTGGAACGCCACCTCCGCCGCCGAGACCGGCGCCCGCGCTCCCGCCCGGTTGGCGCTGGTGCCAGTGACCGGCCCTCCCAGGTCGCGGACCATCCGCCGCACAAGCTCCTGGTCGGGCACGCGCAGGGCCACGGTGTCGCCGCCCGCCAGGGCGAGGCTGCGGTACGAGGGCGATTTCCGCATCACGATGGTGAGCGCTCCCGGCCAGAAGCGGGACGCCAGCGTCTTTCCCAGCGGCGTCAGCTCTGCCACCAGCGTGGCGTCGCCCGCCTCCGCCAGTAGGAGCGGCAACGGCTTGTCCGGCGGCCGCCCCTTCACCGCGAACAGCCGCCGAACGGCGGCGTCATCGCCGGCGGCGGCGCCGATCCCGTACACGGTATCGGTGGGGAAGCAGACCAGCCCGCCCTCCCTGAGGACGTGCACGGCCGCCTGGAGGGCGTACGGGTCAGCGGCGGAGATCATCTGGGCCACGACGTCATGCCTTATCGCGAGATAACCTAACCATAGCGACAATTCATGGAAACGGCTAACCGACCTACGCGCTTGACCTTCGACCCTTGACCGGCAACCGTCACGATGCTACCATCAGCGAAAGGAGGGCGATCTGCCCCGTGGCCGAAACCGAAGCCACCCCCGACACCACGCACCGCGTGCCCACCTCCGATGACCTGGAGGTCTCCACCTACCTGGAGATCGCCCGCCAGCGCGAGGGCGAACAGCCCCGCGAGGGCGCTCCCCCGGCGCCTGCCCAGCCGGAAACCATAATCGTCCTCGATTTCGGCTCACAGTATAGCATGCTGATCGCCCGCAGGGTCCGCGAGTGCCACGTCTACTGCGAGCTCGTCCCCTTCGACGCGCCATGGGAAGACGTGCAGAAGCTGAACCCGCGCGGCTTCATCCTCTCCGGCGGCCCCGCCTCCGTCTACGACGAGGGCGCGCCTCTCGCCCCGACGTACGTCTTCGATTCCGGCCTCCCCGTCCTCGGCATCTGCTACGGCATGAACCTCATCGCCCACCAGCTCGGCGGCCAGGTAGCGCCTTCGCCCCTGCGCGAGTACGGTCACGCTATCATCCACCAGGAGCCGGACGCCGCCATCTTCGAGGGCCTCCCGCGCTCGATGCCCGTCTGGATGTCCCACGGCGACCAGGTCGTCACCCTGCCGCCCGGCTTCCGCTCCCTCGCCTACTCGGACAGCTCACCGATCGCCGTCATGGGCAACGACGCCGGCGTCATCGGCCTTCAGTTCCACCCGGAGGTGGTGCACACGCCCCAGGGGCAGACCCTGATCGAGAACTTCGTCCTGCGCATCTGCGGCTGCCGGGGCGACTGGACGCCCGGCAACTTCATCGCCGATTCGATCCTGCGCATCCGCCGGCAGATCGGCGATGGGCGCGTGCTCTGCGCCCTCTCCGGCGGCGTCGACTCCGCGGTCACCGCCACCCTCGTCCACAAGGCCGTCGGCGACCAGCTCGTCTGCATCTTCGTCAACAACGGCCTCCTCCGCCGCGAGGAGCCGGAGCGCGTCCAGGAGACCTTCCGCCGCCACCTGAACATCAACCTGGTGTACGTCGACGCCACCGACCGCTTCCTGGATCGCCTGGCCGGCGTCACCGACCCCGAGGAGAAGCGCCGCATCATCGGCGAGACGTTCATCCGCGTGTTCGAGGCGGAGGCCGAGTCCGCCCTGGGCGGAGGGCGCGCCGACTTCATCGCCCAGGGGACGACCTACCCGGACGTGATCGAGAGCGCCGTCGGCCACAACGCCGCGGTCAAGATCAAGACCCACCACAACGTCGGCGGCCTGCCCAAGGAGATGACGTTCGAGCTGCTTGAGCCCGTGCGCTACCTGTTCAAGGACGAGGTGCGTCAGGTGGGCCTCGCCCTGGGGCTGCCGGAGGAGATGGTGTTCCGCCAGCCGTTCCCGGGCCCCGGCCTGGCGATCCGCATCATCGGCGAGGTCACCCGCGACAAGCTGGAGACGCTGCGCGGCTGCGACTGGGTCGTGATGCAGGAGGTGAAGCGCGCGGCGCTCTACCACGAGCTGTGGCAGTCGTTCGCGGTGCTGACGGACACGAAGTCCGTGGGTGTGATGGGCGACTACCGGACCTACGGCCACGTGGTGGCCCTGCGCGCCGTCACCGCCGAGGACGCCATGACCGCCGACTGGGCCCGCCTCCCCTACGACCTGCTGGCGCGCATCGCCAACCGGATCGTGAACGAGGTGCCGGCGGTGAACCGCGTAGTCTACGACATCACCTCGAAGCCCCCCGGCACCATCGAGTGGGAGTGAGCGGTGGTGGCCGACGATCACGTCCTTGTCGCCCGCTCGCGGTCATCCAGAGAGATCAGACTTACTGCCAAGATCTGGCGTAAGATAGAGACGCAGCATCCGGAATTCAGAGCGAGGAAGGACTACCTCGACGAGATCAGAAACGCGATTGAAGACCCCGATTACGTCGTCCGTGGCTGGGGCGAGGGGCAGATGGCGCTGCGCTGGTGCGAGATCGCCCCGGCCCGGCCCAAGTTCCTCTGTGTGGTCTACCGCGAGGTTGACGGCGACGGGTTCGTAATCACCGCGTTCTTTGTTTCACGCCACGAAAGGTTGCTCAAGAGAGGTGTGTTATGGCAAAGAAGCTGACGGCAGAGGACGTCAAGCTAGACTACGACGAAGAGGGCGATGTCCTGTACATCAGCTTTGGCCAGCCCGAGGCCGCAGATGACGCCGATGTCACGGACCAGGGAGTCATCGTGCGCCTGCGCGAGGGCAAGATCGTGGGCCTAACGGTCCTTAACGCCCGCAGCCGCGTCTATCAGCCCGCGTGAACGGCAACTGCTCAGTCGGCGTTAAGCGACCTCCACCTCATACCGCGAAGGGTCCTCCCGAAACTGACGGAGCAGAGCTATGGTCTGTCTGTGAAGGTCAGGCCCATTGGCATGCGCCTCGATCCAGATGCCGTTGGCAACCGCCAACGGGTGACGGAAGGGCATTCCGGAAGGATGTCGCGTGTCAGTGTGAATGAGGTACCTGTTGCGTGCTCTTGGCAATTGAACGGGACAGCTCTCAGGTCTGAGCTTACCCATCTTGGCGAGATGCCGCGCTGCTTGAAGCAGCAAGGAATTCCAGTACGTGAGACCCTTAATTTCGCCATCCGGCAATCGCAGCTTTCTGGGTGGGAGTTGGCCGAATTTGACGCTTAGGTCATCAACCGGCCGGAAACCGCCTGTATCCCGCCCCGCATGCGACGGCTGTTGATCAATGGGCGCCCGCTGTGCCTGGGGGTCCAATCCAAGCAACCGCCGCAGGACACTATTGGGCGTATCCACAAGCGGCTGTGCCTGACTCTGGAGAGCCCGGAATACCTCTTCGTCCACTCGGATTGTTGGCATGACAAACTCACCTCCTGTTGTGTCACAATGTAACAATGTGACACGGGGTTTGTCAATGCCAACGCAGCATCCGACGGTCGCCTTTCCGCGTGCTATCATAGACGCACGCCATGAAGTTCACCGTAATCCTCTCGCCTGAAGCTGGCGGCGGCTACTCCGTCGTCTGCCCCGCCCTGCCCGGCTGCGTGTCGCAGGGCGACTCGCTGGACGAGGCGCTGGCCAACATCCGCGAGGCGATCCTCCTCTGCCTGGAAGTGCGCAACGAGGAGAGCCTGCCTCTTCCCGCCGAGACCCCGGAAGTTGTTGCGGAAGAGATCCGCGCCTGCCTCAAGGACCGCGCTGAAGAAGGCCTGCCCCTCACCATTGAGACCCGCGTAGTCGAAGTGGAGGCCGAGGTCGCCGTCTGATGACTCCGGCTGCCCACGGTATCCGGTCGCCAGGCCGTGGCAGCCTTCGAGAGAGCGGGCTTCGAGGTCAGACGGCAGCGAGGGAGCCACATCGTCATGGTCAAGGCAGGCATCACCGCAACCCTCTCGGTCCCCGACCATCGCCAGCTCAAGCCGGGCACGCTCCGCGCCCTGATCCGCAAGGCAGGCCTTACGGTCGATCAGTTCGCCGAACTGGTTGGCTGACGGCCTCCCCGCCCAGCCCCTGCTATAATCCCCACGCAATGACCACCGTCCGCGCCGAAGACCCCGACCCGAGTCGGGGCGTCCGCCTCCTCACCCTGGACCGGCCGCCCGCCAACGCCATCAACGGCGACCTCCTCAGCGACCTCTCGGCCGCCCTCGACGCCGCCGCCGGAGACGAAAGCGTCCGCGCCGTGGTCATCACCGGCGCCGGGCGCTTCTTCAGCGGCGGCCTCGACCTCCGCGCCGCCGGCTTCGCCGAGGAGTTCCGCTCCGGCCTCCTCCTCAGCCTCTACCGCGACTCCCACCTCAAGCTCCTCTCCTTCCCCAAACCCACCGTCGCCATGGTCAACGGCCACGCCATCGCCGGCGGCCTCATCCTCCTCCTCGCCTGCGACCTCCGCCTGGGCCTCGATGCGGAGTACCGAATCGGCCTCAACGAAGTCGCCATCGGCGCCTCCTTCCCCAGGGCCGCCTTCGAGATCGCCCGTTTGCGGCTCACCCACCGACAGGCGTCGGAGCTGCTGCTGGGCACCGCCATCTACCCCGCCGGCGAGGCCGTCCGCCTCGGCGTCCTCGACGAGCTGCTCCCAGCCGGAACGTTCGAAGCGACCGTCATGGAGCGCGACGCCCTCGGCGTCCTCGCCGAGTTGCTCCCGGCCGCCACCTTCGAGGCGACCGTCATGGAGCGCGCCGCCCGCCTCGGCGCCTTCCCCCGCGAGGCCTACGCCCACACCAAGGCCGCCCTCGTGGCGGAGGCCGTCGCCCGCATCGAGGCCGAGACGCCGGAGGAAGCGGCCCGCACCGCCGCCGTCTGGATGACCGCGGAGAGCGTCGCCGCCCGCGCCGAGCAGCAACGCAAGCTCGAGGGCCGCTGACGGCCGGCTCCCGGCCCCGGCTTCACCCCCGCTCGCCCTGAGCGCTCAGCCTGTCGCCGGAGGCGACTCGCCTGGGCGAGAGCCTGCCTGCCCTGTCATTCTGAGCGCAGCGAAGAATCTCGCGCTCCCGGAGGGGATCCGACACCCGCCGAATGAATGCGGCGGCTTCGGGCAACCAAGCCGCGCATTTCAATGCGCGGTGCCCCCTCCCCGCTCCGCGCTCACCCTGAGCCTGTCGAAGGGCGGGCGCCGATGGCGTCCGGCACTATGAAAACCCCGCCCGGCGTGCTACACTTGCTACGGTAACAGTTTCTTCCCTTACCCGGTGACCCTGGTTCCCAGACGTCTTCGGCTCAGATGGTCGAACCTTTGCCAAATACGAAGGAAAGGAGGCCATCATCAATGAGCTACGAAGACAGGACACTCACATGTCAGGACTGCAGCCAGGAGTTCACGTTCAGCGCGGACGACCAGCAGTACCACGCCGAGAAGGGCTACACCAACGAGCCCAAGCGCTGTCCCCTCTGTCGCGCCAGCCGCCGCTCCGGCGGCGGTAACGGCGGCGGGTACACCAGCGAAAGGCGCGAGATGCACCCGGCCACGTGCGCCCAGTGCGGCAAGCAGACGCAGGTACCGTTTCTCCCCAGCGGAGTGCGGCCGGTCTATTGCAGCGACTGCTTCAGCAAGCAGCCGTCGGCGCCGCGCCGATACTAATCGTCGCAGCAGACATGCGTAACAGGGGCCCAATCGGGCCCCTGTTCGCTTCTCGGTGGCCCTCCTCATTTGAGCGCGCAGCCACGCGCTCAAATGAGGAGGGCCACCATGCACATTGATTCAGAGACGCATCCCATCGGCTGGTTGCGGCGCGCCGCGCTCCTCGCGGCGACGCTGATCGCCGTGCTGGCGCTGGCGGCCTGCGGCGGCGGCAGCAAGCCGGAGGCCGAGGAGACGAAAGAGCCCAGCCCGGCTGCGGAGGAGACCCCCACCGAGGCCGCGGGCGGGGAAGACACCGTCCAGGTGGACGAGTCGTTCTGGCACGCCGGCTGGAAGGTCACCCTCGGCGAGGCAACCCTCACGGCCGGCGACTTCGGCTCCACAACTGTCACCATCGAAGCCACGTTCGAGAACCTGGGCTCGTCGGACGCGTCGTTCGACTCCCAGCTCGCGCTGACGTCCGGCGGCCAGAGCTACACCGACTCGGCCCTCGAGCAGGAGCTGCCAACCGTCCCCGGCGGCCTCTCTGGGAAGGGCGTGTTCGCCTTCTCCGCGGACGAAGAGTTCGGATTCGGCAACGCCACACTCATCATCGGCAACCCCGATAACAACCAGGCCAAGGTACCGCTGGGCCCCCAGGGCGACGAGCTGCGGGCAGACCTGCCGGAAAAGCACTCGGAGGTCGAGAAAGGCCACCTGGCGCTGACCATCCGCTTCTCCGCCACGCCCAGCGCCGGAATCCAGATCGGGCAGGGCGTCCTCCAGGACCCGAACGTCGCCCTCAAACTGCCCGATGGCACCGCCGTGGCCGTGCGGTCGGACGGCGTCAGCGACGTCAACGAGCTGCTCCAGGGCAAGGAAGGCACCACCATCCCCGACCTCTCCGTCCGATTCGAGATCGACGACCCGCCCGAAGGTGAGTACGCCTTCGTCCTCAAGGGCAAGTACGGTCCGGGCGGCGCCGACGTCCAGGGCGAGTTGCCGTTCGCGATCCCCTGAGCGCCATCCGCACCGAACGCCTGGAGCTCGTCTCGATGTCATCGGCGCTCATCGAGGCGCTGCTGGCGGGCCAGCGGGTGGAGACGGAAGCGGCCGCCGGCTTCAAGCTGGCGGAGGGCTGGCCGGACCCCCACGACGAGCGGTTCCTGCGCCTGCGGCTCCGCCAGATGCGGGAGGATGCCGCCGTACAGCCCTGGCTCGTCCGGGCGATGGTGCCGCGAGACCGGGAGCGCGGGATGCTGGGCCACATCGGCTTCCATGGCCCGCCGGACGAGCGGGGGATGGCGGAGATGGGGTACACGGTGTTGCCGCCGTTCCGCCGCCGCGGCTACGCGCTGGAGGCGGCCCGGGGGATGATGGACTGGACGCTGCGGGAGCACGGCGTGCGGCTGTTCCGGCTCTCTATCTCGCCGGACAACGCGCCCTCCCTGGCGATGGCGGCGAAGATGGGCTTCCGCCAGGTCGGCGAGCAGATCGACGATGAGGACGGCCTAGAGCTCATCTTCGAGCTCGACCGCGCGTAGCGCAAGGATGTTCTAGTAACATCGCGCGCGCCTGCCGCGTCCCTATTTGCAGGTAGCCATGATCGATACCGTCACCTGTCCCAACTGCGACGCCGAAGACCTGCGCGGCGCCCGCTTCTGCCCGCACTGCGGCACCGGGCTCGGCGGGAACGGCACGGCGCCCGCCGTGCACGCGCCGCTGGTCCGCCTCCTCACGGAGGTGGCGGACCTTCAGCACGAGCTGCTGCGGCAGTTCGAGAAGGGCCGCCGCGTCTACGCTCGCCAGTTCGAGCGCGCCATCGCCGCCCAGGCGGAGAGCCTTCAGCGCACGCTGGAACACCACTCGCGGCAGTCGGAGCGGCTCCAGGTCTGGCAGAAGTGGACGGCGGGGCTGGCGGCCGCCGTCGCCGCCCTCGTCATCGTCGTGCTCCAGATCAGCTGAGGCTTAGCCTCCCCACCCCCCCCTTGACAGGTCCATCGCTTGCCTGTATGTTGTTGATGGCAACAACAGTACTGCCCAGTGCCGCGCCCTAAGGGCGCTAAGAGCCGGAGACCCCACAGGCAATGCTTCAGGGTGGTGTAGGCAGCGCTGCGGGGGGCGAAACAGGAGAAGGCACCGGGATGAACGAACCGGAAGGGATGATCACCGTACAGGAGGCGGCGCGCCGCCTCAGCCGCTCTATCGAGCAGGTGCGGCGCTACCTCCGCGAGGGGAAGCTGAAGGGGCGGCGCATCGGCCAGCAGTGGTTCATAGATGAGGCCTCGCTGGCCGGCCGGCCGTTCCGGTATCCAGCGCCGAAGCCGGGCGCCTTGAGAATCGCGGAGCCGGCGGCCGTACTGGAGAGGACGACGATGGACAGGAAGACTACAAGCCTGATGAGAGAGATCGACGCCGGGAGAGAGGCGATCCGCAGGAGGCTGGGCCGCGACCTGACGGTCGACGCCGTAGAGATGGTGCGCATCGACCGCGAAGAGCACTAGCCCGTGACGTTCTGCGTCGACACGAGCGCCGTTATCCCCCTCCTGCTGCCCGTCCCCTCCAGCGAGGCCGTGCGGCCGTTCTGGGCGGAAGCCCTGGACGATGACGGCCAGCTCCTGGCGCCGCCGCTGCTGTTCGCCGAGACCACCTCCGTGCTCCGCCGCTACGTCCACCTGGGCGGCGTCCTGCACGAGGAGGCGGAGGCGGCCCTCGGCAGCTTCCTGCGGCTGCCGATATCCGTCGTGCACACACCGGAGGTCTACCTGCGGGCCCTGGACCTGGCGCGCCGTCTCGGCCACGCCAAGGCATATGATGTACAATACCTCGCGGTGGCCCAGATTCAAGACTGCGCTGTTGTGACCGTGGATCGCGGACTGCACGAGAGCGCGCGCACCCTGGGTATCGCCAGCCGTCTCATCGCATGAACGTCCTGCTGGTCGGCTCCGGCGCCCGCGAGCACGCCATCGCCTGGAAGCTGCGCCAGTCGCCCCGGCTGACCGACCTGTTCGTCGCGCCGGGGAACGCCGGCACCGCCACCCTGGCGACGAACCTCCCCCTCAGCGCCGCCGACCTGGAGGGGCTGGCCCGCGCCGCCCGCGATAACCGCTGCCAGCTCGTCGTCGTGGGGCCGGAGGAGCCGCTGGCGCGCGGGCTGGTGGACCGGCTGGCCGTGGCGGGGATCGCCGCCTTCGGCCCCAGCCGGGCGGCGGCGCGCATCGAATCCTCCAAGGCGTTCGCCAAGGAGCTGATGCAGCGCCACGGCATCCCCACCGCCCGCACCGCCGTCTTCAGCAACCGCACGGACGCCCGCAACTACGTCGAGGCGCTGGCCGAGGCGCCTGTGGTGAAGGCGGACGGCCTGGCCGCCGGCAAGGGGGCGATCGTCTGCGGGTCGAAGGAGGAGGCGCTCCAAGCTATCGACTCGATGATGGGGGAGGAGGCGGCGTTCGGGGAGGCCGGCCGCACGGTCGTCATCGAGGAGCGGCTGGAGGGACGCGAGGTCTCCGCCCACGCCTTCAGCGACGGCCGGACGACGGCCCCGATGCCGTTCTCCTGCGACTACAAGCGGGCGCTGGACGGCGACGAGGGGCTCAACACCGGCGGCATGGGCGCCTACAGCCCGCCCGGCTGGCTCGACGAGGCCACCGCCTCCCGGATTGACCGGGAGGTGACGGCGGCCGCCGTCGCTGCGATGGCGGCGGAGGGACTGCCCTATCGCGGTGCGCTCTATCCCGGCATCATGGTCACGGCGGACGGACCCAAAGTGCTGGAGTTCAACTGCCGCCTGGGCGACCCGGAGGCGCAGGTGCTCCTGCCCCGCCTCAAGACCGACCTCCTGGAGATCTGCCTCGCCGTCGTCAACAACCGCCTCCACGAGCTTCAGATAGAGTGGTCGGAGCAGGCCTGCGCCGGCGTCGTCCTCGCCTCCGGCGGCTACCCGGAGGAGTACGCCACCGGCTTCCCGATCGCCGGCCTGGGTCAGGTTGAGCCGGACGTCCTCGTCTTCCACGCCGGGACGGCGCTGGCGGAGGACGGCGGCGTTGTCACCAGCGGCGGCCGCGTCCTCACCGTCGCCGCCCTGGGGGAGAGCCTGACCGAGGCGCGGGCGAAGGTCTACCGCAACGTGCAGCGCATCCACTTCTCCCGCCGCCACTACCGTAGCGACATCGCCGCCCCGGCCCAGGCCGCGCGCGTGGAGTGAAGGTATACGCATGATAGAATGCGTGAGGAGGGCTAAGAGATGCAGCGCACAATCAAAGCGTTCATAAGAAAAGGCGATGCGTACTACGTAGCCGAGTGCCTGGAGGTCTCGGTTGTCACCCAGGGCAAGACCCTGGACGAAACCATCGCTAATCTGGAGGAAGCCATCGCCCTGCACCTGGAAGGAGAAGATCCGGAGGACTTCGGCCTCGCCCCTGACCCTACGCTTTTGGTGACGCTGGAGCTTCAGCCTTTCGAGCGTGTCGCCTAAACTGCGGCGGCTGTCAGGGAAGGAAGTCATCGCGATCTTGAAGCGCTCCGGCTTCGACGTCCACTCTCAGCGGGGGAGCCACGTCAAGCTCCGCCGAACCTCCGCGGACGAGCTTCGGCCACACTTCTTCACAGACTGATGCCCCGCGTAGCCGTCCTCGCCGGCTCCCAGTCCGATGTGGCCGTGCTGGAGCCCTGCCTCCAAACGCTGAGCGAGCTCGGAATCGAGCACGAGCTGCACGTCATGTCCGCGCACCGCTCGCCCGCTAAGGTGCAGGAGTTCGCCTCCACAGCGGCGGAGCGCGGGTTCGAGGTGATTATCGCCGCCGCCGGGATGGCCGCCCACCTGCCGGGCGTCGTCGCCGCCTGGACGGCGCTGCCGGTGATCGGCGTGCCGGTCGGCAGGCCGGGGATGTCGGGGCTGGACGCGCTCCTCTCGATCGCCCAGATGCCACCGGGCGTGCCCGTCGCCTGCATGGCCGTGAACGGCGCGAAGAACGCCGCGCTCTACGCTGCCGCCATCCTCGCCCTCAAGCACGAAGGCGTTCGCGAGGCGCTGGAGGCCTACCGGCGGAAGCAGTCGGAGGGCTAAGGGGTAGCGATGGCACGCGACAAGGACACAATCAGAAGGTTCCACGACCGCTATAGCCTGCCCGTCACGGACGCGGCGCTCGCCGTCGAGAGGGAGGTGATCGGCGCCAACGTGGGCGCCAGCGGCTATACGACCGTGGCGCAGGCGAACGCGCTCATACCGGAGCTCCGCCTGCGACCGCGGACGCTGCTCCTCGACGTCGGCGCGGGACGGGGCTGGCCGGGCCTCTACCTGGCCCAGCAGACCGGATGCCGTGTCGTCCTGGCCGACATCCCAGCGCCGGGGTTGGCCACCGCCGTCAAGCGCGCCCGCGAAGGGCGGATCTCCGATCGCGCCTCTTTCGTGAGGGCCGCCGCGGAGCACCTTCCGTTCCCGTCCGGTGTGTTCGACGCGGTTGTCCACACGGATACGATGTGATGAATACGCTCCAAGCTCTCCGTGTTGAGAGCCTGCAAGCGGCTGCTGCGGCCGGCCGGAAGGATCGCCTTCTACACCATCTTCATACCGTCCGGCCTTTCTCAGGCTGAGTATCGCCGCGCTGCCCGCGCCGGGCCCTCGGCGGTGACCTCGCGCGGGCGCCAGCAGGCCGAGCTGCTTCGCTCAGCCGGATTCAACGCTGTGAGGGAGATCGACGTGACCGAGGCCTTCCTCCGGGCGACGCGGGCCTGGTACGAAGCCAGAGCGCGCTACGCCGGCCAGCTCAGCGAGGCGGAGGGTGAAGCCCCGTTTCACGAGAGGCAGCGCGACTACCGTCTGCAGGCACGGGCCATCGAATCCGGGCTGCTACGCCGTGCGCTGTTCGTGGCGGAACGCCCCCGTTGACGCGGCGGCGGCGCTGCTCTAGTCTGGCGGCAGTCCCCCAACTGGAGGTGTTGCCATGCCCCTGATCCCGCACGACTCGGCAACCCCGGTCGAGATGTTCCCCGGCGTCGTCCGCCGCACGCTGACCGCCGGCGAACGGCTGATGCTGGTCGAAGTGACGATGGACGACGCCGCCGTCGTCCCCACGCACACGCACCCCCACGAGCAGACCGGCTACCTGGTGTCCGGCCGCTTCCTGTTCGAGCTGGGGGACGAGAGGTGCGAGCTTGGCCCGGGCGACTGCTGGCTGGTGCCCTCCAACCTGCCCCACCAGGTCACGGCGCTGGCGCCCAGCGTCTGCGTCGATATCTTCTCGCCGCCGCGGGAGGAGTACCGCTGACGGCTCCGGCCACGTCGGCGTCGACCCGAGGAACCGCAACGGCGAAACATTTCCCGTATTGACGAGCGCCACGGATTGTGGCCCAATAGCTAGTGCCACCTCAGAGGGGACATCTGCCTGCTAACCACGAGACGACTCTGGCTCCTCGCGACGGCGGCTGTGCTGGCCGCCGTCTTCGTCATGCTTCCCACGGCCCCTGAGCTCGCGCTAGCCGCCCCCGCCAACGATAACCTCGCCGACGCCATCGCCATCGCGACGCCCGCCACCTCCGGCATCGTCGCCACCGGCAGCAACGTGGGCGCCACCACAGAGGGCAGCGAGAACCAGCCCTGCGACATCGGCGCTACGGTCTGGTACACCTGGATCAGCCCGGCGAGCACCGGCACCGTCGTCTTCGACACCTGGGGCAGCGACTTCGACACCGTCCTCGCCGTCTATACGGGAAGCGGGTTTCCGCTCACCAACGTGGGCTGCAACGACGACCTGTTCCCCTCCTCCACCCGAGAGTCCGTGCAGTCAACTTTAGCGCTGACGTACGCCGCCAGCACCACCTACCGCATCCAGGTGGGTGGCTACTCGGGCACCACGGGGAACGTCGTGCTCAACATGTCCCTGGGCGCCGCGATATACGTCAACTCCATCGCCGACACGGACACGAGGGACGGGGCGATCACCCTGCGCGAGGCCATGCTGCTGGCCGCAGGCGATCTTGCCTTCGGAAGTCTGGATGCCGGGGAGCAGGCGCTGGTGCTGAACAGTGCCGCCGGCGGCGCTTCCGGCTCGGACCTGATCCACTTCGCCAACTACACGACGTTCCCACCGACGACTCCCTCTACCATCGCCATCGGCTCCGAGCTGCCATACATGGACGTCAACGGGGACGTGGTCAGCGGCATCGGCGCCGGCGTCATCGTCGATGGGCAGAACCTCAACATCTTCTGCTTCGGTCTGATAGGGAACGGCAACCACATCGAGGGGCTTCAGATCAGGCGTTGTGCAGGCGCCACGAGCATCGCGATCTCCGGTGACGACAACGTCATCGGCGGCAGCGTCTTCTCCGGACAGCGAAACGTCATCCGTGAGGGCGCAGTAGGTGTGGGCATCGGTCTTTACAGCGCCGCCACGGGCAACAAGGTGGTGGGCAACTTCATCGGCACAGACGCCAGCGGCACGGTCGACATGGGAATGTCGGATGCGGGTGTGGGCCTCGCCGTGGGTGCTGTGGGGAACACCATCGGCGGCGCCGGCCCCGGCGAGGGGAACCTCATATCCGGGAACGACGTGGGGGTCTACATCGCCGTATCCTCCTCGAACACGGTCATCGGCAACAAGATAGGCACCGACGCCGCCGGCACAGGCCCCCTGGGCAACACGACCGCGGGCGTCCGGGCGAGCGCCTTCGGGGACGACAACATCATAGGCGGCACGGCGGCGGGAGAGGCGAACATCATAGCCTTCAACGGCACCGGCGTCTGGGTTGATTCAGGAGTTCGCAACACTATTCGCGGCAACTCTATCCATTCCAATTCGCTCCTGGGCATCAATACCACCGTTGGCGGCAACCTCGACCTGCCGGCGCCCGCGATCGGCTCCGTGGCCGGGGGCACCGTCAGCGGCTTCGCCTGCGCCCTCTGCACCGTGGACGTCTACAACGACCTGGCCGAGGAGGGCCGCGTCCACCTGGGGTCGGACAGTGCCGACGCGGCCGGCAACTTCAGCCTTTCCGGCGTGGCGCACCCGCTGGCCGACCTCACGGCCACCGCCACCGACGCCGCCGGCAACACCTCCGAGTTTTCGGCGGCCTTCGCCGCGGCGCCCAACTCTGACGGCGACGGCCTCTCAGACGCCGAGGACGGTTGCCCCTTCGACCCCGAGGACTACGACGGCTTCCAGGACGGCGACGGCTGCCCGGATACCGATAATGACCTCGACGGCGTCCCCGACGTCTCCGACTCCGCCAAGATGGTCTTCGACCCCGCAGGCACCCTCCCCTCGCCAACTGTCGACTGCAAGAACATCCCCGAGGACGTCGACGCCTTCAAGGACTCCGACGGCTGCCCCGAGCCCGACAACGATAACGACGGCCACCCCGACGTTGGCGACATGTGCCCCGGCACGGACTCTCTGGCTGGCGGCGACGGCATGCTCGGCGCCCCCCAGGACCTCAACCATAACGGGAAACGCGACGACCCGCCCGAGGCCGCCTTCTCCACCGACGACGTCGTGCTCACCTTCGAGGACTACGACGGCGTCATCGATGTTGACGGCTGCCACGACTCCCCCGGCGGCGACTTCGACGGCGACACCTTCACCGACGACTCGGAGGCGCTCTTTCTGGGCACCAACCCGATGAATGGCTGCTCCCTCACCGCCACCGCCAACGACGAAAACCCGGACCCCTGGCCGTTCGATTTTGACGATAACCAGCGGGCTGCTCTTGCGGACGTCATGGGCTACATACCGGTGTTCAACAGCTTCGACCCGAACCCACCGTACAACCCACGGTACGACCTGAACCAGAGCGGCGGAATCACGCTGGCGGACGTGATGTTGTACATCCCAGTGTTCAACAAGATCTGCATACCGCCCTAGCGCGGTGGCTCAAATATGGTGGGTAGGGAGCCTGTTCCCCTGAGCCGCCCTCCCCTTCCACCTCGCGCGGACATGTCCTAATATAGTCGCGTGGCAGCCACACCGGCCCAAGCGGCCGCCCGGGCCAAACAATCAGACAGACCACGGCCTTCCCCTATCTCCAGCGCCCGCCAGACGAAACTCTCATCAGAAAACAATCAAACGGCGGATGCGGCATCCGCAATTCAATCAAACCCGGCTCTCTGTTCTCCGTTCCCGTTTCCCGCGAAGCGCCGATGATTGACCGCTACACCCGCCCCCAGATGGGCCGCGTCTGGTCCGAGCAGAACAAGCTCGACAAGTGGCTTCGTGTCGAGCTCGCCGTCTGCGAGGCCTGGGCGGAGCGCGGCGCCATCCCCAAGGACGCCCTCCCCAAGCTCCGCAGGGCCCGCTACGACCTCGACGCCATCGCCCGCTACCTGCCGGAGATGCACCACGATATGACCGTCTTCCTGCGCTCGCTGGCCGACTCCCTCGGCGAGGAGTCCCGTTACATCCACCTCGGCCTCACCTCACAGGACGTCATGGACACCGCGCTCGCCCTCCAGCTCATCGAGGCGACGGAGCTGCTCGAACAGGGGCTGCGGGCGCTCACGGAGGCGGTGCGCGACAAGGCGAAGGAGCACAAGCACACGCTCTGCATCGGCCGCAGCCACGGCGTCCACGCCGAGCCGACAACGTTCGGCCTCAAGCTCGCCGCCTGGTACGACGAGCTGCGGCGGCAGACGCACCGCCTGACGCAGGCCAAGGAGACGATCTCCATCGGCAAGATCAGCGGCGCCGTGGGCACTCACGCCACCGTCCCGCCCGACGTGGAGGCGGACGTCTGCGGAGATATGGGCCTGCTACCGGAGCCCGTTTCCACGCAGGTGGTCCACCGCGATCGCCACGCCCAGTACGTATCGACGCTGGCGCTGATCGCGGCCAGCCTGGAGAAGTTCGCCACGGAGGTCCGCCACCTCCAGCGCACGGAGGTGCTGGAGGCGGAGGAGCCGTTCGCGGAGGGCCAGACCGGCTCTTCGGCCATGCCGCACAAGCGCAACCCGGAGAAGTGCGAGCGCGTCTGCGGCCTGGCCCGCCTCATGCGTGGCTACGCCACGGCCGCGCTGGAGAACGTCGCCCTCTGGCACGAGCGCGACATCTCGCACTCCTCGGTTGAGCGGGTGATCCTGCCGGACGCCTGCATCCTCCTGGACTACATGCTGGACCTGTTCACGGGGATCGTGCGCGGGATGAACGTCTATCCGGAGAACATGAAGCGCAACCTGGAGCTCACGCAGGGGCTGGTGTTTTCCCAGCGCGTCCTCCTGGCGCTGATCGATAAGGGGCTGTCCCGGCAGGAGGCGTACAAGCTGGTGCAGGACAACGCGATGCGCGCCTGGCGGGAGCGCACGCCGTTCCTCGACCTGCTGTGCGAGGACGAGGGCGTGGCACGGCACCTCTCGCGCGATGAGCTGGCCTCGCTGTTCGATTACGGGTTCTTCCTGCGGCACGTGGATGAAAGCTTCCGGAGGGTAGGACTATGACCGCCGCCGTCCTCACCGAAACGACGCTCGACCTGCCCCTGTTCGCCCGCGGCAAGGTGCGCGATGTCTACGACCTCGGCGATAAGCTGCTCATCGTCGCCACCGACCGTATCTCCGCCTTCGATGTCGTCCTCCCCACCGGCATCCCGGACAAGGGGCTCGTCCTCACCCAGCTGTCCGCGTTCTGGTTCGAGAAGACCGGAGACATCGTCCCCAACCACTTCATCCGCGTCGTGGACTCCACCCGGATGGAGGGCGTGCCGGTGGAGCTGCCGCGCGAGCTCATCGGCCGGGCGATGCTCGTCCACAAGGCGCAGCGGCTGGACGTGGAGTGCATCGTCCGCGGCTATGCCGTGCTTGGCAGCGCCGGCTGGTCCGAGTACCACGAGACGGGCTCGCTCTGCGGGATCAAGCTCCCGAAGGAGCTGAAGGAGGCGCAGGAGCTGTTCGAGCCGATATTCACCCCTACGACGAAGGCCGACGAGGGCCACGACGAGAACATCACGTTCGAGCAGGCGGTTGAGACGGCGGGCGAGCAGGCGGCGAACGCCATGGCGCTGCGCTCCCTGGCCGTGTACCGCTTCGGGCGCGACTACGCCCGCGAGCGGGGCATCATCATCGCCGACACGAAGTTCGAGTTCGGCTGGCTGAACGACGAGGTGACGCTCATCGACGAATGCCTGACGCCGGACTCCAGCCGCTTCTGGCCCGCCGACCGGTACAGGGCCGGGCAGGTCCAGCCCAGCTTCGACAAGCAGTACGTCCGCGATTACCTGACCGAGACCGGCTGGGACCGGACGCCGCCGGCGCCGGAGCTCCCGCCAGAGGTCGCCGCGAAGACCGGCGAGAAGTACCGCGAGGCGTTCCATCGCCTAACGGGGCGCGAGCTGATTCGGCCGTAAAGGCTAACCTCAGCGCTAGAATCGCCCCCTCGTTGAATGGGGGACGACGCTGCGCTAGAATGAGGCACATCCCGCCAGGAGATTCGCCAATGGACCAAACTTTGCGCTGCGCCGGCATGAGGGACATCCTGCCGGACGAGATGAGGCGCTTCCGCCGTGTGGAGGAGGCGTTCCGGACCGTTTGCCTGGGCTGGGGGTACGACGAGGTGCGCACCCCCGTCCTGGAGCACCTGCACCTGTTCACCACGGCGGGCACCCTCTCCCCCCAACTGCTGGGCCGCGTCTACTCCTTCCTGGACTGGGACGGCTGGAGCGGCGAACGCGTCGTCATGCGGCCGGACTCCACCATCCCGGCGGCGCGGCTGTACGCCGAATCGCTGGACGGCGGCCGCGTGGCGAAGCTGTTCTACGTCCAGAACGTCTTCCGGTTCGCCGAAGGCGACGAGTCGCGGGAGGACTGGCAGTGCGGCGTGGAGCTGATCGGTGAAAGCCAGCCGGAAGGCGATATCGAGCTGGTGGTTCTGGCGCGGGAGGTGCTGAGCCGGCTTGGCATCGAGGCGGACGTGCGGCTCTCACACCCGGGGCTGGTGCGCGCGGTGCTCTCGCGGGCGGGGCTGGACGCCTCCGAACAGCTGGCGCTTTACGACCGCATCCTGGACGGAGACGACTCGGCGCTGCCGGAGCTGCAGGGACTCCTGCCTGAGGTCGGCGCCTCCCTGGAGATGCTACTCGGCATCGAGGGTGAAGGCCGCGCCTACCTGAGCAACATACGCAGCGCCTTCCTCAAGAGCGTCCCCGAGATGGAGACGCCGCTGGAGGAGCTGGCCGTCGTCGCGGGGGCGCTGGAGGAGCTCGGCTGCCGCATCCTGATCTCGGCGGCAATGGTGCGCAACTTTGAGTACTACACCGGCCCCGCCTTTCAGCTCGAAGTCTCGGGCCGGCGGATCGGCGGCGGTGGCCGCTACGACGCCCTCGTATCGCTGATCGGCGACCGGCAGGCGCCAGCGTCGGGCTTCGCCCTGGAGGCAGGCGTCCTCGCCGGCCTCCTCTCGGACGAGGAGCGGCGGCGGCGTCTGCCGGCCACGGTCTTGGCGCGGGCGGCCGATAGCGCGTCGCTCGCCTCGGCGTTCCGGCTGGCCGCCGCCCTGCGGGAGCGCGGTCTGGCGGTGCAGGTCGCCCGGTCGCCAGCGGAGGGCGGTGCGCGGGTGGAGGTCTCCGGCGAAATGTTCACCGTCTCCGGCGCGGCGGGGAAGGCTCGCAAGCTGGACAGCGTGGAGGCCGTGGCGGAGGCGCTGCGAGAAGCCGCCGGTGATTAAGCTCGCCCTGCCGGCGGGCGACCTGCGGACACCCGTCGCCGGCGTCCTCGGCGCCGCCGGCCTGAACGTCGAAGGCTACGGCGAGGGCTCACGCACGTACATCCTCAGCGTTGGTGGACATTCGGATGTCGTCGCGCGCGTCTTCCGCGAGAAGGACATCCCCATCCAGATCGCGCTCGGCAACTACGACCTCGGCGTCTGCGGCATGGCCTGGGTGGAGGAGCTGCGGGCCAGGTTCCCCCACCACCCGGTCGTGCCTCTGCGCGACCTCGGCGTGGGACGCTCGGGTCTTTACGTGGCGTCGGCGGCCGACGGCGGCCGGACGCTCGCGACATTTGGCGGCCGCGTCCTGCGGATCGCCAGCGAGTACCCGAACATCGCTGAGGCGTTCGCGCTAGCGGCGCGGCTGCCCGCATACCGCGTGCTGGCCGTGTGGGGCGCGGCGGAGGCGTACCCGCCGGAGGACGCCGACCTGGCGGTCATCGCCGCCGCCGACGAGGCCGCGGTGTCGGGCCACGGCTTGAGTCCGCTGCTCTGCCTGATGGAGAGCTCCGCCTGGCTGATCGCCAACGCGGAAAGCCTGGCGAAGAAGGCGCTCGCGCCGATCCTGGACCCGCTGGCGGCAGGCGCCGCCGGCGCCGCCACGCCGCGGCTGCGGCTGCCGCCACCCCTGGTTGCGGCCTCCGCCGGCGCCGGACCTGCGACACGAAGCGCTGACACGGTGCGCATGGCGCTGCCGGACGGCCACCAGCAGCGCCACGCCGTAGCGGCGCTGGGAGAGGCCGGCCTGCTGCCGCCGCAGGGCTACGACGACTCGCAGTGCCTGCGGCGTCCCGTGAGCCCGCTGCCCGGCCTCGAGATCAAGGTCATACGTCCGCACGACATGCCCCAGCTCGTCGCCACAGGTGAGATGGACCTTGCGATCACCGGCCGCGACTGCCTGACCGAGCACCTGAGCCGCTTCCCCTCCAGCCCTCTGGAGGAGGTCGCCGACCTCCAGCGCGGCCAGTTCGACCTCGCCGCCGTCGCCAGCGAGGCGGTGCCGGCGTCCGACCTGAGCGGCGCCCTTGAGCACTGGCGAACTCAGGGCAGGCAGACCATCAGGGTCGCGTCCGAGTTCCCCGGCATCGCTGACGCCTACGCGCGCAGCCGCCACCTGGGGCGGTACCGGGTTATACCGATTGCCGGAGCGTCCGAAGGGTTCGTCCCCGCCGACGCCGAGCTCCTGATCGAAGGGACGGAGACGGGCCGAACGCTCACGGAGAACAGGCTGAAGCCGATCGACCTGCTGTTCCGGTCGACGACGTGCCTCATCGCCCGCAAGGACGGAGGGCTGGACGGCCGCCGCCGCGACGTGTTCGAGCAGGTGGTCCGCGCCATGCAGCAGGCGGCGAATGCGCGCCGGGCAGTCTGATACAATTGCCGCGGGGTCAGATGTGAGATGCCACCGCTGGGACTGCACACCGTCATCGCCAAGGAAGTTGGCGACCGCCTGCGCCACCGCGTGCTCGACGCGGAGCGCGGGAACCTGTACCTGGGCGCCACCGCCCCCGATATCCGCGTGATCACGCGCTGGGAGCGCGGACGCACCCATTTCTTCGACCTGCACAACTTCGACGAGCAGAGCGGCGTGGCGGGCCTGTTCAGCGCCTATCCACGGCTGGGACAGCCGGGAAGCCTTCGTCCGGGGACGGCGGCGTTCGTGGCGGGGTACGTCACTCACCTGGTGATGGACGAGCTCTGGATCAACACCATCTACCGGCCGTTCTTCGGACAGCGCTCTCCCCTGGGCGGCGACCTGCGCGCCAACATCATGGATCGGGCGATCCAGTTCTCGTTGGACCGGGAGAAGCGCATCGACCGTGAACTGATGGCCCACGTGCTAGAGGCAGTGGCCCGCTCCGACCTCGCGCTGGAGATAGAGTTCATCGACAGCGATACGCTCCACCGCTGGCGAGAGCTGATCCTGGACGTTGTGGACCACGCGCCGGACTGGGAGCGGTTCCGCTACGTCGCGAGCCGGCACCTGCGCGAGGCGGGGATCGAGACGCCTGAGCAGTTTGAGGAGTTCGTGCGGTCGCTGCCCGACCTGGCGGACGAGACGCTTCGCTATCTGACGGAAGGACGGGTCCGGGAGTTCATGGACGGCGCCGTGCAGGGCAGCGTGACGGCAGTGAGGGAGTACCTGGAATGCGTATAGCGCGCGGCGCGGAGGAGGCGAGGGCCACCGTCCTCAAGCGGACGCCGGTGGAGGCGGCGGAGCTGCCCGCGGCCGTCCGCGAGGTGATCCGGCGCACCTTCGGCGGCGACCTCAGCGTCGGCGAGGTGGTCGCGCGCATCCTGCGGGAGGTGCGCGAGCAGGGCGACGCGGCGGTCGTGCGCTTCAACGAGGAGATCGACGGCGTGCACGGCGACCTCGCGCGCTTGCTGGAGGTCAGCGAGGGGGAGATCGAGAGCGCCTACGAACAACTGGACAAGGCGCTTGTGACTGCCCTGCGCGAGGCGGCGGACCAGATCCGGAGCTTCCACAAGCAGCAGCTGGAGCACGCCCTGCGCGGCTTCAGCAAGGACGGCGTGGGCCAGATAGTGCGTCCGCTGTCCAGGGTGGGCATTTACGTGCCCGGCACGACAGCCGTCTACCCGTCCACCGTGCTCATGACGGCGATACCGGCGAAGGCCGCCGGCGTCCGCGAGTTGGTGATGGCGACGCCGGCGCTGCCGGACGCGAGCGTGTCGCCCCTCAAGCTGGTGGCGGCGCACATCGCCGGGGTGGACCGGGTGTTCCGCGCCGGGGGCGCCCAGGCGATCGCCGCTTTCGCATACGGCACGGAGTCCATCCCCAGAGTCGACAAGATATGCGGGCCTGGAAACGTGTTCGTCACCGAGGCCAAGCGCCAGATGTACGGGACGGTGGGCCTGGACGGCATCTTCGGCCCCTCCGAGACGGTCGTGATCGCCGACGAGCGGGCCGACGCCGGCATGGTGGCGGCCGACCTGCTGGCCGGCGCGGAGCACGACGAGCTGGCCACGGCGATCCTGATCGTGACTTCCGAGGAACAAGGGACGACGGTGCTCGGCAGGCTCCAGTCGCAGATCGCCGCCATCGGACGCGGGGCCGTCGCCCGCGCCTCGCTGGAGGCGCGCGGCGGCATCGTGATCGTCGACGACGTGAAGGAGGCGCTGGAGCTGGCGAACGAGTTCGCGCCGGAGCACCTCTGCCTGCACGTGGAGCGGGCGGAGCGGCTGCTGGACAACGTGCGGAACGCGGGGGCGGTGTTCGCCGGGCCGGCCTCGGCGGAGTCGATCGGCGACTTCACGGCGGGCCCCAGCCACGTCATGCCCACGGGAGGCAGCGCCCGCTTCGCCTCACCCCTGGGCGTACAAGACTTCCTGAAGGCGACGAGCGTCGTGTCGCTCGACCGGAAGGCGCTGGCGAAGCTCGGCCCGCCGGCGGCCGCGATCGCACGCGCCGAGGGGTTCGAAGGCCACGCGCGGGCGATCGAGCGACGGCTGGAAGAGGAGCGCTGAGGTGGGCTCGAAAGACGACGGCCTTCTGCGCCTGGCCCGCCAGGACCTGGTGGCGATGCCGCCCTACGCTCCGGTGGAGCCGCCGGACGTCCTAGCGAAGCGGCTGGGCATCCCGGAGGAGCGGCTGGTCAAGCTGGACGGCAACGAGAACCCGTACGGGCCCTCGCCCAAAGCGCGGGAGGCGATGGCGCGCTACCCCAACTACCACATCTACCCCGACCCCGAGCAGCGCCGCATGCGGGAGGCGGTGGCCGGTTACGTGGGTGTGGACCCGGAGCGGATCGTCGTCGGCAACGGCTCCGACGAGATGCTGGATCTCACCGGCCGGCTGTTCATCTCGCCGGGCGATGCCGTGCTGAACGCGCCGCCGACGTTCGGCATATACGATTTCGTCGCCCGCACCTACGGGGCCAAGCTTGTCGAGGCGCCGCGGCGGGAGGACTTCGGGCTGGACGTTGACGCCATGGAGGCGGCGCTTGCGGCCGGCGCCAAGCTGGTCTTCCTCGCCTCGCCGAACAACCCGACGGGCAACGCCGTCCCGCCTGAAGCGCTCGAGCGGCTGCTCGCCCACGAGGCGGCGGTCGTGGTGGACGAGGCGTACGCGGAGTTCGCCGGCGGCAGCTTCGTCCCGCTGACGGCGCAGCACGATAACCTTATCGTCGTGCGGACGTTCAGTAAGTGGGCGGGGCTGGCGGGGCTCAGGGCCGGTTACGGGGTTTTCCCCCCCGCCGTCGCGGAGACGATCCGCAAAATCAAGATGCCGTACAACATGAACGTGGCCGCGCAGGCCGCCGTGCTCGCCTCCCTGGAGGACCGCGAGGCGCTCTCCCGCAACGTGGAGCGCATCGTCGAAGAGCGCGGGCGGATGGCGGAGGCGCTGGGGCGCTTCCCCTGGCTGCGCGTCTACCCCTCGCAGGCGAACTTCCTGCTCTGCCAGGTGCAGGGCCGGCCGGCGACCGACGTGCAGTCGCAACTGCGGGAGCGCGGCGTGCTTGTCCGCTACTTCGATTCGCCGGGCGTGCGCGGCTGTATCCGGATCAGCGTCGGCAGGCCGGAGGACACGGACCGCCTGGTGGAGGCGCTGGCGGAGATCGGAGCGGGCGTTGCCTGAGAGCGCCCGCACGGCCAGCGTCCGCAGGGAGACGCGGGAGACTACCGTGTCCGTGGAGCTTTCGCTGGACGGCAGCGGCCGCTACCAGGTCTCGACCGGCGTCGGCATGCTGGACCACATGCTGGAGCAGCTGGCCAAGCACGGACTGCTGGACCTGACCGTCGACGCGAGCGGCGACATCGACCGCGACCCGCACCACCTGGTGGAGGACGTGGGGCTGGTGCTGGGGCAGGCGCTGGACAAGGCGCTGGGCGAGCGGCGGGGGATCACCCGCTTCGGCCACGCGGTGGTGCCGATGGACGAGGCGCTGGTGCTGGTGGCGCTGGACCTGGGCGGCCGCGCCCACGCCGGAATCGAGTTCAACTTCGAACGCGAGCTGCTGGGGCAACTGCCAACGGAAAACATCGGCCACTTCCTGGCCGCCTTCGCTAGCGAGGGGCGGCTCAACCTGCACGTGCGGGAGCTGGCCGGGGGGAACGACCACCACCGGATAGAGGCGGCGTTCAAGGGGCTGGCGTTGGCGCTGCGCCAGGCGGTCGCCATCAACGAACGCGTGGGCGGCGAGATCCCGAGCACCAAAGAGGCGCTGTAGCGCGCTGCGCAGAACCCAGAACCTAGAAGCGGGTCCGCAGCAGCCACTGCTTCTGAGTGCGCTCGCCCTGTCATTCTGAGGAGCGAAGCGACGAAGAATCTCGCTGGAACGAATGACGATTGCCAAGGCCGAGATTCCCTTCGACTGGCTCTCGACTAGTCGAGTCGCCTTCGGCGACAGGACAGGCTTCGCTCACGTTCGCCTATCGGCGAACTTGCCGCTCAGAATGACAGTGGACGGTGTTAGCGGCCGTCCTCTTCCAGCTCAAAGCGGGAGTCCTCGATCACGGGGTTCGCCAGCAGCTTGCGGCACATCTCCGCGAGCTGCTTCTGCGCCCGCTTCTTGTCCTTCGCGTCCAGCCGCACCTCCAGGTACTTCCCCGCCCGCACGGACTCGACGTCCGAGAAGCCGAGCGAGTGCAACGCGCCGCGGATGGTGAGGCCCTGCGGGTCGTTAACGGTGGGCTTGAGGGTGACGTAGACGCGGGCGAGGTACATCGGTTATGCCTCCGGGTAGTCCGTGTGCTCCTTGAGCCGCTCCATCTGCTGGATGTGGTCCATGGTGTGCAGCCGCTGGAAGGCGATCCACTCCTTGAAGTTGAGCGGCCCGAACCAGGGGTGGTCCCAGGTCCGTTCCAGGTTGCCGTCCTCCGGCAGCGACGCCACCAGCCGGCCGGTCTCCGCCCACAGGCCGGCGAGCGCCCGTCGCAGCTCCTCGATGGGCCGGTCGCCGCCGGCGGTCAGGCCGGTGCGGCCCGGCGGCGACGCCTCCCTACCAGCCGCCAGGCCGGCGATCTCGCGATTGATCGCCTCGCCGGAGCCCAGCATGTGCCCCACCACCTCCTTCATCGACCACTCCTCGCCGTGGCTGAAGGACGCCTGCCTGTCGCTGACGCCGTCCAGACAGCGGGCGCAGTCGGAGCCGGTGCGCTCCATGAGCGCCGCCAGGTCGGCCAGGCTCTTCGCCGCCTGATGGCGGGCATACGCGAGAGCCTGCTGTGCGATCTCTGGGGACTGGGTCATGACGCTCCCTCTAGCTATCGGAAAAACCCGTGCAGGTCCAGTGCTGCGGGCGAACGTGAATGGCGATGACGTCCCAATCGGCGGTCTCCTGAACGTAGACGCGGCCGGCGTGCTCGCCCAGGTAGCGGGTGGCCAGCCGCTCGCGCCAGACGTTGTCCAGGGGGCTGCCCACGCGGGCGGTGCCCTCGATGATGACGTTACGGTAAGGCGGCTCCTGGGTGAAGATACAGAGGGCCGCGAACCCCTTCCGCGCCACGTTCTTCAGCTTCTGGGTCGTGCGGAAGCTGGCGACCGTGAACTCAGCGCCGTCGAAGTCGTACCAGACGGGGGTGACGTGGGGACGGCCGTCCGGGCGGACTGTGGCCAGGGCGGCGACGTGCGGCTGGCTGAGGAAGGCCTTGACGTCTGCGGAGATCGGTACGGGCATGGCTACTTCCGGCTCTGAGGGGCGCCCGCATTCTACCGTGCAGGGAAAGGGGGCGTCAAACGGATACGTAGCGGGCCGGTAGCGGCTATAATGGCCCTGCATTGGTGCTTTGGCCCGCATGACAGTGACTCGCACTTCGGCGCCCTACGCGACCCGCGCGCTCCGCCCGGCGCTCGCCTTCCTCTTTCTCACGCTAGGGGCGCTGAGCTTCTCCTGCGCCAGCGGCCCGGGCGCGCCACCGGATTCCGTCCACGTCCTCACCGCCGACGGAGTCGTCGGGCCGGTGATGGAACGCTACCTGGAGCGGGGGATAGGAGCCGCCGAAGACGAGGATGCTACGGCGGTGGTCATACGGCTGGACACGCCGGGCGGGCTGATAACCTCGATGAACGGGATCGTGAAGCGGATCCTGTCCTCGGAGGTACCTGTTATCGTTTATGTTAGCCCCTCTGGAGGGCAGGCTGCGTCCGCGGGGACGTTCATCACGATGGCGGCGCACGTCGCGGCGATGGCGCCGGCCACCCGCCTGGGCGCGGCCCACCCAGTGGGAAGCAGCGGCGAGGAGATCCAGGGCCCGCTGAACGATAAGATCACGAACGACGCCGCCGCCCAGATCCGCGCCCTCGCGAAGCTCCGCGGCCGCAACGAAGAGTGGGCCGAGAAGGCCGTCCGGGACAGCATCGCCGCGAACGCGGACGAGGCCGTGGAGCTGAACGTCGTAGACCTGACGGCTGCCGATCTCGACGGGCTCCTGGCGGACGTCGACGGGAGGCAGGTCACGCTGGAGAGCGGCCAGCAGGTCAAGTTGCAGACAGCGGGCGCGAAGGCAGTATTCAACGACATGAACTTCATCGAGCGGTTCCTGGACCTCATCGCGGACCCGAACATCGCTCTTATGCTGCTTTCGTTAGGTACCCTCGCCCTCTTCATCGAGCTGGTGCACCCGGGGGCGATCTTCCCGGGTGTGTTCGGCGGCATCTCCATCCTGATCGGGTTCTTCGCCCTGAGCGTCTTGCCGTTCAACTGGGCCGGCGTGGCGCTCATCGTCCTTGCCTTCGTCCTGTTCGGGCTGGAGCTATTCATCCCCAGCCACGGCATCCTCGGCATCGGCGGAGCTGTCGCCCTGGTCCTGGGCGGCCTCCTGCTAACCAGCGGCAACCCACCGGAGTTCCAGATCTCACGCTGGCTTGTCATCGGCATGGCGGCCGCCATGGCAACGATGGTGCTGTTCGTGCTCGTGAACATCCTGCGCATACGGTCCATGCCGGCGCTGGTCGGCGTAGAGACCGCAGTCGGCCGCACCGCCGTCGCCCGCTCGCCACTCGACCCGAGCGGCTACGTGCTCATCGACGGCGAGTACTGGGCGGCGGAGTCCGAGGAGGGCCCGGTCCAGCCCGGCGAGAGCGTGGTGATCACGGAAGTGCACGGGCTTAAACTGAAGGTCAAACGGCAGCAGCCGGAAGGAGGCTAGCTCAAGTGTCCACTCAGCCTGCACCCACCGCCGAGCCACCGGGGCCTAACTGGCTGGCGCGGCTTCTCACCGCCACGGGGTATCTCCTGGCCATCCCGCTCTTCCCTATGGCGATCAAGATCGTCCAGGAGTACGAGCGAGGCGTCATCTTCCGTCTGGGGCGTCTAGTGGGCGCCCGCGGGCCGGGGTTGTTCTTCATCATCCCCATCGTCGAACGGATGGTGAAGATAGACCTGCGCATCGTGACCATGGACGTGCCCCGCCAGGACGTGATCACCCAGGACAACGTCACCGTCAAGGTGGATGCCGTGATCTATTTCCGCGTGACCGATCCGGAAGACGCCGTGGTGAAGGTGGTGGACTTCATACGCGCCACCTCCCTGGTGGCGCAGACGACCCTGCGCAGCGTGCTAGGGCAGTCCGACCTGGACGAGCTGCTGAGCAAGCGGGAGCATGTCAACCAGCGGCTACAGGAGATCATCGACGAGGCGACGGAGCCCTGGGGCGTCAAGGTGACCCTTGTGGAGGTGCGCGACGTGGGGTTGCCCCCGGAGATGATCCGCGTCATCTCCCGCCAGGCCGAGGCCGAGCGCGACCGCCGCGCTAAGGTCATCCACGCCATGGGCGAGTTCGAGGCGGCCGAGAAGCTGGCCGAGGCGGGCAAGATAATGGCCGCGACCCCCACCACCCTCCAGCTGCGCTACCTGCAGACCCTCACCGAGATCTCTTCCGAGCGTCACAGCGTGGTGATCTTCCCGGTGCCGATAGATATCATCGGCATGTTTATGCGGCAGACGAGCGGGGACGGCGGCCAGGGCGGGGGCGGCGGCCGCAGCCAGGTGCCGATCGAGGGAGAGAAGGAGAAGAAAGACTGAGCGGCCAGGGCTCAGGCGCTGAGCGTCACGTCGCCGGCCTCCACGACAGCTAGGGAACCGTCATCGCGTCTGACGAGCAGGTTGCCCTCGGCGTCAACGTCCTCGGCCACGCCCTCCTCCACGCGCTCTCCCAAGGTGGCGCGCACGCGGCGGCCCAGCGTCTCCAGCCGCGACCGCCAGGCCCGAAAGACGGCGTCGCCCTCCAGCGCCTGCTCGTAGCGACCCTCGAAGGCGTTCAGGAGCGCCGCCAGCAGCTCCTCGCGCGAGGCGTCGCGGCCTAGCTCGCGGCGCACGCTGGTGGCGATGCCGGCGATCTCCGGCACGGCCCCGACGTCGAAGTTCACGTTCAGGCCGATGCCGACGAGGGCGTACTTCACGGCGTCGCCGGACAGCTCCGTTTCGATGAGGATGCCCGCGATCTTGCGGCCGCCGACCAGAACATCGTTCGGCCACTTGAGGCGGGGCGCCAGCCCGATCCCCTCGAGCGCCTCCGCGATCGCCAGGGGCGAGACGATGCTGAGGACGCGGAGCTTGGGCGCCGGCGGCCGCATGACCAGGGTAACGTAAATGTTCTTGCCGGCCGGAGAGACCCAGGCGCGGCCCAGCCGGCCGCGGCCGGCGGTCTGCTCCTCGGCGAGGACGGCGGTGCCCACGGGGCCGCCCCGCTCCGCCTCCGCGCGGGCGACGTCCTGGGTGGAGGAGGTCGTCTGGAGGTAGAGGAGGTTCCGCCCGAGGTAGCGGGTGCGGAGCCGCCGCTCTACGAGCGCCCGATCCAGGAGGTTTGCCATTGAGGCGAGGATAGCGGACGAGGGCAACAAAAAGCCAGCCCGTGGGGGCTGGCTTTTTGTGCTAGGCACGCAGACCTGTCCACGCGCCTTTCAGCTATTACACCTTCACCTCGGAGAGGTGACGGTGCGAACGGACAGGCCTACTGCCGTCGCTAGATTTATCGCCCATTCGCATCACCTCCTTTCCTGCTGCGCATGCTAACACACCCGTCAACCCCCTACAAGCGCCTCGGCGAAGAGTGAAGTTTTTCGGAAGCGGTCAGGCGCGGGCCGGGAACAGCTCCCGCAGGACCCGTCGCGCCACCTCGCGGTCGTCGCACTCGTAGGAGCCGCCGGGCAGGTGGACCTCCCGCTCGTGGCCCTTGCCGGCCAGCAGCACCACGTCCTCGTCCACGGCCATCGCCAGCGCCTGGGCGATCGCCTCGCGCCGGTCAGGGACGGCGGAGAAGTCGTGGCCCTCCCGCTTCCCGGCCTCTCGCAGCCCCCGGGCGATCTCGGCGATGATCGCCTCGCGGTCCTCGCTGTACGGATTGTCGTCCGTGACGTAGGTGTAGTCGGCGAACTCCGCCGCGACGCGGCCCATGGCGTAACGGCGCTCCCGGTCCCGCTCGCCGATACAGCCGAAGACGGCGATGATCCGCCCGCGGTTGGCGCTTCGTAGCTCCGCAAGGACGCGTCGCAGCGACTCCGGCGCGTGGGCAAAATCGACGACGACGGTGAACGGCTGACCTTCGTCCACGCGCTCCATGCGGCCGGGCGCCCCCGGCCACGACTCCAGGCCGCGAACGACCGCGTCGAGATCCAGGCTGAGCGAGAGGCCGATCGCCGTGGCGGCGAGGGCGTTGGCGACGTTGAACTCGCCCGGTCGCCCCAGCCGCACCTCCGCGCTCCCGGCCGGCGTCCGGAGCCGGAAACGCGACCCCCAGTCGTCGCGCCGCACGTTCTCCGAGACGACGTCCGCCGGAGAGTGGAGGCCGTACGTCACCGCGCGCGCCCGCGTCAGGGAGCGGAAGTACTCGTGGGCGGGGTCGTCCGCGTTGAGCACGGCCGTCTTGACTACGTCCTTGTCCGCGGAGCCGTCCAGCATCCGGAACAGCGTCCCCTTCGCCACCAGATACTCCCCCCGCGAGCGATGGAAGTCCATGTGGTCGCGACCGACGTTCGTCATCGCCGCCACGTCGAACTCACAGCCGTCCAGGCGATGGAGGGCGAGGCCGTGGGAGGTCGCCTCCAGCACCGCGTAGCGGCAGCCGGCCTCCACCATCGCGGCGAGCATCGCCTGCACCTCCGGCGCCTCCGGCGTGGTGAAGCGGCCGCTGTCCGGCAGCTCCCGCCCGGCGGCGCGGTTCTCCGCCGTGCTCATGAGCCCGACGCTCTCGCCCGACGTCTTAAGCAGGTGGGCGATGAGGTGGCTCAGGCTGGTCTTGCCGTCGGTGCCGGTCACACCGACGACGGTGAGCCGGCGCGCGGGCCAGCCGAAGAGCGCCGCCGCGGCTGCCCCCAGCGCGGCACGCGTGTCCGGTACGACGAGGCGCGGCAGCGCCAGGGACTGCCACGCCGGGCGGCGGT
>JAUYGU010000135.1 GCA_030690405.1 Dehalococcoidia bacterium | reverse complement strand
ACCGCCGCCGCCCTGCACCTGGCCGCCACCCTACCAGCCGAGGGGCCGGCCCACGGCCTTGCGACAGGCGCCCTCCTGGCAGCGGATATCGTCGCGCGGCCTCTTGCGGTGCGGGCGGGACGCATGGCGCTCCCTGAGGGGCCCGGCCTGGGCGTGGAGCTGGACGAGGGAGCGCTGGCCCGCTATGGAATGCGGAGCCGCGAGGTGCGCTGGTGACGACGGGGGCGTCCGCGCAGCGCATGCCAGAGTGGCTGCGACAGCGGGCCCGCATCTCGCCCGGCCGCCTTGCCTTCCTTTGCGGCGAGGAACGCTTGACCTTCGCCGAGCTGGACCGGCGGGCGTCTGCCGCGGCCCAGCACCTGGCCGCCGCAGGCGTCAGCGCCGGGGACCGGCTGGCGCTCCTGGCCGGGAACGGCGCGGGATTCGTGCACGTCGTCCATGCCGCGCCGCGGCTGGGAGCGGTGCTTGTGCCCCTGAACGTCCACCTCGCGGTACCGGAGATGCTGTACCAGGTGGAGGACTGCGAGCCCGCCCTCCTGGTCCACGACGAGGCGAACCGCGAAAAGGCCGCCGCTCTCAGTACCGCGCGTCCCGGCCTCTCGCGCCTTTCGCTGACCGGCCTTTTCCAGGAGGCCTCCCGGGCCTCAGCGCCGGGCGGCGACACCAATGACCTGATAGACCTCTCCGCCGTTCACACGATCATCTACACCTCCGGCACCAGCGGCGCGCCCAAGGGGGCTATGCTCACCTTCGGCAACCACTGGTGGAACGCCCTGACCTCTGTCCTCAACCTGAGCCTGCGGGAGGACGACCGCTGGCTGGCCTGTCTGCCCCTTTTCCACGTGGGTGGCCTGGCGATCCTCCTCCGCGGCGTCATCTACGGCATCCCGGCCGTCGTCCACGAGTCCTTCGATGCCGCGACCGTCAACCGCGCTATCGACGAAGACGGCGTAACAATCGTTTCGCTGGTCCCCACCATGCTGGCGCGGCTGCTGGAGGAGCGGGGCCGGCGTCCCCTTCCTCCCAGTCTCCGCTGCCTTCTGGTGGGCGGCGGGCCCCTGCCGATGTCGCTCCTGCAGGAGTGTGGCCGTCGGCGGTGGCCCGTCGCCCCGACCTACGGCCTGACGGAGGCCGCGTCCCAGGTGGCCACCCTCACCCCAAACGAGGCGTTGGGGAAGAGGGGCTCGGCCGGAAAGCCCCTCTTCCCCACTCAGGTCCGGATCGGCGGCGAGGGCGGCAAGGAGGCGCCCCCAGGGGTGCCGGGGGAGATCCTGGTCCGGGGTCCCACGGTGACGCCGGGGTACTTCCGGCGACCCCGAGACAGCGTGGAAGCCCTGCGACGTGGCTGGCTGCACACGGGCGACATCGGCTACCTGGACGCGGACGGCTACCTGTACGTGCTGGACCGGCGGGACGACCTGATCGTCTCCGGCGGGGAGAACGTCTACCCGGCGGAAGTGGAAGAGGTGCTGCGCTCTCACCCCGATGTGGCGGACGCGGGGGTCGCAGGCCTGCCGGACGAAACGTGGGGCCAGATGGTGGTGGCCGCGGTGGTGCTCCGGGAGCCCGCCGGCACGAGCGAGGAGGCGCTCCTCGCGTTCTGCCGGCAGCGGCTGGCCCCCTACAAGGTGCCTAAGGAGCTGCGCTTCGTCACGAACCTGCCCCGGAACGCCGCCGGAAAGCTCCTGCGACGGGAGCTACGCCAGGAGTGGTCTCGGAACCAGGCTCTGTCGACGTAAGAGGCGGGCGTTCGCCCTGAGGCTGCTTTCACCGTCCGGTGAACTCGAATCGTTATGGCTTCTCGCCATGTCGGCGTGGACGTAGGTTCCATCGTGGGGCGCGGCCGGGCTGCCATCGGGTCTTTAGATTCAGACTAGTCGCCGATTGTGAACTTTGTCACCATTGAACGAACATGGGCTTGTGTCTCCAGAACCTCGGCGGACGCCTAAACATTCTGTCGCTACGTGTCAGGCTCATTTGTGAAAAATTTCATGTGACCAATTGCGAAAGACCCCTCTCAATAACGGCAGGCGCAGACCATTCAAATCTGCGCCCTCGCTAGATACGCTTTCGTATCTGGCGGGAGTGCATGGGAGTCGAACCCACCCGGGACGGGACTACCGCCCCGCAACGGTTTTGAAGTTCGGTGCAGGCCGTCCCACGGCCTCCCGTTACGTGGATTCTAGGCCCATTTCATATCTGAGATCGAGGCCCGCGATCCCGTCCCGTGCCAGCCGGTGGCAGGGTTCGTCACCAAGTTGGTGACCAAATTGTGACCAATTGCTGAGAACCTTCAGCATTTTGGTCGGCGCAGGGACACCACTTCGGTTGGAACGCTTTACGAAAGCGCTGCAGCTTGTCCCACCGCGCCCCGCACCGCCCCAACGCGCCCCATTTTATATCTGAAAATCGCCAGTGTCATCCCCCTGCACCCCGGCTCGGGGGCCCCTCTGCCGACAATTTGGTCGGCAAATGGTCGGCAAATCGTCCGCCGCTCCCTAGCTTCCAGGCGCGGTACGCCGTGGATGCGGCGCTGGCTGAAGGGCTGACGTGGGGCCCCGGGCGGCGGGCGCGTCCCTCTGAGCCTCCGGCCGTCCTCGCCGGCGTCGGCCAGCAGGCGGTGACACATCGGGCACAGGGGCGCGAGCCCGCGGCGCCAGGACTTGCTCGTCGTCCGCGGGGCCCTCCAGGGCGGTCACGGCAAAGACGCCGAGGATGCGTCTTGGGCAGAGGCCACAACGGAGCACGCGGCCAGGTTATGTAACGTCCTGCGTGAAGGCCCAGAGCCGAGTGACACTAAGGGTTGTGGTAACTATACCCTCTAAGCACGTACACAAGCCGTTCGAACGTTTGTAGCATAATGGGCGAGATTCGAGGGTCAGTGATAAGAGCCCCTGGGCTCTCCCGCAAGGGTAGCTGACCCGCTTTTCTTTCTCAGTAGTGGTGCGTGGTTCCGTACAGGAAAAGGTTGTACATGGTGCTGACCTGATGGCTGATCAGGTCATACGAACGATTGTCCTTCCCCTCGAAGCGGCGCTGCACTGCCCAGCAACAGTAATCGGCGACCTGTAAGCAGGGGTCTATTGCCGCAGGCCAGCAGACCGTTTGGAATTTCCTCTCACCCGAAACCTGCTGCATCACATCTTCCACCCCCGACTGAAAGGCGGAGCGCTTCGCCTTAGTGCTGACAGACGCGGCCACGATGAACAGTTCGTCCTTCGGCTTGGCTATCAGTGCGGTTACGTGCTTCATATGGTAGAACCAAGCGTATTGGTAGAAGCGCTCGGGCGTTCGCCTCAAATGAGGCTGCGCCTTCGCCTTTTCCAAGATGGTGGCGTCAACGCGGATGTCATGGCGGGCTATGATCTCGAACACTCGATCGCGAACGGCCTGGTCGTCCTCGGTAGCGTGGAAATGCTGCCATAGGTTCACACCGGACCATGCCAGTTCGCGCCGCAAGGATAAGAGTTCCGCTTCAATCCCGTGATCCTGTATCACGACGGTCGTGAGGATGAAGTACTTGGTGCCCTTCGGCGGATGGCTCCAGTCGAAATTGCCGGATTCGTCACCATAGACGTGGACGCGCGCCATGACCGATCAGCCCCCCTTTGAGGGCTGTAGTATACTTAAGGCGTGGGAAAGAAATCAACAAAGCGCCTGCCGCCCTCATATCAGGTTGGCCAGTTACGCGATCCGAGCATCGAGAAGATGCAGGACAAGGCGTATCAGCGCGGGGAGTTAGCGCGTCTGATAAAGAAGGCGGTCAAGGGAAAGGCCCCCGACCGCAGCTAAAACTTCAATCGCTTCCATCGGCCCTGGATCGTCGTCGTGTAAGCGAACGGTCGCGTCGCCTCCTCATGTATCTCTCGGAACCAAGGAAGCCGTCTCAATATCAGTAGCAGCACATCGGCCTTTCTTTCTTGTCCAGTCGTCAGGAACACGCCGCCCACGGCGTTATCAATCCACATTTGGCGCTGCGCTTCGGCATCAAGAATGCCTTTGTTGCAGGAGAAAACCAACAGCCCCTTCTGGCCAGCGTAGGGAATCCAGACTTCGTCGGGAGTTCCCTTCTCGATTCGAAATTTCTTGGAAACGTACTCGCAGGCAATGCCCACAGCGTTCAACGCATCGGGCACCCCTCGCCCGGTATCCTCGTCAAAGAAGAACCTCACGCAACCTTTTGAAGCACTGCTTCAACGTCTCCCTGTTTTAGCCGGAAGTCTCGCGCAATGGACTTGAAACTCTCGCCCGCCTTCCAGCGCTTGTGGAGTATCTCCACGCTGACTCCGCGACCCGCAATCGTGGGCTTGCCGCCGGCATAGTGCGGATCGACAACCACAGGTATTTCTCGCCCATACCGATACCACCGTTCAGCGAATTGATCGGCTTCGTTGTACACAAATTGTGCCAGCTCATCTAGCACGAAGTCGGGAAGAACATATTGGCTAGGCGAACTAAGCACAACGAAACTTGGTCCCGCGCTTGGATACTTTTCCTCAAACCGTCGCAGGATGTGTCCTCCGATAGTGGTTAGATTAAGGTGTGCGAAGGGGTACTGAAGATTCCATTCTGTGCGAGCAAAGTCATGCGCATCTCGAATCCGATGAAGTTTAATGCGCCCCTTTCGCCACCGAGCAGCGACGATCAGTTCAGAAAGTTCGAGGAAGGAAACCTGAGCAACTTCCTCTGGTTTGTCCTTCCTGCCAAAGACTGGCGCCATCTCATAGCCGTAAGCAGTGGTCGAACCCCAGAGCCAATTTCGGACTGTTCCTGGCGACACCTCTGCGAGATACGCAGCTTGACGAATAGTGTACGCCTTACCGGTGCGAAAGCGGTCGTCAATGGTACTTACACTAGTCATGCCGTCAGTCCTTTCCACCCGCGCTGGACATGTGCCAGCGCAGGCTGTAGGCTTATGTCTGACGACGCGACGGCCTCAACCCGTCGTGCCCCGAAACCCATCCGGTACCAGCGGATGGTGTTTTTGTTTGGGGCTATCTTATCGGTGCGTAGCGTCCGTAACGTCCGCTCCTGACCCCCCTAACGTTGCGTCCGACCGTGCGGAACATTGCCCGCTGGTCGGCGCGATGATTATACCGGAAAGTGAACTCGTTGACGTAGTCCTGAAGGTGCTTGGCGCTCACGGAGTGGTAGACCCCGGAGATGCTGCGCTTCAGCAGGGACCAGAAGCCCTCTATCGTGTTCGTGTGGATGTTCCCCATCACGTACACCTTCTGAGAGTGGGCGATGCGCTTGTGGCCGAAGCCGCTCGCCTTCAGCGGGTTGTAGACCCTGTAATCGTCGGTGTAGATCAGGGAACGCGGCAGCACCTTCGACAGGATGATCGGCATGACCGTCGCGCGGGTTACGTCCTTCGTCACTAAAGCCGCGACCTTCCCGCCGCGCTCAACGATGCCGAACACCGGCACCTTCTTGGAATTGCGGCCAGGGCGACCCATGACGCCCTTCTCCTTGCCACCGACATAGGTTTCGTCCATTTCCACTTCGCCGCCGAGCATCCCGGTGTCGTCGCCCATGAGCTTCCTGATCTGATTGAACATCCGCCATGCCGGCTTGTAGGTGACGCCAAGCTCCCGCTCTAGTTGCTTCGCGGAGATGCCGCACCGGGTAGAGGAGATCAGGAACATCGCGTAGAACCAGGACTTGAGGGAAGTGCTGGACTTCTCGAAGATCGTCCCGGCCAATGGGTAGACGTGGGTGCCGCAGTAGTCGCAGGAGTAGGCCTTGCGATTGCTCAAGCGAGCGTGGGGCCGGACTTCGTTGCACGTCCGACAGATGATGCCGTCCGGGTAGACCAAATCCTTGACGAAGCCGAGGCAGGCGTCATCGTCGGGGAAGTCCTGGTTGAAGGTCCGTATCGTGTACCTGTCCATCTGCTACACTCCTATCTGAGACAAGAGTAACAGATTCCGTACGTGCTGTCAAGGGATAGTTACCAGGGTTGTTAGTGCACTGCGGGCGGGGGCCGGGGGCTAGCAGCCTTTGATCAGGGTCTTGGTCTCAAGGAGAGGCATCCCTATGTCTGGGACGTGAAAGGGACTGGCACGAAGCCTTGATGATGGTCGTACAATCTAGGCTAGTGCGACCCTGGACCGATAGACCCCTGCTGCCGAGACCGCGACTCATCCAGCGACTGGAAGGCTGCCTGGCTGGACGGGCTACCTTCTTGGTAGCTCCGGCCGGGTATGGGAAAACTTCTCTGCTGTCCCAGCTCACCGAAGCGCTGGAGGTGCCGGCCGTCTGGTGTGTGGTGGGGGCGAACGACGCGGACCCGAACCGGTTCGCGCTGCGAGTGTTGCAGGCCATACAGGATGACCTTCACAACGGCGATGCTGCCGTCATCGACTCGTCGGCTCCCAGTCCCCATCAGCTGATTCGCGCGGGCCTTGAGGATCTAGCGGCAGCTTCAAGCTATTGCCTCCTGATCCTGGACGACTTTCACAATGCGGCGCTCTGTGACGAAGTGTCCGACCTCCTCAGTCGCCTCCTTGAGGAACTCCCAAGCGAAATTCATCTGATCATCTCGACCAGGATGCAGCCGGAGGTCCCGCAACTCTCGAAACTGCAGGCTCAAGGCCGGGCTTCGATCATCGACTCCAACGAGCTGGCGTTCACTTATGACGAGGTCGCTGCCTTCCTCCGCTTCGTCCTTGGCTCCTCGTTCCGGAGCGAGGATGCGCAAGAACTCCTCCGGCTGACCCGCGGCTGGCCAGCTTGTGTGTCCCTTCTCGGGGCCAGCGGCCTTCCCTACTGGGCTATCTCGGGCGGAGGGCCAGCAGTATATGGGTACTTCGCCGCCGAGATACTCCGGGCCATGCCGGCTCCGACGGCTCGCTTCATGCTCGAGACGAGCGTCTTGCCCTCGCTTACCGACGACTACTGCAACGAGCTACTCAAGCGCGCCGACTCCGCTAGCCTCCTCCAACAACTCTCTGCCAGAAGCCTCGTCCAGCCTCAACCCGGTCGCAGGAGCGCCTATGAGTACCACCCGCTCATGCGGGAGTTTCTCTCGTCTCGCCTTCGCAGCCAGTTGCCCGCCCGCCATCTGCAACTGTCGCTGGAAGCTTCCCAGGTCTTAGAGCACCGCGGGCAGCTGGAGCACAGTATCGACCTCCTGGCTGACCTTGAAGCATGGCGCGAACTGGCACAGTTGCTGGAGAGGGTCGCAGGAAACTTACTGCGCCGGGGGATGTGGAACCGGCTTGCCGCGTGGATCGACAGACTGCCCGAGGTGGTGCTGCTGAAGCGGCCAAGCCTTGTTCTCTTCAGGAGCAAACTAGCCTATCTAATGGGTGATGCCGAGACAGCGCTGAGGCTCCTATCACCATCCGAAGAAGTACAGTCATCACCAAGGGCCCTGACGATAAGGGCGGCCGTTCTGGCATTCCAGGGCCAACCAGCTGAGGCGGTGAAAGTGGGGAAGAAGGCTCTCGATCTGGCCGGGGTTGGGAGTGCGGCAGATCCAGACGTCGCGGCAGAGGCCTGCCTCTACCTGGGCGTGGCGCAGATCATGAGGGGATCATATGTCTCCGCGGAGAGGTCCCTGAGGAGGGCTCTTCGCCGGTTTCTTTCAACAGGTGACACCTACAGCCAGGCCCTTGCCTACAACCAGCTGGCCGGCATCTACCATTTCCGGGGAAGCGTCGAGGCTGAGATCAGCCTGCTAGAAAAGGCAGAAGTCCTCTGGCGTAAGCTCGGAAATATGGAGCAGCTGGCTCGCGCTCTCAACAACCTGGGTGTATCGCACCATCAGCACGGGCACCATGAAAGCGCACTGCGCGCGTTTTCGGAGTGTCTGAGGCTTTCCCGTCAGTACGGAAGTAGTACTCTCCAAGCCTACTGCTTCATCGGGCTCGGCGACCTCTTGAAGGACCAGCTCAAGCTGAAGGAGGCCGAGGCCTCGTACGCGAAGGGGATCGCGAAAGCGAGGGAGCTTGGAGAGGGATCTCTTTACGCACATGCGCTAACGGGGGCGGCAGACCTGAGACGGCTTCGAGGCGAGCTGGAGGAGGCGGAGGCGATCGGGGGCCAGGCCCTCGTTGAAGCCCGCGAGTGCGGGAGCCCGCGGGAAGAGGCGATCGCCCTGGAGGTCCTCGGCAGCATCTATCGCGATCAAGGAAGGGTCGCTCTGAGCATCAGGACCCTGAAGCAAGCGGACGAGATTCTCTCCAGCATTGGGAGCGATGTCGAGGCGGCTAGAGCAAAGTTCTTGCTCGCGTCCGCACTGTTCCGCGCGCGTCTCAGGTCTGAGGCGCTGGAGCGCCTCAAGGACGTGGCGGCCATTGTCGAAAGAGTTGGCCATGGCCGGTTCGTGCTTCCACTCGCCATCGGGGAGGCGGCCCTGCTCCAATATGCATGGGCCAAGCGTCGCGGACAGGCAGTGCTGTCGAGTTGGCTCCCTCACCTGCCGGGTCGCTCCAGACCGAGGAGGACTGGGGCGAATTCGAACTTTCTTCCAGTTGAGCTCGATGCGCTCGGGGGGTTCACCGTTCGCCTGGACGGGACACCCGTCAGCGACGTGGCCTGGGAGACCACCAAGGCCAAGGAGATGTTGCTGTTCCTCAGTGCACGGGGTGGGCCGGTTCTTAAGGACGAGATTGTCGAGGCGTTGTGGCCAGGCTTACCTGCGGCGAAATGCAACAGCTATTTCCATGCCAATCTCCACAGGGTCCGGCTCGCCTTATACCCGGAATGCGTGATACGTGATGGCCCCCGCTACGCACTCAATCCCAATGGCCAGTTCCGATCTGACTTCCTCGATTTCCAGACCCTGATTCGCAGATGCCAGGACAGCGAGGCACCGGCCCGGACTCTGGTTCGGACTCTGAAGCGCGCAGTGGCCTTATACAGAGGGAGCTTTGCGCCGGAAGTGTATTCCGATTGGGCCTCATCATTGAGAAGCGAGCTAGAGGACAAGTACCTGTGGGCTCTCGGCAGGCTGCTCGGGGAGACACTGGGATCGGGCCACCGAGACGAGGTGCTACGGCTCTGTGAGCGCGTATTGGAGGCCGATCCCTACCACGAAGCGGCGTGGGAGGAACTTATCCGGTGTCACCGGGAAGCAGGGCACCTGAGCCTGTCGCTCCGCCTGTACCGGCGCTGCACAGACGTGTTCCTGCAAGAGCTTGGGGTGGAGGTTCCACCCCAAATCGTTGAACTAATGCGTTCGGCCTGACCACCCTAAGCACCCTGCCCCCCTCCGTTCATAAGAAATCTTTGAGAAGTCATCTCCTAGCCTCGATCCATCCGGGTCGAAGGGAGGTGACCGCTAATGCGAAGGACGTTCGCTGTGGTGAGCGGGGTTCTCACGATCGCCGCTCTCCTCGCGCTTTCTCTGGCCGCTGGCGCGCCCTGGTCGTTCGGCGGCTAATGTACCGGGTGGGTGGGCACCCCACCCACCCACCAGCAATCATCCCATGGAAGGACAACTGCGTTTCAAATTCTTCATGTTCGGGGCGCTCGGCCTCCAACTGCTGAGCGTCCAAGTCTCACATGATCTTCTCACCCGGCTCGTCCTTCTCTCCACTCACCCGATCGTGATTCTTGCCGCGATCGCTAATGCTCGGGTTCCCGGCCTAAGGCTTGTCGCGGCCGGCGCCCTCCTCAACTTCATAGCGATCGCCGCTAACGGTGGTTTGATGCCGATAAGCCCCGAGGCGTTGGAGGCGGCCGGCGATCGGGAGATCGCTGATGCGGTGGCCCTCGGAGATGCGATCCCGCGGAGTAAGTCAGTCCTGCTGCCAGAGGACCAGATGGTCTTTCCCGGCCTGGTCGACCGCTTCGTGCTCGAGGTGCCGGTAGTCGGGTCGAAGGTTGTCAGCATAGGGGACCTCCTGCTGACGACCGGCCTCCTCGTTGCCACCGGGGCGGTTCTGGTCCAAAGCGTTGCGAAGGTCGCGAGTGCCGATCATGGCTGACATTCTCATCGTGCTCCCAGTCACCCCCGTAAGGAGGTGGATGGCCGACGCCCTAAAGACGCAGGGCCATGGCGTCGCGGAGGCCGCCACTCTTTCAGATGCTTTGCACCTCTTGACGTTCGGCAGTTTCGCCTCGGTTCTGGCATGGCTCCCGCGTGACGACCTGCCGGAGCTGGCGGCCGGTCTCAATGAGATGTATCCACAGAGACCGGGGCTCGGGATTCTGTGCTGGGACGCTTTGCTACCGGCGTATAGTTCTTGGTTCGACAAGAGAACCGACAGGGTGATCTTGCTGCCCACTACATCAGCCTCGCTGCTTGAGGCCGTCGCTGACCTCCGTCGGCTCGGTTCCGCTAGCGCCAGTCTACGTCCAGGGCAGTCGGCGCCCTTCGCTGCCCCTTTGCATGCCCGAGTTCGAAGTAGATGGCCCGCTCGTCCCCATCGGCGTGGTGCCGCCCGCCAACGTCGGGGTTCGGGCTCGGCACTCGTCGGAGCGGCAGCCGGATGTAACACCAAGGCAGAATAGTGTTCGCAGATAGGGTCTTCTGAAGGGACGCCCGTCGTCAGCATCGGAACTCCAGCAACTTCGCGCACTGTAACGACACAAGGCCTTGGTGGCGTCTTCTTTCGCGGAAAGATGTCACTTCTGCTTGGGGTCCTAACCTTGGTACTCTCGCTGGCCGCGATAGCCTGGGCATGGCGGCTGCTGAGGCTTGCGCTCCGGCGTCCGGCTCCGGCGGAGCCTCCGACGCTCGCGGCCGTGCTGGAAGAAGAGCTGGATATCAGCCTCGCCGAACAGGTCCAGACGTTTCGCCGCCCGCATGCGCTGCAGACCGTCGTCTACCTGATTGCGTCCGGCGCGATATTCCTTTCGTTCCTCTTCACTTTCGCCAGCGACGGCTGGACGCTTATCACCCTCCTGCTGGCCGCGGCGGAAGTGCTGTTGCTGTTCACGCACGGGACGCCACTTCTCGTGCGGGCCGTCCAGACCTTGACGATTTCCCAGGAGGGTGTCCGGGCAAAGGGCCTGCTTCACCAGCGCACGGTGTACTGGTGGGAGGTAAGACGATTCCTGGTGGCCGAGGACCTTTCCCGCTTCCGGATCGAGACGAGCGGCAGACCCCTCACTTACGATACCTCGGCCTTCCCGGCTGAGATGAGGCCGGCAATCTTCCGCTCGATTCGGGCGCACTTGTCGAGCCACTACGAGGGCATTCAGCCTTGGCCTCAGGGCTCCCCTGGCGTGCGGTTGGTGAAGGCCAACGCCTTGAGTGTCGCCTTGTTCGTTGTGGCGATGGTCGCCACCGCCTTCATCGGCGGCGAGATCCTGCCGGCGGAGGGTCGAGTGCTGGGTCTTCGCTGTTCCTACGCCAGTGGCTACCTTCGTGAGAAGTACAGCCTGCCGGAGCGCCACGGTTGCGTGATCTTGAGGGTTAACCCGGGGACCGGCGCGTTCAACGCTGGCCTGCGCGAGGGCGATATGATCATCGGCTTAGAGGGAGTGCCGATCACGAGCGGTTCGCAGTTCACGGTCTTCTGGGAGTCGCTCGATGAGGACACGCAGGAGTTCTCCGTCATCCATCCCGGACAGGCAGAGCCAGAGTCCATCGAGGTGACGCTGGGTCCGCCTGGAAAACTGCCCGAGTACGATGCCGCGGACCCGTACTTTTTCTACCTGCGAGCGCGCGGCGCGCCGGACAGCAGTCGGGCTATCGACGACTATAGCAAAGCCATAGAGCTCGCTCCGGAGTTCGACCTTCCCTACGTGTACAGGGGCGAACTCTACAGCGACGAGCTGGTCGATGACCTGGCCCTGTCCGACTTCAACACGGCGCTGGACCTCGACAACGAACTGACGGAGGCCTACCGCGAGCGGTCATGGCACTACATCCTCCGTCTCGGAGAATACGACTCGGCCATCGCCGACGCTCAGAAGGCAACGGAGTTGGACGGGTGTGAGGGCGCCTTCGAGGAGTACAACTACGACTGCTTCCTCAGCCACCTGGTCCTTGCCAATGCCTACGGGGCGCGCGGCGGGCCTGGTGATCACCAGCACGCCGTCGACGAGGCGAAGAAAGCCATCGCCTTCTACCCGGAACAGCCGGACGGTTACTACATGGCCGCCTACTACCTCAACGCCCTCGGCGAAGTCGAGGCGGCCCGAGATTACGGATCGCTCTATCTCGAGCACGCCGACGATGGGGAGGTCGATGTCCACCTCAACTGGGCCCGCCGTCTGGTCAACGGCTCCGGCTTCCCGGACAACCCGACGGCAAGGCAAGAGGAGGCAGAGCCCGCCACGGTCTTCATAGAGGATTCCGGAGAAGGGGACATCGATCCTGACGGCCCGCCGCTTGTCCTCCTGGTGACCTTCGCCGAGGAGCGCACCCTGGACCCGCCGCTTGGAGCCAGGTACCTCACCAATGATCGCCAACAGTTCTGGGCCTATTTCGAGTTTGACAACGCAGCCCATGTCAACGCGGTGTTCTGGGAGTGGACTCAAGACTCTTACGTCCACCTTGCGGGCGCGCAACTCTGGCCCGGCATCAACAAGGGGCACGGCTGGATACTACTTGAGAACGTGCTCGTCGGCGAGAACAGCCAAAACGTCCTCAGCATAAAGTTCGATCAGGCGGAAGTCGCCAGCCAAGAGATCCCCCTCCGGGACGAGCCCTACGTACGCCCCCTAACGTTCTTCGCTGATGCCGAGCTGCGCGAACCCCTCCTCTTCTACAGCGGAAGCACCTCCCCGATCTATGCCTCCGTCCATTACGTGGCGATCCCGCCGGGGAGCAACATCCTGTGGCTGGCGGACAAGGACGGCCTGCAGGTCGGTGCAGGGGTCATCGAGGCGGAGGAGAGCGGGCAAGGCATCGTGCCAATCGCGCTGGCACCTGATACTCCGCCCGGGCTCGTCCAGATTGGCCTGTACCTCGATGGGGATGTCATCCGCAACGCGGCGCTTGCGATCGCACCGCCGGGGACCGCGACCACCCCGCCCTTCCAGCGCATCGAGTTCGGCGTCGACCCAGACGGGGAGGGACGGTTCGCCAAGGCTGCGAGGGAATTCTCCGCCAGCGAGCAGGAGTTCCGCTACGTGCTGGACGGCATCTCATTCCCGCGTCAGTCCGTCTTGACCGTCCGCTGGACGCTGGATGGCAGCCCCCTGACGCCCCGTGCCGACACGATCGAAGGGCCCGAGGTTCCTCCCCGGTTCATCGGACTGATACAAGGCGTGGACGGCTACCTGCGCCCGGGCGAGTACCGGGTACTCGTTAGCCTCGACGGCCAGGCTGTCTATGCCGACACCGTTGTCGTGGAGTGACCTCAGGGAGCCATTCGCGGGCGCTGGGTGATCCCAGCGGGCGTCTTTGGCGCGGTCACCAGACTGTCAATAAGTGCCGTTAGTGGCCGGGTTCGCGATTCACACTAAGACCAGTCGGCTGACATTTGCTTCTTGGCGGCTGAGCCAGGGTTGTACAGAATGAGCTCAGGTCGCCCCAATGCCCATTGCTTGTGTACATATCCCTCGCTTCGCCGTCGAAGTCGAGCGGCAGCGCCGAAGCGATATCTCCACCCGCTCGGTCCTGATCGGCGAAGGCGGTGTATTCGACTACTCCCTGGGCGCCGAGACATCGGGCGTCCGACGCGGAATGCGCATGTCGGAGGCGATTGGCCTCTGCCACCGAGCGGTGGTGCTGCCCCCGGACCTGCCCCACTACCAGCGCCGGTTCGATGATGTGCTGGACTTCCTCGGCGAGCGCAGCCCGGCGGTCGAGGCCGGCGGAATTGGCACCGCGTACCTCTCACTGGACGGCCTGCCGGTCGAGACGCAGATCTTTGCTGAGGAGCTGATCGACGGCCTGCACCGCCGGTTGGGCTTTCGGGCCTCCACAGGCGTTGCTGAGGGTAAGTTCGCAGCCCGTGTAGCCGCGCAGACCACACGGCCTGGCCTCGTGAAAGCGATTCCGCCGGGCGAAGAGGCGGCTTTCCTGGCTTCCCTGCCCGTCGACCACCTACCGATGAGCGACTCGATGCGCTGGCGGCTACGTCTTCTGGGGCTGGAGACGATAGGCGACATCGGCCGCCTGCCCCTGGGTGCGTGCCAGCAGCAGTTTGGGCCGGAGGGTAAGGAGTGCTGGGAGCTGGCCAACGGCATTGATGGCGAGCCCTTGGCGCCGCGAGTGAGGGAGGAGACGATAGTGCGGCGGTTGGAGATGCCGGCGCCGTCGGTGAGCCTCGACGCCATCCTGGCGGGTGTGGAGCGGCTGGTGCGCGCCGCCTACGGCGACCCCGGCCGCAAGGGGCGCTGGGTGCGCAAGGCGGTGGTGCGGGCGGCTCTGGACGGCGGCGGGACCTGGGAGCTGGCGGTGCCGTTCCGTGAAGCGTTGGCTGAGCCCGACCATGCCTGGTTCGCGGTGAGGAGCGCCCTGGAGCGGCGGCCGCCGGAGCGGCCGGTGGAGGAGCTGGAGGTGGGGCTGGTGGGGCTGAGCGCGGAGTCCGGCAAGCAGGCCGCCATGTTCGATGGCAAGGCGAAGCTGAAGGACCAGATCACGGAGACGGTGCGTCAGCTTCAGGCCCAACACGGGCAGGTCGCGCTGGGAAAGGTAGTGGAGGTGGAGCCGTGGTCGCGCATCCCGGAGCGGCGGGCGGTCCTGGTCGAGCTCGACCCTTCGACATAGCTCAGGGCAGGCAGCTAAACCGCCCGCGGCCGCTGCGGGTGGAGGCCGCCGAGGACGGTCGGCCTATCGCCGTCTGGCTCTCGGGCCGGCGCCACATCGTGGAGGCGGTGCTGGAGAGCTGGCGCATCGACGATGAGTGGTGGCGGGAGCGACCGGCTTCACGATTGTACTTCGGTCTGCTGCTGGACGACGGGCGCACGACGACGGTGTACCGGGACCTCGTGAGCGGGCAGTGGGCCAGACAGAAGTACTGAGATGTCCCTTTACACCGAACTCCACTGCCACTCCAACTTCTCTTTCCTCGAAGGCGCCTCCCACATCGAGGAGTTGGTGCTGCGGGCGCGTGAACTGGGGTACGAGTCGCTCGCCCTCACGGACCACGACGGCCTGCACGGGGCTATGGAGTTCGCCCAGTGCGCCCGCGCCTGGGGCGTCAGACCCATCACCGGCGCAGAGGTCACCCTTTCCAACGGCCACCACCTGACCCTTCTCTGCGAGACGCAGCGGGGCTACGCCAACCTCTGCCGTCTCCTCACCCACGCCCACCTCGACCACCCCCGCGGCCAGCCCTGCGTCGAATCGGAGGTGCTCACTCACCACACGGAAGGGCTCATCGCCCTCTCCGGCTGCCGCCGGGGCGAGGTGCCGTCGCTGGTGGCCGAGGAGCGCTACCGGGAGGCCGAAGAGGCGGCCCGCCGCTACATGCTGTGGTTCCCAGGCAGCTTCTTTGTCGAGCTACAGAACAACCTGGTGTACGGCGACGCCCGCCGTAACCGCGCTTTAGCCGACCTGGCGAAGCACCTCGGCATCGGCGCCGTCGTCACTGGCAACGTCCACTACCACGAGCGGGAGCGCCACCGGCTCCAGGACGTGCTGGTGGCCATCAAGCACCGCTCGACCCTGGACGCCAGCCACCGCCTGCGCCGCGAGAACTCCGAGTACCACCTGAAGCCGCCCGCCGAGATGGCCGATCTGTTCCGCGACTACCCGGAGGCCGTCGCCAACACTCTCCGCATCGCCGAGCGCTGCCGGTTTGACGTCACCCGCGACCTGGACTACCGCTTCCCCGATTGTCCCGTCCCTGAAAGCGAGACGCCGGACTCCTACCTGCGCCAGCTGTGCTACCGGGAGGCCGAGCTGAGGTACGGCCGCATCACGCCGCCGGTGCGCGAGCGGCTGGATGAGGAGCTGGCGCTGGTGGAACGACACGGCCTGGCCGGCTTCTTTCTCATCCACCACGAGATACTGCAGCTCGCCTACCAGGTCGCCGAGGAGGTGCGCGGTCGCCCGTCGCACGGACCGCCGGGCCGGGGAAGAGGGTCGTCCGTCGGGTCGATCATCTGCTACCTGATCGGTCTCTCCCACATCGACCCCATCGCCAACAACCTCTTCCTGGGCCGCTTCCTCAACGAGGAGATGGCCTCGGTGCCGGACATCGACCTCGATTTCCCCCGCGACATCCGCGAGAAGCTGATCCTGCGCGTCTACGAGCACTTCGGCCGGGAGCACGTGGGGCTGGTCGCCACCTTCCCCACCTACCGCATCCGGGGCGCTGTTCGGGAGGTCGGCAAGGCCCTGGGGCTGCCTCCCGCTGAGCTGGACCGGCTGGCCAGGGTCAGCGAGGGTGGCTCGGCGAAGTCCATTCGTGAGGAGATGGAACGGCTGGCCCACTACCGCGATAAGCTGGACTCTCCCCTCTGGCGTCACCTGGCGGACCTGGTGGAGCAGATCGCCGGCTTCCCCCGCCACATCAGCCAGCACGTCGGTGGCATGGTCATCTCCTCCAAGCCCCTGGTGGAGCTGGTGCCCCTGGAGCAATCGGCCATGCCGGGCCGCGTCCTCATCCAGTGGGACAAGGACTCCGTGGACGATGCACGCATGATCAAGATCGACTTCCTGGCCCTGGGGATGCTCTCTGCGGTCGACGAGACGCTGGACTTGATCGAAGAGCACAGGGGGAAGCGCGTCGACCTCTCGCGCATCGACTTCGAGGACGAGCGCGTCTACGACTCCATCTGCGCCGCCGACACAATGGGCGTCTTCCAGATCGAGTCGCGGGCGCAGATGCAGACTCTGCCGCGGACGCGACCACGGACGCTGGAGGACCTGACGGTCGAGGTAGCCATCATCCGGCCCGGGCCCATCGTGGGGGGCGCCGTCAACCCGTACATCAAGCGGCGCATGGGCAAGGAGCCGGTGACGTTCGACCATCCCTCGCTTGAGCCCGTGCTCGCGGAAACACTCGGGGTGGTGCTCTATCAGGAGCAGGTGCTCCAGGTGGCGATGGCGATCGCGGGGTTCAGCGCCGGCCAAGCGGAGAGCCTGCGCCGGGCGATGAGCCGCAAGCGATCGCGAGAGGCGTTCGCCAGGCTCAAGCAGCAGTTCGTCGAAGGCTGTCTGAGCAACGGGGCCTCGCGGCAGACGGCGGAGGCGGTGTTCAGCAAGATCGCCGGCTTCGCGGAGTTCGGCTTCCCCAAGGCCCACGCCGCCGCCTTCGGGCTGCTTGCCTACCAGACAGCGTGGCTGCGCGCCTACTACCCTACGGAGTCCCTGTGCGCTCTGTTCAACGCCCAGCCGATGGGGTTCTACAGCCCCCACGTGCTGGTCAACGATGGCCAGCGCCACGGCGTGGAGGTCTTGCCGCCGGACATCAACCACAGCGGCGCGAACTGCGCCGTGGAGAGTGGGGGCGTCCGTGTCGGGCTGCGCTACGTGAAGGGGCTGAGCGAGGCGATGGCGAGGGAGGTGGACGAGGAGCGACGACTCGGCGATGAGTTCCGCTCGCTGTTCGACTTCCTGGAGCGCACCCGCCTCAAGCGGGAGGCCGTCGAGAACCTGATCGCCTGCGGCGCTTTCGACAGCTTCGGCCTGGAACGCCGCGAGCTCCTGTGGCAGCTCGGCCTGCTCTACCGCTCAGAGGGCCGCAACGGCCGAGATCGCCAGCTGGCCTTGCCCCTCCCTACAGAGCAGGACATGGTGGAGCTGCGGTCGATGACGGATTGGGATCGGATGGTGGCCGACTACGCCATCCTGGGCCTCTCCCCCAACCACCACCCGATGGCGTTCCTGCGCTCACAGCTCCACGAGGGCGTGGTCCCCAGCGCCATGCTTGGAGTGCTCCCCGACGGAGCATCAGTGGAAGTGGCCGGGCTGGTGGTCTGCCGGCAGCGGCCGGGAACCGCCAAGGGGTTCGTCTTCCTCGTGCTGGAGGACGAGTTCGGGCTGATGAACCTGGTGGTCAAGCCAGACCTCCACGATCGGCAGCGTGCCCTCGTCCGTGCGGAGCCGTTCGTTATCGTTCAGGGAAAGCTACAGCGGCGGGACGGGACGGTGAACGTGATTGCGGAGCGGTTGACGCCCCTGCGGACTGAGGGCGCACCGACGCCGGAGGCGCACAACTTCGGCCACGGACACGGCGGCCGCTAGCGGGCCGGCCTCGAAAGTGGTGGCAAAGGGAGGAGACCAATCAATAAGTCTGCTTGGTGTCGACCGGGGGCGCGACCGGTTCGCCCGGGGGTATTCACCCCTCGCGGGCGGCGCTGGCGATCAGCTTCGCGGCCAGGGGCACAGCCAGGACATCGGTGTTGACTACGAGATCGTAATGGGTCGGACGGTCTCGCGCCGCACCGACCGTCGAACTCCAGGGTGTAGTTGAGGTGCC
>JAUYGU010000124.1 GCA_030690405.1 Dehalococcoidia bacterium | reverse complement strand
AATCTGGAGCCTGCCGTTCTGTTGCCCAAGCATACCCATTTTCAAGGTGTTGTCAAGGGGATGGGACCCCGAACAGGGCGCGAATACGAACATTGGCATCCACTATGCGTTTGGACGTGCAGTTATGAATACCTTTTGCGGCCGCCATAGCCTCGCTCCGCCATCGTAGCGCAGGATGCCGACGAACGATCCGTCTTCCCCGTAGGCGCGGCAGCGCTGCCCGTCTTCCGCCCCCTGCAGGCGCTGGAACGCGGGCGACGCGCCGGCCAGGGGGCAGCCGTGCCGGACGTCCTTCTCCGCCTCCATCTCCAGGTAGACGGCCGGGATCTCGCCCAACCCGTAATCCAGCGGCCGCAGCAGCTCCTGCCAGGTGCCCTCGGCGAAGGCGGCCTCCAGGCGCTCCAGTGAGACGGCCTCCTCGACGTCGAAGGGGCCCACGGCCGTTCGCCGCAGGGCCACCAGGTGACCGCCGCAGCCCAGCCGCCGTCCCAGGTCGTCGGCCAGCGTGCGGATGTAGGTCCCTTTCCCGCAGCGCACCTCGATCTCCACCAGCGGTGGCCGGAACGAGAGCAGGTCTATGCGTTCGATGTTGGTCCGGCGGGGGCGCAGGTTGACCGGTCTGCCGGCGCGGGCCAGGCGGTGGGCCGGCGTGCCCCCCACCTTAACGGCGCTGTAAACAGGGGGCACCTGCTCCTCCTGCTGCGCCAGCGCTGCCAGCGCCGCGCGCAGGGCGGCCTCATCCACCGAACCGGCATCTCCCTCGAACACCGGCTCCCCGGCGGAGTCGAAGGTGTCGGTCGCTACGCCCAGCCGCACCGTCCCGCGATAGGTCTTGGGCAGCTCCATCAGGTACTCGCTCACCCGCGCTGCCTGGCCAAGGCAAACCAGCAGCACGCCCGTCGCTAGCGGGTCCAGCGTCCCCGCGTGGCCCACCTTACGCACGCCAGATAGCCTCCGCACCAGGCTGACCACGCGGAACGAGGTGATGCCCTCCGGCTTGTCTACGTTGAGGATGCCCTGGAGCGTCATTCGTCCGGGCGGGCCGGCGGCAGCTGCTTCATCATGTCCAGCAGCTGCGCGGCCTTCTCCATGGATTCGTCCAACATGAAGGTGATGTCCGGTGTCCTGCGAATGCTGAGGCGGCGGATAAGCTGGCGGCGGATGAAGGGCGCTGCGCGGGTGAGCGCGCGCATGGTGTTTGCTTTCTCCTCCTCGTCGCCCATCACGCTCACGTAGACGGTGGCGGTCTGCAGGTCGGGCGAGGTGCTCACCCGCGTCAGGGTGACGAACTCCGCCAGGCGGGGATCGCGCAGCTCACGGCGGATGAGCTCGCTGACCTCCTCCCGCAGTAGGACGTTGAGTCTTTGCAGGCGCCGGCTCATGGCTGCCTTCCCGTCAGAGGGGGGCCGTATTAGAGGAGTGCCGTAGCGGGGACTAGGCCCTGGTCTCCGTGTGGAAGGCCTCGATGACGTCTCCCTCCTGGACGTCGCTGAAGCCCTCAATCCCGATTCCGCATTCGAGTCCGGTCTGCACCTCGCGCACGTCTTCCTGGAAGCGGCGCAGGCTTGACACTCGGGAGGCGCGCACAACCTCTCCGCCGCGTTTGACCCGCACCTGCGAGTTGCGCCGGACGAGGCCGTCGGTCATCATGCAGCCGGCCACGCGCCCTCCGCGCACCTTGAACATCGCCCGCACCTCTGCGTGGCCGTCGATCACCTCCTCGGTGATCGGCTCCATTATCCCCTTCAGGGCGCGTTCAATGTCCTCCGTCAGGCGGTAGATAATGTCGTAGTGGCGGATGTCGACGCCTTCCGCGTCCGCAATGCGGGCGGCGCCGGGCTCCGAGCGAACGTTAAAGCCGATGATGACGCCGGACGATGCGCGGGCCAGCATCACGTCGGACTCGCTGATCTTGCCGGTGCCGGTGTGGATGACCCGCACGCGGGCGCGGTCAGAGGCGAGCCCCTCCAGCGCCTGCTGGACTGCCTCCAGGCTTCCCTGCACGTCCGCCTTCAGTACAACGTTCAGCTCTCTCGCCCGGCCGGCGGCGACGTCGCTGGAGAACGCCTCCAGCGTGGCCGCGCGCTGCGCCGCCGCGCCCCCTTCGCGCTCCCTTGCCTCCATCACCTCGCGGGCGGCGCGCTCGTCGGCGACGACGATGAGGAGATCTCCGGCGCGCGGTACGTCAGACAGGCCCATGATCTTAGCCGGGGACGAGGGGCCCACCGCCTTCAGCCGCTGTCCGCGGTCATCGAACATCGCCTTCACGCGTCCCCAGGTGTCGCCGGCCACCACTGAGTCGCCCACCCTCAGCGTGCCCGTGCGCACGATCGTCGTGGCCATGGGCCCGCGCGAAGAGTCGAGCTCCGACTCGATGATCGTGCCCTCGGCGGGGCGGTCCGGGTCCGCCTTGAGCTCGGAAACCTCGGCGACGAGGAGGATGTGCTCCAGCAGGTCATTGAGGCCGTCACCCGTCTTGGCCGATACGGGGATGGCGATGACATCGCCGCCCCATTCCTCGATCAGCAGCTCCCGCTCCGCGAGCTGCTGCTTCACTCGCTCCGGGTTGGCGTCCGGCAGGTCGACCTTGTTGATGGCGACGATGATCGGTACTCCGGCGGCCTTGGCGTGGTCTATCGCCTCCAGCGTCTGCGGCATTACGCCGTCGTCGGCGGCGACGACCAGTATGGCGATGTCGGTGACGGTGGCGCCGCGGGCGCGCATGGCCGTGAACGCCTCGTGGCCGGGCGTATCGACGAACGTGATCTTCTGGCCGTCCACCTCCACCTGGTAGGCGCCGATGTGCTGGGTGATGCCCCCGGCCTCTTGGCCGGTGACGTTGGTCTTGCGTATGGCGTCCAGGATGCTGGTCTTGCCGTGGTCCACGTGGCCCATCACGGTGACGACCGGCGGCCTGTGCTGCAGCTTGGCGGCGTCCTCCTGCACCTCACGACGCTCGACGGTGATCTCCTCTTCTCCCTGGAGGTGAGGCTCATACCCCATCTGGCTGGCGACGGCGGCGGCGGCGTCGTAGCTCACGCTCTGGTTGATTGAGGCCATGACGCCCTGCTTCATCAGCTCCTTGATCACCTCAATGGGCGTCGTGTGCAGGAGCTCCGCCAGGTCCCTGACCACCACGGTGGCGGGCATCTCCAGCGTCTTGGCAGGCGCGGCGCCTGCCTCGGGCGGGTTGGTCGGCTGTGCGGGGCTCATGACGTCTTAGCCTCCAGCTGTTCCGCTCGGTAGCTCAGGAGGGCCTCGCGGTCAGCCGGCGTGAGCTTCGTCCGGAGGGCGTGCTCCAGGCGGCTCTTCCGGACGGCGGACTCCCAGCAATCGGGGTTGTGGCAGAGGTAGGCGCCGCGGCCCGGGCGCTTGCCGGTCGGGTCCGGCTTCACGCCGGCGGACGTCCGCACGAGGCGGACGAGCTCTCGCTTGGCCGTGGTGGAACCGCAGCTGACGCAGGTGCGCCGTGGCACGTGCTTGGGCCTGGGTTGCGCACTGACCGCACTCACGGCGCTAGGCCTTGAACTCTTCGAAGTCGTCGTCGTCTCCTTCGTCGTCTTCTTCTACGATGACTGGGCGCCGCGTGCGCTTCGTCTTCTTCGCCTTGGCCTCCGTCTCCTCCGGCTTGCGTTCAACCTTCTTCGCCTTCTTCCGTTTCTTGCCGTCGCCGCTGTCTGTGGGGGGGGGCAGCACCTCCTCGGCGAAGCGAATGCCCCCCGCTGCGGCCTCGACCGTGGACTCCGCCATGGCGGGCGCTTCTAGCGCTTCCGCCACGGGCTCAGCGACGGCGGGCGCGGCCTCCGCCCCTTCTCCCTCAATGGCTTCCATCCACGGCTGCGCCTCTCGTTCCCCGGGCGGGGCGACCGGCGCCGCCGGGGCGGCGGCGGCAGGCTTCGCTGCGGCCGGGGCGGCCGCCAGCACTTCCTGCATGGCGGATTCCGGCTTGATATCGATTCGCCAGCCGGTGAGCTTGGCGGCCAGACGGGCGTTCTGGCCCTCCCGGCCGATCGCCAGCGATAGCTGGCGGTCGGGGACGACGACCGACGCCGTGTTGGTCTCCTCCGAGACGGTCACGTTGAGCACCTGGGCCGGGCTCAGGGCGTTCGCCACGAACCGCGCCGCGTCCTGGTCCCACTGGACCACGTCGATGCGCTCCCCGTTGAGCTCGTTCACTATGTTCTGGATGCGAATGCCGCGCAGGCCCACGCAGGAGCCTACGGGGTCAACGCCCTCCTGGCGGGCGGTAACGGCGACCTTGCTGCGGTAGCCGGCCTCGCGGGCGATGGACCTGATCTCCACGACGCCCTTGTGTATCTCTGGCACCTCCAGCTCAAACAGCCGCCGCAGGAGGTTCTTGTGCGTGCGGGAGAGGATGAGCTGAGGCCCCTTCAGGGAGCGATGCACCTCCAGCAGGTAGAACTTCTGCCGCTGGCCGGGCCGGTAGTGCTCCGTCCGCACCTGCTCCGGCGGAGGCAGGATAGCCTCCGTCTTGCCGAGGTCGACGACGATGGCCTTGGCGTCGATCCGCTGGATAACGCCGGAGACGACGTCGCCCTCGCGGTTGGAGAACTCTTCGAACACCATCTCCCGCTCCGCCTCCCGCAGCCGCTGGAGGACCACCTGCTTGGCGGTCTGGGCGGCGATGCGGCCGGCGTGGGAAGGGTGTACCTCATTGGAGATGACGTCTTCTATCGTGGCGTCCGGCTTGATCTTCCTGGCGTCCGGGAGGGAGATCTGGGTCTTGGGGTCTTCCACCTCCGCGACCACTGTCTGCTCATGGAATACGCGGTGTTCGCCGGTCTCCCGATCGATGCGGACGACTATGTTGCCCTGGAGGTCGCTGTCCTTCTTGTAGGCGGAGACGAGGGCGGCCTCCATAGCATCGAGGATGACCTCCTGTGGCAGGTTCTTCTCCGCAGCGAGCTGCGTGATCGCTATCATGAACTCGCTCTTCACGCCCGGTCGACCTCCCTCGTCCGCTGTTCGCGGGGCCAAAAAAAAGTGGGTCCCCACCCACTCTCAGATAAGAGCGCTATTTTCCTGGTCAACTATAGCACCAACGCTCAGGCCCCGCAAGCGATGATTGCCGGGGGGTTAGCCGGAAATTGCTTCTCTAATCCGCGAAGGCGCGCCCTCCAGCGCCACCAGCTCGCTCTCGGTCTCCCGCCGCCCCTTCAGCTCCAGCGAGCCCTTCTCCAGGGTGCGCGGGCTCACCGTGACCCGCAGCGGCATGCCCAGGAGGTCGGCGTCGTTGAACTTGACGCCCGGCGTCTCGTCGCGGTCGTCGTACAGCACCTCCAGGCCGCCGGCCTGGAGCCCGGCGTACAGCTCCTCGGCGGCGCTGCGCACGTCCTCGCGCTCCGGCTGCAGCGCCACCAGGTGGACCTGGAAGGGCGCGATCGCCGCCGGCCAGATGATCCCCCGCTCATCGTGGTTCGCCTCGATCACGGCGGCGAGGAGCCGCTCCGTGCCGATGCCGTAGCTGCCCATGACGGCGGGGCGCTGCTTGCCTTCGGCGTCCAGGTAGGTGGCGCCCAGCTTCTCGGCGTAGAAGGTCCCCAGCTTGAAGATCTGGCCCATTTCTATGCCGCGGCGCAGGTCCAACGGCGTGCGGCACTGCCCGCCTGCGCCGTTGCCGGCGGCGCAGAGGGCGCCCTCCGCCGCCAGGGCGATATCGGCGACGGCGTCCGCCTTCCAGTCGCGGCCGTAGTTGACGTTGAGGAGGTGCGCATCCGGCTTGTTGGCGCCGGCGACCAGGTTGACCTCGTTCGCCAGCAGGTCGTCAGCGACGATACGCACCCCCGTGAGGCCTACGGCACCGGCGGAGCCGGGCACGAAGCCTGCGGCTGCCACCTCCTGCTCGCTCATGTAGTGGAGCTCGATGGCGCCCAGGGCGCGGCGAAGCTTGGACTCGTTCACGTCCATGTCCCCGCGGATCGCCACGAACACGGGCTGGCCGTCGGCGGAGTAGAAGACGGCCTTGCACGTCTTCGACGTCGGGATGCCCAGGTGGTCGGCCAGCGCCTGGATCGTGTACAGGCCGGGCGTTGGTATCTCCTCGACGGGCGCCGGCTGGTCTCCGCTGTGGGCGGCCTCCTTGACGAAGGCGGCGACCTCCGCGTTGGCGGCGTAGCCGCAGCGGGGGCAGAGGAGGCAGGAGTCTTCCCCGTGCTCCGTCAGGTACACGAACTCGTGGGTGTCGCGGCCGCCCATAGCGCCGGAGTCGGCCAGGGCGGGTACCGTCGGCACGCCGCAGCGCTCGAACACGCGGGTGTAGGCGTCGAACATCTTCCGGTAGGAGACGTCCAGCCCGTCGAAGTCGGTGTCGAATGAGTAGAGGTCCTTCATCGTGAACTGCCGCAGGCGGATGAGGCCGCCGCGGGGGCGAGGCTCGTCGCGGAACTTCTGCTGTATCTGGTAGACGAGGAGCGGGAAGTCGCGGTAGGAGCGGACGTTGCGCTTGAACAGCTCTACGATGACCTCTTCGTGGGTCGGGCCGAGGACGAACTCGCGGCCCCTGTTGTCGGAGAAGCGGAACAGGATGTCGCGCATCGTCTGGTCGCGACCGGAGGCCTGCCATATCTCGATCGGGTGGATGGCGGGCATCATCAGCTCCTGGCCGCCGGCGGCGTCCATCTCCTGGCGGATGACGCGCTCTACGCGCTGGAGGGCCCGCCAGGCGAGGGGGAGGAAGGCGTAGACGCCGGCGGCGATCTGGTGGACGAGGCCGGCGCGGAGGAGGAGCTGGTGGGAGGGGATCTCGGCCTCCGCGGGGGCCTGGCGGAGGGTCTTGCCGAAGAGCCGGGACATGCGCATATCGATAGCAGGATAGGGGGAGGAGGGAACGGTGCGCAAGGGCGGGGGTCAGATAGGGGTGTTTGGTTGTTTTGGGGCGAACGTATCTGGGGTTTGGTTGTTTTTTCGCGGAGGGCGCGGCCGGGGCGGTTTCGTATTGGGAGGGGACGCGGAATGTTTGGTTGTTTCCCCGAGCCGGGTGCCACCGCGCCCGGTGGGCGACCACAGGGGGTCGCCCCTACGAGGTTGGTGGGCCTTCGACAGGCCCTTCGGCAAGGCTCTCGCCCAGGCGAGTCGCTTTTGGCGACAGGACAGGCTCTCGCCCAGGCGAGTCGCTTTTGGCGACAGGATGAGCGGGTGTGTTAAGGTGCGCGGCCCAGACCCAGGCGGGCAAGCGGGCGAACGCGCGGACGGGCACGCCTTCAGGGTACGGCGATGGGGCGAGAGGTGGGAGGGGGAGGTGGCAGGGGGAGCGAGGTAGGGTATCTGCTTCCCAAACATCCCGGCCTAACCGGGTGTGCGGCAGCTAGCTAGCGCCTGAGCGAAAAGCGCGCAGTTATCGGCTCTACCCTGGAAGACATTTGCCTTACTCGATTTGGAGCGCTTGATAGAACGCCGGTTGGATTGCGTAGGCTTCTTCACGACCAGCGTCAGCGGCCCGCCTCGCGGACACTTCGCGCATCAACCGACGCTCATTCTCATCTGACGAAAACCTAAATCCATCCTTGGTCTCAATAGCGATGAAGTTAATATCGCACAAGAGGTCGATATAAAAGTCGATGTCCGATCCGAGGACCTCCGCTCTTTCGATGCGCGATGTTACGTCGGTCGCCGACATCGTTCTGGGGGCACCGGCGAATTCCAACAACACCGCCTCGAGCTTCCTCTTTCGTGGCGAATCCTCGGCCAGTACGGACGATAACACGTACTGTGAGTATTTTTGTCTGGCATAGAGTAAGTCTTCTTCCGTTACTACCTCGTGACCGCGGTTAACGGCAACAGCGATTGCCCCCTTCACGAAGTAAATGATGTCCCTCGGGCGGGGCATGGAATGCAAAAGGATCCAATCTTTAGTAGGTATGCCCGTCACCTCTTGAGGAAACAACTTTTGCCATATAACTTCGGCTGTGAAATTCCCCGCAGCGTGTACCAAGCGCTGGTTGATTACCTTAATTAGGAGCTCCTTGTCATCCCACATAATCCGGCGAATTGGCAACTTGTCCTGCTCGACGGCGAGCGGTTGAACGTGAGCAAAAATGTCGCTCCGTACGAAGACGGTTATCGAAACCGGTACGGACGTTCGCCAATGGTAGCTGCTCTGGAAATCTTCGATTATGTTGTTGCCCACCTGCAGGAGTCCCGACAGCAACTCGGAGAGATATTCAACCTCATGTCCGGGTCCCCACGGCTCATCGAGATTATCGATCAGAATCGCCACCTTCTTTTTCGAGGCAAAGACCTTGCCGAGGAGCTCACGGAGATCGCGTATTTCCCTAGCGTGAAGAAGCTCGCTGATCCTGGTGCGCTGTTCATCCGGGTTACCGGCGTTTCCGATGCCCTTGAGCGAAATTACGGCGCGGTTGACCCTTTGAGAAAACGGTGCACCCAGAACCTCATCGTTGCGTTCGAGGTGCTCTAATAACTTCGTCTCGTCTGCCGTTCGCTCCATATGAACCGGTCGGCTCATAATCTCTTTCTGAGCGCTAGACGCTAGTTCTCCGTAAACTAGAAATTTCCAGAGACTTTCGACCAAGAAACCACTTTCGGCTTTGTGCAAGTCTTCCTTGAGCACGCGAATCAGGCCGTCCACTTCGTACCCAACGGGCTTGATAGTGCACACATGGTTTTGCCTGTCGCTTCCGATCTTTGTTTCCAACGCAATCATGTTTGCGGTTTTTCCCGTTCCTCGCCGCCCCAAGAAGATGCTTTGCTGCGCACCCAGCGCGTCGTAATATGCGGTCGTCTCAACGAAATACTCGTCGAGCGACTGGTCCTCATTTTCTGCCACTGGTTCACCCATTGAAACGTTGCGAAGCTCCAGGGTCGCTGTCTTCCGATCAGCACCCTCTCGACGCCTCGATCGGCGTGCCGGTAGCGCAAGCTCGTCGCACCACTTCTTTACGATCGTGACGCACTCTTCAGCCGTGTTGTGGCATTTCAGCAGCTGGTGGTAGTCAACGGGGGGGGTGAATGGCGTGTGGGCCAACAATTGAACATGTCTCTGGAACCCGACTGCTAACCCCGCCACGAAGGATGCCTTAACATTGTGATCCGCCGCACTGCGCTGATTGTCAGCCAATAGGTGGACGATGGTCGCATCCACCGCGTTTATTTTTTCTGCGTACCATTCCATGGTGGGCGAGGGATTCTCACGGGGGTCATCCATCGTGAGGTAGCTCCCGAACATTGAGCCCTCCAGGAATTCAGCCGTCGCTATAACAGCATCTGTATCCAGTTGTGGTCTTGCGTATAGCAAGGCAGGCGATTCCGGGCGCGGTGGCCGTCGCTTATGGTACCCGCCAAGCAACCCGTCATCGAGGCTCTTCCACGGTGCGTCGTTTATGAAAGCCTGGGCCAGATTGCCATGGTTCTCGTATGCGGTGTAACCAGCGCCGATCAGCCCAAAGTACAAGCGCTTGTAATCCTGCGGAGCGTTTTCAATCGTAACGTTGAGCGAGATCCATATACGCTTGAACCTTCCGATGGCGTAACCAAGTTCGAACGCCACGTTGGCATTTGCGTACGTCAGATCGCACGCGAAAATCTGAGCTCGGTCAATGCTCTGAGTTATTTCCGTAGTGAGTTTCTTCCCGGCTATCGATAAATTGGGCCAAGGCCTGAAGCGTACAGCTGCCTCCTTAATGAGACGCGTCAACTTGAGGTCTCGCAGGGCATTTTGGATGGACTCACCCAGGGATTCGGGGGACGACGGATATGCATAGAAGACCGTCACTCTAGGCATTGTGATCCTGCGTCTTCAGCACCGCATTGCGAGCAACGAGACCTCTGGATGCGACGACCATCAACAGACAAACTCCGCGCCACTGACTGGAGTAGCAACTTACCAATGAGTGTATCCGAAGGGTTTGCAGACAGCAATTTGCAGCTCGACGGCCGAGGTCGCGTGGTTGCAGGAAGTCGAACACTTTCTTTCGAGTACGATGGTATCCGCGCGGCTGTCAGCATTCGCCAGACAGCGTCTGATCAGTCGATTATCGCCGGTCCTACGCGGAGACGGCGGTAGCGGAGACCGGCGGGCGGCGATCGGCCCAGGGGCGGGCCTGCTCAAGCTGGGCCGCCAGGCGGAAGAGGGTCGCCTCGTCGCCGAAGCGGCCGACGAAGTGCGTGCCCACGGGCAGCCCTTCGGAGCTCCAGTATAGCGGCAGGGAGATGGCGGGCTGGCCGGTGACGTTGCAGATGGGGGTGAAGGGCACGAACTCCCCCGCCCGCGTGAACCCCTGCATCGGGTTGTCCGGCGGCGAGTCGAAGGTCCCCAGGGGCACCGGCGGCTCGGCGACGGTTGGGGTCAGCCATACGTCGTGGTCGACCATGAAGCGGGCGACGTGGCGCGACATCATCTGGAAGAACGCCACCGCCATCAGGTAGGTGGGCGCGCTCTGGCCGCGGCCCGTCTGGGCCAGCGCCCAAGTGAGCGGCTCAAACTGCTCCTGTGTCGGTGTGCGACGCGTTAGCAGGGCCATCCCGTCCACGGAGAGTGCGGCCCCCGCCGACCACACGATGGTGAACATCTGCGTCAGCATCGGCCCGTTGATGGGCGGACTGGCCTCTACCACCTCGTGTCCCAGCTCCGCGCACAGCGCGGCGGCCTCCTTGACGGCGGCGACACAGTCCGGGTGAATCGGCGTGCCGGTCGGCGCCTGTGTGGTGAAGGCGATCCGCAGCCGGCCCGGGTTGGCGCCCACTTCCTGGAGGAACGGGCGCTGGGGCGGCGTTGCCCAGTACGGGTCGCCGATGTCCGGGCCGGCGGTCGCGTCCAGGACGGCGGCGCAGTCGCGCACGGAGCGAGTCAGGACGTGCTGGGCCACCAGCCCGTTCAGGACGTCGCCCACTTCCGGGCCCAGAGGGTTGCGGCCGCGGGTGGGCTTGAGGCCGACGACGCCGCAGCAGGAGGCGGGGATGCGGATGGAGCCGCCGCCATCGCCGCCGTGGGCGGCGGCGACCATGCCCGCCGCGACCGCGGCCGCGGAGCCGCCGCTGGAGCCGCCGGTGGTGCGCCCCGTGTCCCAGGGGTTGCGGGCCGGCCCCAGCAGGACGGACTCCGTCGTCGGGATTAGGCCGAACTCCGGCGTGTTGGTCTTGCCCACGGTGACCAGTCCGGCCCGCTTGTAGCGGGCAACGAGCTCGCTGTCGTAGCCGGGGACGTAGTCCTTCAAGAATACGGAGCCGGAGGTCAGACGGGTGCCGGCGAAAGCGGCGGAAAGGTCCTTCAGGAGGAAGGGGACGCCGGTGAAGGGTCCTTCCGGCAGGGGGCCTGACGCCGCCTCGCGGGCGATATCGTACATCGGCGTGACGACGGCGTTGATGGAAGGGTTCAAACGCTCGATGCGCTCGATGGCGGCGTCCACGAGCTCGATGGGCTTGACCTGCTTACGCCGAACGAGGTCGGCCTGGGCAGTCGCGTCGAGGAAGGCGAATTCGTCCATTCAGCTTGCTCCTGAGTTCACGGCGGCCGCCCAGCCAAGATGTCAGATTGGGGCGGCGCGGTCAAGGGCAAAACGAGAGCGGCGGGGCATCTTCCCTTGCTCAGACCATCCAGAACCCCGAACGAGTCGGGGACCCAAGGCGGAGGGACGCCTCTCTGTCCGGCCGGGCAGCGGGAAAACACCCTCGCCGCTTGACATCGCATCGGGCCCAGCCCGATCATCGTGGCTATGGTACAGGCATCGGAGACGGCGCCGCTGTGACGCACGTCACAATTCGGGACGAATGCTGCTGATATGACGAAGGCGGTCGAGCTCCTCCAGAGGGTGCCCTTCCTGGCCGCGCTGACGGCGGCAGACAGTGAGGCGCTGGCCGCCGCCGTTAAACGCCGGCGCTTCGCCCGCGGCCAGGCGATATTCGCCAAAGACGACCCCGGCGACGCCCTGTTCATCATCGAAGAAGGATCCGTTCGCATCTACCTGCCGAGCCCGCAGGGGGCGGACCTGACGCTGGCCGTGCTGGGCGCCAGCGAGTTCTTCGGGCACCTGGCGCTGCTGGATGGCGGTCCCCGCTCCGCCAGCGCGACTGCGCTACGCGACACGACGGTTCTGACCCTCGACCGGGCCGACTTCACCGACCTGTTGCAGTCCCGGCCGCAGGCGGCGATGGCGGTGCTCGCCTCGGTGACTCAGCGTCTGCGTGAGACGAACGAAACAGCCGGCGACCTGGTGTTCCTCAATGTGGGCGGCCGCCTGGCCAAGAAGCTGCTGGACCTGGCTGCCGGCCACGGCGTGCAGCGCCCGGACGGCGTCCTCCTGGACCTGCCGCTTACGCAGGAGGAGCTGGCGAACATGCTGGGAGTGACCCGGGAGAGCGTGAACCGGCACCTCTCCTCGCTGCGGCGCAAGGGCGCCGTCAGCCGGGAGGGCCGCCGGTTCGTGATACGGGACGCGGAGGCGCTGCGGCGCTATATCGGCTGAAGCCGCCGGCTCAGATCAGCCCCACATCGCTGGGCTCCGGCCACCCCCCGTAGTAGGCTCCCCAGGCGAGCAATACAGCCAAGGCAACAAGGACGGACGCCTCGGTGAATGCGAACAGTTCCACGCCGCGAAGCTGGGAAGCGCTCCTGTAGAGGTACACGCCCAGTAGTGCGGTGAGTACGAACACCGGCAGGACCATGGGCACGACTGCGGCCTCGATCGATGAGATGCCTAAGACGAGCCCGAACAGAAGGGCCGCAGGCAGCACTGCGAAGGGACGCTCTGGGGAGGCCAGCCCCCTGTCGCGCCACATCACGAGGAGGAGATAGCCCGGCAGTAGAGCAACGGCTAGGTACCAGATGTAGTGGCTAAGCTGCTCATCATAGAAGTGGATGAGGTCGGGGAGCGTACCCTTTGCCCCTTCGGCAACCTGGTGGCCGATAGAGTTACTCGCCGGTGCATTCCTTGCCCTTGTGTCCAGACAAGAGCGAGGAGGAGCAGCGGGAACGCCACCAGGGTATCGACCGTGCCAACGGTTCGACGAACTAGAAGCCAGACAAGCCCGAAGACGACGAGAGGGGTCGGTATGTCCAGCACATCGCCCCATTCCATGTCCGTGCGTAGCGGGAACTCCTGATGGAAGATGGCAGGCGCAGTGATGAAGAACGCGTAAGCGACCGAGAAGGCAGTAAGAAGCGGCCAGTTTCGCTTCATCTGTCGCTACCGATGATGAGGGCCGTGGAGGCGGCCATCGTGAGGACCGGGCCCGGTGGCGGCCTCAGAGCACGCCGCGCTCGCGCAGGAACGGGATCGCCGCCGCCACGGCGTCCTCCGGCGTCCTCTGGTTTATCTCGAAGACGCGCGGGGCACCCGGCGGCAGGCCGCGGGCGATGTACGACCAGTCGACGTCACCGCGGCCGGGGGCGCGGTGGTCGGCCAGGCCGTCGACGTCGTGGACGTGGGCGCCGATGCAGCGCGCGCCCAGCTCGTCCAGCCAGCGGCCCTTCGGGACCAGCCCCAGCCGGTCCAGCACCTCCACGTGACCGACGTCCAGCCAGAAGCCGGCGACCTCGGGCGGATAGCCGGCCAGCAGCTCGTGCATCTCGTCGAGGCCGGGGAACTCGTGGTAGTGGAAGCGGTTCTCCAGCCCGATGGCGACGCCGTTCGCGGCCGCGTGCTCGGCGATCTCCGCCAGGGAGCGGCGCGCCTGCGGCAGGTTGCGCCCGACGCCTTCGCGCCGCTCGGCGTGGGCCTGCCGGCGCAGCGCCTCCACCTCCTCGCCCGCCCTTACGCCTTCGTCGAACAGGCGGCGCAGCCTCTTCTCGCTCTCGAACATCTCCGCCCGGCCGCCGGACTCGATGCCGCCCAGGTGGACGACGACGTAGCGGGCGCCCGCGCGCACGGCGTGGTCGACCGTCGCGCGGGCCAGGCGCACGGCGTGGGCGCGTTCCTCTTCGTCGGTGGCAGCCAGGTTCAGCGCCTCGGACCAGCGGCCGCCGGCCGCCTTCACGCGCGGCGTCGGCGAGTGCAGGGAGGCGATGGAGACGTGGTCGGAGGCGAGGAGCTCCTCCACGCCCTCCGGCGGGATCACGTAGTTGATCTCGACGGCCGGGAAGCCGAGCTGCGATGCCGCCTCCGCGAACCGCGCCATGGAGTCCCGGTCTTTGTGAGGGAAGCGGCCCTGGGACCACATGGTGGAGAGGGCGTGGATCGCCGTGGGAGTGCTCATGATTCGAGTTTAGCGGGCGGCGGAGGGCTGCGGCTAGACAGGCCGCGGGGCGCCGCCGATAATTCAGGGCGACGCCAGGCAGTAGAAGGAGGCTCCATGTCCGAGGAGAACGAGGCCGTCGTCCGCCGCGCTTTCGAGGAGGTGGCGAGGGGCGACATGACCACCGTCGACGAGATCATCGCCCCGGAGTTCGTGCGCCACGACCTGGCCGGCGGACCGGAGACGGCCGGGCCCGAAGGCGTGAAGCGGCTCATCACCGGCCTGCGCGCCGCCTTTCCGGACCTCCAGACGACGATCGAGGACATCTTCTCGGACGGCGAGAAGGTGGTCGTGCGCTTCACGGCGCGCGGCACCCAGAGCGGCCCGTTCATGGGGATCGCTCCTACGGGTCGGGAGGCCACCTGGAGCGGGGTCAACATCTACCGCGTGTCCGGCGGGCGGATACGGGAGACCTGGCAGCTGGCGGACGGCCTCGGCCTCCTCCGGCAGCTCGGCGCGGCGCCCGGCGGGCGCTAGGCCTTGTCGCCTCCCCCGGCCCGCTCGCCTGACACGCCGTTCGCGGCAAGACGTATGGATAGTGCCACGCCTGCCGCGGTGCCTGCCACTCCGCCTGCGAAGGCGGTGGCGATGGAGACCAGGAAGCCGGTCGCGTCCCGCTCCCCCACGATGGGGACGAGGACGCCGGCGAGCCAGGCGGCCGCCACAGCGATGGGGAGCGCCGGCAGCACCTCGCGCCCGCGGCGGGCCACGGCGGCAAACGTCCAGGGCAGCAGGCCCAGGAACCCCCAGAGGGCGAAGTACAGCAGGACGATTGCCAGGCGCGCCTCGAACGTCACGGGGATAGCGTCGGCGGTCGGAGGCCGGCGGTCAAGGGTTGGGGCACCACGTGGCGAAGTGAGCGCCGTTGGGCTCGTCGGTCAGCATCCTCTGGCCGTCGCCGCCGGCACCGATGACATATACCTGGAACCGGCGGTCGCGCATGCCGAAAGGCTCGCCGGAATCGGGAGCGGTGGAGAATGCGATCTGCTCGCCGTCCGGCGACCAGCGAGGCAGGAACTTACGGGGCCCGCCAGCGGTTAGAGGGCGGATATCCTGGCCGGAGTCCGTGGCCAGGAATACCTGGCCGCCTGAGCCGGCGGTGCCGATAACGCCAGGCTCGCCTTCCACGCGGGTGAAAGCGAGGGTCTGTCCGTCCGGCGACCAGGCGGGCTGGCGGTCGTTGGCGGCGCCGGTGATCAGGGGGCGGGGGTCGGCCCCGTCCGCGGAAACGATCCAGACGTCGGCGGGGTCAGCGGGCCCTTCCGTCCCGTCGGACGCGAAGGCGATGCTGCCGCCGTCCGGCGACCAGGCGGGTACCAGATTGAAAACCCGATCGCTGGTGATCGGGTGCGCTTCGCTGCCGTCGGAATTCATTACCCACAGTTGCGGCTGAGCGGGATCAGGTGCGGACGCGCTGAAGACGATTCGTGAGCCGTCCGGCGACCAGGCGGGGTCGACGGCGCCGAAGTCGGGCGTGAGCTCAACGATCTGGGAGCCGTCTAGATTGGCCTTGAAGATGGAGGTGCGCTGTCCGACGGAGAGGAAGTAGACGATCTCGCCTCCGTCGGGCGAGCACTGAGGCAGGAGGGGAGTATCGCCCTCTTCCACTTCAAGGCTGAACAGCCGCTGCCGGTTCGAGCCGTCGGAGTCCACGGCCACGAAGTCGCATGTGACCGAGGAAGGGCAAGTGACGTAGACGATGCGCCCTTGGCTGGTGCTGCCCCCGCAAGAGATGCCGACGAGGAGGACGAAAATTGGCGAGACGAGCCAGAGAACCGCCGGCGGCCTCAACCCCATATCAGCGGCGGGCGGCGCGGCCGGGAAGGCCGGCGGAGTCCACCGCGGTCATCGGGATGATCGCGTCAAGGTTTTCGGCCGCGGGCGGCCCCGACTCGTCGGGGAACTTCTCGGCGAGCACCAGCCGTCCTTCCTCGATGAGGGCGGAGAGGAACTGCTCCTCCGGGACGATGCGGACGACCACACCCTTGCGGAAGATGGCGCCCTTGCCCTTGCCGGCGGCGAGGCCGATGTCGGCGTCGCGGGACTCGCCCGGTCCGTTCACGACGCAGCCCATGACCGCCACCGTGATCGGCTTGCCCAGCTTCTGGAAGTGCGCCTCCACCTGGTTCGCCAGCGGGATCAGGTCCACCTCGATGCGGCCGCAGGTGGGGCAGGCGACTATCGTCGCGCCGCGCTGGCGGATGTTGAGCGAGCTGAGGATGTTCCAGGCCACCGGCAGCTCTTCCGCCGGGTCGGCGGCCAGGGACACGCGGATCGTATCGCCGATCCCCTCTGCGAGCAGCAGGCCGATGCCGACGGCGGAGCGGACGGAGCCGGCGCCTGGTGTGCCCGCCTCCGTGACCCCCAGGTGCAGCGGGTACGGCACCCGCTTTGCGATCTCGCGGTAGGCGGTGACCATCGTTGGGACGTCGAACGCCTTGAGGGAGATCTTGATGTCCTCGAACCCCATCTCCTCCAGGATGCCGATCTCCCACAGGGCGGCGTCCACCATGCGCCGCGGCTTGGGCGGCGGCAGTTCGCCGTCGGCGAGCGGCGGCAGCGGCGGCAGGGAGCCCTCGTTAACGCCGATGCGGATCGGGATGCCGCGCTCCTTCGCCGCCCGCACGACCTCGCGCACCTTGTCGGCGTCGCGGATGTTGCCGGGGTTGAGGCGCAGGCCGTGAATCCCCGCCTTGATCGAGGCCAGGGCGAGCTTGTAGTCGAAGTGGATGTCGGCGATGAGCGGGACGGGCGTGCCGCTCACGATGTCGGGCAGGGCGGCCGCGGCGGCCTTGTCTGGCACGGCGATACGAACGATCTCGGCGCCTTCCTCCGCCAGGCGGGCGGTCTGCTGCAGAGTGGACCTGGCGTCCGCCGTATCTGTGTTGGTCATCGTCTGGACGACGACCGGCGCGTCGCCGCCGACCTGGACGTCGCCGACGTGGACCGGGCGGGACTTCCGGCGGGTGCTCAGGGGCAGGTACTCCTCAGCGGTCATCTGAACAGGCTATCCCCTCTGATGAGACGGATCACGTCGAAGTAGGTGATTACGACTGCGAATGTAATGATAAGCGCCAGGCCGACAAGATGCACGATGGCTTCTTTCTCCGGGGCGATCCTGCGCCCGCGGCGGACGATCTCCAGCAGCACAAAGGCGATACGGCCTCCGTCCAGCATCGGCAGTGGCAGGATGTTGATGATCGCCAGGTTGATGGAGAGGAGCGCCGCGAACTCCAGTAGCGTTTGCCAGCCGGACTGCTCCACTACCTCTCCGGTGGCCTGGGCGATGCCGACGGGCCCGGTGACGTCGGGGCCGGAGCCGCCTTTGACCATGGAGATCACCTCGTTGCGAGCGAGGATCAGGGAGTCGATGGTGGCGGTCCAGCCCTTGGGGATCGCCTCCCAGGGCGGGAAGCTCTCCTTCTCCGTGAACGCGTACAGGGAGCCGATCTGGATGCCGGTGGGCCCCTGGCTTTTGGGGGGCGTCCAGCGGGCGTAGACGGGTATGTCCTCCACTACGCCGTCGGAGTGCTTTACGTTGAAGTCCACGGTCTCGCCGACGTTGAGGCGGATCGCCAGGCTGACCTCGCGTACGTTGCGCACCTTGTCGCCGTCGATGGCGAAGATGACGTCGCCGGGCTTCAGGCCGGCCTCCTCGGCCGGACTGTGGGGGGCCACGCCGGTGATCTCGGTCAGCCCTACGTTCACATCGCGCGGGATCATAAAGGCGAGGGCGAAGAGGAAGATCGGCAGCAGGAAGTTCATGCCGGAGCCGGCGAACAGGACGATCAGTCGCACCCAGCGTGGCTTGGCCGCCAGGCTCTCGGGGTCGGATGGGTCCTCTTCGCCCAGCAGCCGCACGAAGCCGCCCAGGGGGAGCCAGTTGATGGAGTAGAGGGTGCCGCGCCAGGTGAAGCCCCAGATGCGCGGCGGGTAGCCGAGCCCTGCCTCCAACACCTTCACCCCCGTGAGCTTGGCCGTGATGTAGTGCCCCAGCTCGTGGACGACGATGAGGACGATGAGGATGCCGGCGAAGGGGAGGATGGTGTGAAGGATGAGGTCCATTGTTCGGGTGGCTTCTAGGTCTTGGCCTTCACCCAGTCCTCAGCCCAGAGGCGGGCGGAGGCGTCGGCGGCTACGATCTCGTCCAGCGATGGCTCCGCGTTGCCGCCGTGCGCGGAGAGGGCGCCCTCAATCACGCGGGCGATCTCCGTGAAGCGGAGGTGGCCGGCCAGGAAGTGCTGGATCGCGATCTCATCGGCGGCGCAGAGGACGGCGGGGAAGGTCCCGCCGCGCTGGCCCGCTTCCAGCGCCAGGCTCAAACAGGGGTAGCGTTTCATGTCAGGCGTTGCGAAGTTCAGCGTGCCGACGCGGCTCAGGTCCAGGCGTGGCACCGTCGTGCCGGGCAGCCGCTCCGGATAGGTGAGCGCGCACTGTATAGGTAGACGCATATCGGGCGCGCCCAGTTGCGCTTTCACGGAGCCGTCCCGAAACTCCACCAGCGAGTGGACGATGCTCTCCCGGTGCAGCAGGACCTCTATTCGCTCCAGTGGCACGTCGAACAGCCAGCGCGCCTCGATGCACTCCAGCCCCTTGTTCAGGAGCGTCGCGCTGTCCACCGTGATCTTCTGACCCATCTGCCAGTTCGGGTGCCGCAGCGCCTGCTCCGACGTTACGCGCTCAAGCTCCTCCGGTGGCGTGTCGCGGAAAGGCCCTCCGGACGCGGTGAGGACGATGCGCTCTACGCTGTCCGCGCGCTCGCCCCACAGGCACTGCCAGATGGCGGAGTGCTCGCTGTCTATCGGCCGCAGCTGCGCCTTGTGTCGCTTCGCCTCCGCGGTGAGGAGCTGGCCGGCCATGACCAGCACCTCTTTGTTCGCCAGGGCCACGGTCTTGCCGGCCCGCAGGGCGGCCAGCGTCGGCGCCAGCCCGGCCGCGCCCGTCGTCGCGACCACCACGAGGTCGACGTCCGCGTGCGCCGCCATCTCCTCCATCTCCGCCCACCTGGCCGAGACTCGCCCGCGAAGGTACTCGCCCTCCCGCTCGCAGCGGACGAAACGGGGGCGGAACTCGCGGGTCTGCTCCTCCAGGAGGGTGACGTTCCCCCCGGCGGCGAGCCCGATGATGTTGAAGCGGCCGGGGAGGGAGCGGACGACGTCGAGGGTCTGACGACCGATGGAGCCCGTGGAGCCGAGGACGACGAGCCCCTGGCGGCGGCCCGTCACAGGATTATCCATGTCAGATAGTAGTATACCAAAGGGACAGTGATCAGCAGGCTGTCCAGCCGGTCCAGGAAGCCCCCGTGCCCCGGAATGACGTGCGATGCGTCCTTGACGCCGGCGCCGCGCTTGATCAACGACTCCGCGAGGTCGCCCAGTTCGCCGGCGAGCGGCAGGAGCAGGGCGAGCGGGATGATCTCCGCCCCCGCTCCGGCGTCCAGCGCCCAGTTCAGGAGGAGGACGGCGGCCGCCCCCCCGGCGAAGCCGCCCAGCGAGCCCTCCAGCGTCTTGCCAGGGCTGATCGTGGGCGCGATCTTCGTGCGCCCGATCGTCCGTCCCACGAAGTAGGCGGAGGTATCGGTCGCGAAGGTCGCGAACAGCGCGATGAAGACCCAGTCACCCCCGTTCGGCGCGTCCCGCAGGAATACGAGGTGCGAGCCCAGGAGGCCGAGGTAGACCAGGCCGCCCAGCGCCCAGAGCCAGTCGCGGAGGCCGGTGGCCGTCTGGCCGCGGAGGATGAGCGGCAGGAAGGGGAGGACGACGGAGAGGGTGAGGGCGCGCGCCCACCAGTCGAAGCCGTTATCCGCGGCGGCGACGAGGAGGGCGACGCCGGCGGCGCCGATGAGGCCGGGCAGGCGCTGGTCCCGCAGGCTGTGGGCGGCGCCGCCGGCGATGAGCTCCGGGTCAGTGGTGACGTAGAACTCCAGCGCGGCGAAGGTGAGCACGAAGCCGGCGGCGATGGCAAAGACCGGGCCGCCGAGCAGGGTCAGGCCGATGATTACGGGTATGCCGACGGCGGCGACGGCGACCCGCTGAGGGAGCATCAGCGATGGCTGTCGTTGCGGCCGGGGGTGCGCCGGCCGTTGGGGCGGGCGCCGTTCTTGCCGTTGGCCGGCGTGGGGTAGTCGGCGTCCTCGGGCTGGAGACCGCCAAAGCGCCGCTTCCGCTGGCTGTAAGCCAGCAGAGCGTCGTCTATGTCGTGAATATCGAAGTCCGGCCAGTATACCGGTGTCGACACGAACTCCGCGTAGGCGCCCTGCCAGAGCAGGAAGTTGGAGAGGCGCATCTCGCCGGCGGTGCGGATGATCAGGTCGGGGTCGGGGATGTCAGCCGTGTACAGGTGGTTGTTGAACAGCGCGTCGTCGATCTCTTCCGGGCTGATGCCCTGGGCGACGACCCGGCGCACCGCCTCCAGGATCTCGGCCCGGCCGCCGTAGTTCCAGGCGATGCAGACGGTCATGCGATCGTTGTCCCTGGTCAGCTCCAGGGCGTCCAGGACCTGCTGCTGCAGCCTGGGGTCGAGGGCGTCCAGCCGGCCGATGTGCAGGAGGCGGATGCCGTTCTTGTGGAGGTGCTTGGTCTCGCGCCTGAGGTAGTGGCGGAGAAGGGTCATGAGGCCGCGGATCTCCCGCTTGGGGCGGTTCCAGTTCTCAGTGGAGAATGCGTACAGGGTGAGATAGCTGACACCATAGTCGGCGAAGCGCTCGATGACGCGGCGAAGGTTCTCCGTGCCGGCGTGGTGTCCGGCCAGTCGGGGCAGGCCGCGGCGGGCGGCCCAGCGGCCGTTGCCGTCCATGATGATGCCCACGTGCCCCGGCACCTGCGGCAGGGCGAGGGGGGAGGGGGGTTGGGCCTTCTTCGGGAAGCGGATGGCGATGGCCATGGCTGTCGTCAACAGTATAGAACGCTCCGGCCGCGGAACGGTTGCTGGCCGGAAGGGTTATACGGCGAGAACCTCCTCCTCCTTCTCGTGGCCCACCTTGTCGATCTCCTTGGTGTGGTCGTCCGTGAGCTTTTGGAGCTCAGTCTCCGCGCGGTGAAGATCGTCCTGGGAGATCTCGTGCTCGTGCTCCAGACGGCGGATGTTCTCGTGGGCGTCGCGCCGGATGTTGCGCACGGCAACGCGGGCATCCTCCGCGCGCTTGCGGACCTGCTTGGCGATCTCGCGGCGGCGTTCCTCCGTGAGCTGGGGGATCGCCAGCCGGATCAGCGTGCCGTCGTTGCTGGGGTTGAGGCCGATGTCCGACTTCAGGATCGCTTTCTCTATGGCGCCGATGGAGCCTCTGTCCCACGGCTGGATGGTGATCAGGCGGGCGTCCGGCGTGCTGATGGTGGCGAGCTGGTTAAGCGGCGTGGCCGCGCCGTAGTAGTCCACCTTGAGGTGCTCCACGAGGCCGGGGCTGGCGCGGCCGGTGCGGACCGTGGCCAGGTCCCGGCGCAACGCTTCCAGCGCCTTCTCCATGCGGTCAGTCGCGTCCAGGAGGGCGTCGTCGATCATGGCGTCACTCCTATCGCTTGGCGGAGGCGGATGCGTCCTCCAGTACCGTCTCGAAGTCGCCGACGATGGTGCCGTTATCCTTTCGGGAGGCGGCGAGCTCGATGCTGCGAGGCATGCGGAGATTGAAGACGACGATGGGCAGGGAGTTCTCCATGCAGAGGGAGAGTGCGGTGGAGTCCATCACCTGGAGGCGGCGGTTGAGGGCGTCCAGGTAGCTGAGGCGGAGGAACTTTCGGGCGGTGGGGTCCTTCGCCGGATCGGCCTCGTAGACGCCGTTCACGTTCTTCTTGGCCATGAGCAGCACATCGGCGTCGATCTCGATGGCGCGAAGGGCGGCGGCCGTATCTGTGGTCATGTAGGGGTTGCCGGTGCCGGCGGCGAAGATGACCACGCGGCCCTTCTCCAGGTGGCGAATGGCGCGGCGACGGATGTACGGCTCCGCGACGGCGGTGACGGTGATCGCGCTCTGGGTGCGGACCCAGAGGCCGTTCCGCTCCAGCGCGTCCTGCAGGGCGAGGGCGTTGATGATGGTGGCCAGCATGCCGGCGTAGTCGGCGGTGGCGCGGTCCATGCCGGTGGCGGAGGCGGTGGCGCCGCGAAAGATGTTCCCCGCGCCGACGACGATGGCGACCTCGATCCCCATGTTCTGGACCGCCTTCAGCTGCCCGGCGATGGCATCGAGCATGGCGGGGTCGATGCCGTAGGGGAGGTCGCCCATGAGGGCTTCGCCGCTGAGCTTTAGGAGAACGCGTTTGGGGGCGTCTTCCGCCATCGGTCAGCGCCCCAATTCGAAGCGTGCGAAGCGCCGTACGCGGATGTTCTCGCCGGTCTTGCGGATCGCTTCGTTCACCATCTCCTGAATGCTGACCGATTCGTCGCGGACGAACGGCTGCGGGAGCAGGCAGAGCTCTTTGGGGTCGCCTTCCGCGCCCTCCGGGACGTCCTCCGGGGCGACGTATTGCGGGCTGGTGGCCGCCACCTGGAGAGCGATGCTCTGCGCGAGCTGCTGGAAGTCCTCCGTGCGGGCGACGAAGTCCGATTCGCAGTTGATCTCCACCAGGGCGCCGAGGCGGCCGTCGTGGTGGAGGTAAGACAGGACGAGGCCCTCGGCGGTGGTGCGTTCGGCCCGCTTGGCGGCCAGGGCGTGGCCCTTCTGCCGCAGGATCTCCTTCGCCTTCTCGAAGTCGCCCCCGGCCTCTTCCAGGGCGTGCTTGCAGTCCAGCATGCCTGCGCCCGTCAGTTCGCGCAACTCCTTGACGGCCCCGGGAGAGACGGCCACGGTGTTCTCCTTGTGCTATTCGGGCTCTTTGGGCGCTTCGTCCGCGGCGGGTCCCGCTTCCGGCGCCGGCTCCGGCGCGGGCGGCTCCTCGGCGGAGGGCTCCCCGGCGGCCGAAGCCTCCGGGGCGGGCTCCGCCGCCGCCTCTTCTGCGGCGGGCTCGGCGGACGCCTCCGCAGCTTCGCCTTCCACGCGGGCCGCGCCGTAGTTAGGCGTGGGCTCGTCGGGGGAGGCAACGTAGCCGGTCTCGCGGTAGGCGGCGACCTCCACGTCCTCCGCCTCCTCGGCTGCCTTCTGGGCGTATTCGCGGGCGGTCAGGCCCTCCAGCACACCGTCGGCGATGCGGGCGGTGATGAGCTTGATCGCGCGGATCGCGTCGTCATTGGACGGGATCGGAAAGTCGATGACGTCGGGGTCGCAGTTCGTGTCGACGAGGGCGACGATGGAGGTGCCGGTGCGCAGCGCCTCGGCCACGGCGATGGTTTCCTTCGTCGTGTCGATGATGAAGACGCAGCCGGGCAGGTTCGTCATCTCCTTGATGCCGCCCAGGTAGCGGTTGAGGCGGACGATCTCCTCTTCCGTGCGCAGCCCCTCTTTCTTCGTGAGGTGGTCCTGCTCGCCGCGGGCGCGGGCGTCCTCCAGGCGTACCAGGTAATCGATGCGGCCCTGGATCGTGTGGAAGTTTGTGAGGGTGCCGCCCAGCCAGCGGGTGTTGACGAAGGGCATGCCGCAGCGCCGGGCCTCGCTCTCGATCGTGTCCTGGGCCTGGCGCTTGGTGCCGACGAACAGGATGGTCTGGCCGGATGAGACCAGTTCGCTCACGAAAGCGGCCGCGTCTTCCAGCCGGTCGACGGTCTGCTGCAGGTCTATGATGTGGATGCCGTTGCGCTCCGCGAAGATGAACTTCTTCATCTTCGGGTTCCAACGGCGGGTCTGGTGGCCGAAGTGAACACCGGCCTCCAGAAGCGACTTCATGGATACAGCGGTAGGCAAACAGATCTCCTTTATGTGGAAAAGTGTCCGCAGGCGAGTATATCAGGAAGAGGGAGCTGGGAACAAGGAAACTGGCCGCGCAGAAGCGAGGGGCGTGGCCTCACTCTTGCGAGAGGGTGAGGATCCTGCTATATTCGTTCTTGCAGCTGCCCGTGAAGGGCGGCTTTCTATGCGCGGGAGGTCGAGGAAAGTTGCCGATATACGAGTACAGTTGCTCCAAGGGGCACCAGTACGAGCGCGCCGAAGGCTTCGACGCGCCTTCCGAGCACCGCTGCCCGTCCTGCAGCGGCCGCTCTCAGCGGCTGATTAGCCTGCCGGCCGTCATCTTCAAGGGCTCCGGCTTCTACAGCACGGACAACCGCAAGTCCTCCTTCGGGGGCAACGGTGATAGCACCCCCGTCAGCTCCGGCGAAGCGCTTTCGAAGGACAACGGCAGCGGACCGAAGGCGGAGGCGAAGGCGGAGGCCAAAACGACCGACTAGGCGCGCCGTCGCTCTTCGCACAGCCGCTCCATCAGGGGCGGCGTTTCTTTTATACTGGCGGCGATGAAAGTCATCCTGCAGCGGGTGAGCCGCGCCTCCGTCTCCGTGGACGGGGAAACGGTCGCTTCCATCGGCCGCGGGCTGCTGCTGCTGGTGGGGGTGGCGGACGGCGATAGCGAGGAGGAGGCGGTCCGGTTGGCCCGCAAGTGCGCGGAGCTGCGCGTCTTCTCCGACGCGGAGGGGAAGTTCAACCTCTCGCTGCCCGGCGTGGGTGGCGAGGCGCTGGTCGTCAGCCAGTTCACGCTGCTGGCGGACACGCGCCGGGGCCGGCGGCCCAGCTTCGTGGGCGCGGCGCGGCCCGAGACCGCGGAGCCGCTGGTGGAGGCGTTCGCGCGGGCGATGCGCGAGGCGGG
>JAUYGU010000119.1 GCA_030690405.1 Dehalococcoidia bacterium | reverse complement strand
GCCGCGACGCGCCGGCGCGCGCATGCTGGTGCGCCCGGACGGCAGCTTCTGCGGCACGATCGGCGGCGGCTGCGGCGAGGCGGAGGTCTGGTCGGAGGCGATGGAGGCGCTGCGCGACGGTCGCGCCCGTCTGGTGCAGGTGGACCTGACGGAGCCCACGGACGGCGAGGACAAGATCTGCGGCGGCGTCATGGACGTGTTCGTGGAGCCGGTGGTGCCGGATGGCCAGTCGGGCTGAAGCCCGACCCTCCGTGAGATGGGCCCGCGCTGGCGGGTCTCCCCCCGAAGAGCCGATAATACGCCTGACATGCGACGTATCGCCGCCATCGCCGCGGCCAAGGCGGCCGCCGCCCTCAGCCGCCGGCTGAAGGTGGGCGGCGGCACCGCCCTGCCCGGCCTCCTCGCCGAGCGCATCGACCCGGCGATCGTGCCGGAGATGGCGCGCAGGCTGGGCCAGGGCAGCGTAATCGTCACCGGCACCAACGGCAAGACCACCACCTCTCGCCTGCTGCGCGGCATCGTCCGCGAGGCGGGGATGCGGGCGGTGGCGAATCGCGCGGGGTCGAACCTGATGCGGGGGATCGCGGCGGCGATGGCGGAGGCGGCGGGGCTGGACGGCGGCTTCGCCGGCGCGGGCCGCCGCCTGGGCGTCTTCGAGGTGGACGAGGCGACGGTGCCGGAGGCGGCCCGCGCCCTCCGGCCGAAGCTCCTGCTGTTCACGAACCTGTTCCGCGACCAGCTGGACCGCTACGGCGAGGTGGAGCACGTGGCGGCGCTCTGGCGGGAGGCCGTGCGCGGGCTGGACGCCTCGACGGTCGTCGTCCTCAACGCCGACGACCCCTCGATAGCGGCGCTGGCGGAGGCTGCGCCCGGCGAGGTGCTGTTCTACGGGGTGGAGGATGCGTCGCGCGGCCGGGAGCGGCTGGAGCACGCCGCGGACGCCCGCTGGTGCTCCGCCTGCGGGGCGGAGCTGGCCTACGCGACGGTCTTCTACGGCCACCTCGGCCACTGGCGCTGCCCGCAGGGCGACCGCTCCCGTCCCGCAGGAGCCGTCGTCGCGAGCCGCGTCGGCCTGAGCGCGGAAGGCAGCGACCTCACCATCGCCGTGCCCGCCGGCGAGGTGAGGTCGAAGCTGCCGCTGACTGGCCTGTACAACGCCTACAACGCGCTGGCCGCCGTCGCTGCGGCGGTCGCCCTCGGCGTCGAGCCCGCCGTTATCGAGCGGGGGCTGGCCTCGTTCACGGCGGGTTTCGGCCGCCAGGAGCGGCTGCTGGTCGGCGGGCGGCGGGTGCAGGTGATCCTGGCGAAGAACCCGGCCGGCCTCAACGAGGTTCTGCGCACGATCACCGCCGGCGGCGGCGGCAAGGACCTGGCGGTGTTCCTCAACGATGGCATCGCGGACGGGCGGGACGTCTCCTGGATCTGGGACGTGGACTTCGACCTGCTGGCCGGGAAGGTGAGGAACCTCACGGTGTCGGGGACGCGCGCCTGGGACATGGCGCTGCGCCTGAAGTACGCGGGGCTGGACTCGCTGCCGGGGGTGGAGGAGAACACGGCGGCGGCGCTCCGGCGGGCGATCAGGGCCACGCCGGAGGGCGGCGACCTGATCGTCATCCCCACCTACACGGCGATGCTCCAGGTGCGGAAGCTGCTCGCCCGCTGGGGGCGGCGGCCTGCCTTCTGGGAGGAGGCCTAGTTGGAGCCGAAGCTGCGCCTGGCCCACCTCTACCCGAAGCTGATGAACATATATGGCGACCGCGGCAACATCCTCTGCCTGGAGCGCCGTTGCCGCGAGAGGGGGGTCGCCTTCGAGGTCACGGAGCTGGACCTGGGCGAGAAGCTGAAGCCGAAGGACCACGACCTCATCTTCATCGGCGGCGCGCAGGACCGGGAGCAGCGCCGCGTGGCGGAGGATCTGGTGAAGGTGAAGGCGAAGGCGCTGCGGGAGGCGGCCGGGGCAGGCGTCGTCGTGCTGGCGGTGTGCGGCGGCTATCAGCTCCTGGGCCGCTACTACCGGACGGCGGAGGGGGAGGAGCTGCCCGGCGTGGGGCTGTTCGGTCTCTGGACGGAGCACCCGGGGCCGGGGGCGAAGCGGTTCATCGGGAACGTTGTCGTGGAGTGGCGGGGCGGAACGCTCGTCGGGTTCGAGAACCACGGCGGCCGCACCTACCTGGACGAGGGCGTGGAGCCGCTGGGGCGGGTGGTCAGTGGCTTCGGGAACAACGGTGCGGACGGCGGTGAGGGCGCTGTCTGCGGCAACGCCTACGGCACCTACCTGCACGGCTCGCTCCTGCCCAAAAACCCTTCTTTCGCGGACCACCTGATCGAGACGGCGCTGTTGCGGCGGCAGGAGGGCTTCGAGCTCGCGCCCCTGGACGACCGCGTGGAGGAGGCGGCGCACGCCGCCGCCGTGCGCCTGGCTACCCGTCGCGGTATCATCTCCGTGTAGGAGGAAGCCCCCTTCGCTATGGCTGAAGACTTGGAGGCCACGGGCCCCGTGGAGGTGGACGAGTCGCCCCAGCGGCGGCGCGTCTGGCGCGGGCCCTGGCGCAGCGTGGCCCTGCCGCTCGTGGTAGTCGGTGCCATCGCCGGCGCCATCTGGTGGCTCGACTACCGGCCGGACTCCGACCCGTCCCCGTACGACGCCCGCTACGGGCCGGTGGAGATGCCGGCCGCGCTCGTGCCGGCGGGGATGGCGGTGGAGGCGAAGAAGGGGAGCCTGGCCCCGGACTTCCTGCTGGCGACCCTGGACGGCGGCGATCTCCGCCTGAGCGATCTCCGCGGCAAGGGGGTGATCGTCAACTTCTGGGCCACCTGGTGCGCCCCCTGCCGCAAAGAGATGCCGCAGTTCGTCGCTGCCTACGACCGGTACAAGGGCGAAGGGCTTGAGGTCGTCGCCGTCAACGTGCAGGAGAGCCCGTCGATAATCCGCCCCTTCGCCGCTGACTTCGGGATGAAGTTCCCGGTGGTGCTGGACAAGCGCAGCTCCGTGTCCGACTCCTACCGGCTGAGCGGCCTGCCGATGACGTACTTCATAGATCGGGAAGGCGTCATCCGCAGTGTCTTCCAGGGGCCGTTCCTTGAGCAGTTGCGGGGGACGCAGGTGCAGGGCGCGATTGAGGAGGACGAGTTGACGCGGCGCATTCAGGAGATCCTGGGGTAGGGGATGGCGGAGGAGAGCGCCCTCTGGGGCGCCGGGTGGTGGCGGCTGGCGCGGGAGCTGGACCCGATCCGCGCCACCTGGCGGCTGTTCACCAACGTTCGCTGGGCCATTGGCATCATCGCCTTTCTGGCGCTGGCCAGCCTGGTGGGAGTCGTCGTGCCGCAGGTGCCGGCCGCCGTGCGCGGCGACGCTGCGGCCGAGGGGCGCTGGCTGGACGTCCAGGAGGGGCGCTTCGGGTTCCTGACCGGCGGCATGAACTCCCTGGGGCTGTTCGATGTCTTCCACGCCGGCTGGTTCATATATGCGCTGGGCCTCCTCGTCGTCTCCGTCGCCGTGTGCACGGCCAGCCGGCTGCCGCCCATCTGGCGGTCGGTAAACCGGCCGGCGAAGCGCGTGAACGACGCCTACTTCCAGTCCGCGCGACACCGTTTCGAGTACGAGACCCCGGCCGGTGGCTCGCGGCTGGAGTCCGTGCTGCGGCGGCGCCTCTATGCCGTCGAGCGCTACGAGGAAGGCGATACCGTCTACCTGTTCGCGGACCGATTCCAGCTGGCGCAGCTGGCCACCTTCGTGTCGCACCTGGCGCTCATCGTCATCCTCGCGGCGGCGCTGGTGTCCCGCTTCAGCGGCTTCTCCAACGGTATGATGATCGCTGAAGGCGACAGCGGGCCGGTGTTTCCCCTGAAGAACCCCAGGCAGATGCAGGTACAGCTCCTGGACGCCGTCGGACGGTTCACACCTGACGGCCAGCCGCTGGAGTACAGCTCCAAGCTGGCGATCTACGATGGCGGCGAGGAGGTGAAGCGCTGTACAACCACGGTCAACTCGCCGTGCAGCTACCGCGGCTACCGCTTCCACCAGGCGGCCTACTTCGGCTTTGGCGCCGACGTCCAGGTGCGCGACCTGGGCAGCGGTAACGTCGTCTTCCGCGAGACTATGGCCCTGGCCAGCACGCTGCCTTCCCCGCACGTGATAGTGCGCGACGGCGCCGGAGATGTCCTGCTGGACCGGAGACTGGTCCTGACCGACGTCCTGAGCGACGACCAGTTCACCTACTACGGCCGGCTGGTCACCCTGTCGGGCGGGCGGACGCTCACCATCGGCGCGCGCAAGGCCGCGGGCCAGGACGAGTGGCGGCTGGCGGTGTTCGAGCCGGGGGAGGGCAGCGACGCTGTGCGACTGGTGCTCTCCGAGGGCGAATCGGCCGCGGCGGGCGGGCTGGAGGTCGAATACGCGGACCTGCAGGCTGTGCCGGCAGAGTTCGTCCCCGACTTCCCACTGCGGCCGGACTCCGCCACCGGCGGCGGCTCCCGGAGCGTACTACTGGAGATGAGCAACGTGGTGTACGGGACCGAGACGGCCTCCGAGGGCACGGCGGTGGAACCAGCCGCCTCCGCCGGCCCGCCTGAGCTGACGATCGTCGGGGTGCAGCCGCAGGCGCTGACGCTGCGGCCGGGGGAGAAGGCGGAGGCCGGTGGGTACGAGTACTCGTTCGTCGGGCAGCGTGAGTTCGCGGGCATCCAGGTGAAGCGGGACCGGGGCGACTACCTGGTGTGGCTGGGCGTCGGGCTGCTGCTGGCGGGCCTGCTGGCGACGTTCTGGGTGCCACGGAGGCGGTTATGGGCTAAAATAGCAGCGACCCGCACCCAGCTCGCCGGCCACGTCGGCCACCTGGTGAACTTCGAGAGAGAGATGGCCGAGATGGCGCGCGACGAGGGCGGGACGGTAGACGAGCAGCAAGGGCGGGAGGGTGATGAATAGCGCGGTCCTACTGGCGATAAAGATCGGCCTTGACCCTCAACTGTTCGAAGTGGTCGGCATACAGATCACCTGGCACGGCCTCTTTACAGCCGTCGGCGTCATCGTGGGCGTGGGGGTGGCGGCGATCTTCGGGAGGCGCGCCGGCTTCAACGAAGACTCCATCTACAACGTCGCCCTCGCCCTTGTGATCGGGGGCATCATCGGCGCCCGCGCCCTCTACGTCATCGAGAACTGGTCACAGTTCGAGGACGATGTCGGCAAGATCTTCGCCGTCAATACCGGTGGAATCTCCATCTACGGGGCGCTGATAGGGGGGACGCTGGGCGCCCTGGGCTTCGCCCTTGTCAGCCGGCTACCGAATATCGCGCAGGCGGCCGACATCGCCTCCATGGGCGGGATCATGGGGATGGCCGTCGGCCGCATCGGCGACGTGATCAACGGGGAGCACTTCGCCAAGTCCACGGACCTGCCCTGGGGCGTGCGCTACACCGACCCGAACAGCCCCAGCTACCTGGCCTTCGGCGGGCCCGACATGGTCCAGCATCCCGCCGTGGCCTACGAGCTCCTGGGCGACCTGGTGATATTCGCGCTCCTGGTGCTGGTCTACTCGCGCGTGCGCCGCGGCGGCTTGGTGTTCTTCTCCTGGATGTTTCTCTACGGCGCTCTGCGTCTGGGCGTGAGCTTCTTCCGCCTGGACGACATCGTCTGGCTCGGGCTGCGAACGGCCCAGCTAATCGCCATCGCCAGCATAGCGCTGGCCGTGGTGGCGATCGTCTACCTGCTGCGCACGCCTCCGCAAGAGGAGCGGCTGAGCCGGGCTGAGCGGAGGCGGCTGATTAGGGAGGAGGGAGCGGAGGGAGAACCCTCGCAGGGTTCGTAGGGGGGCGCGAGGACCAGGTCCCGCAGGCGTTCTTCAAGTCGGCAGATATAACTGGCGCTGGCGCCAGACTGTCCGGTTGTCTGTGCTGCGGGGGACTTACCGCGGGTGAGTATAGACGCGACCGATGGAGACGAGCGAAAATTCGTACCGATTTTTTCTATTTACGTCTTCCCAACCTAGAGGCTTAATGGTAGTATAGGTTTACGCCTATCGAAAAACCAGAATCGTACTGCTATAGACATGACGATGGAAAACCACTGGTATCTCGTTTCCAGCCACGGCGCCATCCTCTTCTACGTCGCTGTGAACCCGGAGTGCACCATCAAGGAGATCGCGGAGGCGATGTCCTTGACCCGGCGCACCGTCTGGGGTGTCATCGGGGACCTGCGTCGGGCCGGCATGCTCCATATTCGCAAGGAGGGCCGGCGGCACCATTACACTGTGAATCTGGACGCTCCGTTCAAGCACCCAGTACTGAACGGCTTCAGCCTGCGCCTCGTCCTCGGCCAACTCATGGAGCAGGCGTCCCGCGGGCAGCCGATGGCCGGCCGCCTGGCGTAAGCGCGCGGCAACGTTTGACACTCCTTTTATCCCTGTGCTAGCATCCCATCGAACAATTGAATAGACTTCTCTTATCCAGAGAGGTGGAGGGAACGGCCCTGTGAAGCCCGGCAACCGGCCCCCCGGGACACCCGGAGGATGACGGTGCCAATGCCGACCCCGATGCGTGATCGGGGTACGATAAGGGGATAGAGTGACCTCTTCTCCTATCGTAAAGAAGAGGTCTTTTTGTTACCCGTGATGTTTGCTTACCAGGACGCTCTGAGGCAGTACAGCCGGCCCGCCGGGGTCCGCCGGGACCCGGCCGGGCGCAAGCGTGCGCCCAGCGGCGCCGCCGGACTGATGGCGATGCGGCGGGCCTCCGCCCCCGTACGAGGGAGCGGGAGGCCCCGCGCGGCTCACGCCTAAGCAGCCGGAGGATCGCCAAAATGTCGTTCGCCAAAAACCTGAGATGTAGAGAGTGCGGCCGGGTCTACCCCCTGGACCCGATGCACGTCTGCGAGTTCTGCTTCGGACCCCTGGAGGTCTTCTACGACTACGAGGCGCTCAGCCGCACCCTGACCCGGGAGCGCATAGAGCGCGGGCCTCCCACGATGTGGCGCTACGCCGATCTGTTGCCGTGCGAGGCGGAGACGGCCGTGGACATCGGCACGGGCTACACGCCGCTGGTCCGGGCCGCCCGCCTGGGCCGGCTCCTGGGGCTGGAGCGGCTGTACGTGAAGAACGATTGCCAGAACCCGACCTGGTCGTTCAAGGATCGGGTCGTGTCCCTTGCCGTCACCAAGGCCAGGGAGTTCGAGTTCGATACCCTCGCCTGCGCCTCCACCGGCAACCTGGCGAACAGCGTCGCCGCCCACGCCGCCCGCGCCGGAATGGATGCCGTCGTCTTCGTGCCGGCAGACCTGGAGCAGGGGAAGCTCATCGGCTCCGCCGTCTACGGCCCCACCCTTGTCGCCGTCGACGGCAGCTACGACGAGGTGAACCGGCTGTGCAGCGAGCTGTCCGACAAATACCCCTGGGCGTTCGTGAACATCACCATGCGGCCCTACTACGCGGAGGGCAGTAAGACCCTGGCCTACGAGGTGTGCGAGCAGCTCGGCTGGCAGGCCCCCGACCACTGCATCGTTCCGCTGGCCAGCGGCTCCCTCTACACCAAGATATACAAGGGGCTGAAGGAGATGGCCTGGCTGGGCCTGGTGCCGTGGCGGCGCACCAGGATGAGCGGCACCCAGGCGCTGGGTTGCTCACCCATCGTCGAAGCCTGGGAGCGGCAGAGCTTCGACATCAAGCCCCAGAAGCCGAACACCATCGCCAAGTCGCTCGCCATCGGCAACCCGGCCGACGGCTACCACGCCCTGAAGGTGATGACCCAGTCCGGTGGGCACGCTGTGGCCGTCAGCGACGACGAGGTGGTGGAGGGGATCCGGCTGCTGGCGGAGACGGAGGGGATATTCGCGGAGACGGCCGGGGGCGTGGTGGTCGCGGGCCTGAGGCGGCTCGTCCAGGAGGGGCGCGTCGACGCCGAGGAGCTGGTGGTGGCGTTCATCACCGGCGCCGGCCTCAAGACCCAGGAGGCGGTGGCGCCCCGGCTGCAGCCGGCGCTGGCCGTGCAGCCGACGATCGCGTCCTTCGAGGAGGCCCTCAGTGAGCGGACCGGCGCCCTGCCGGCGACGCGGAAATAGGAGACGAGCTTGGCCAAGCAGAGAGTGAAGTTCACCTTCCCCCAGGAGATGATCAAAGAGCCCGTCATCTGGCGGCTGGGCCGTGACTTTGACCTGGTTACGAACATCCGCCGCGCCGATGTCACGGATGACCGCGGCTGGGTGGTGCTGGAGCTGGAGGGTGAGATGGATGAGATAGAGCGGGGCGTCCAGTGGGTTGTGGAGCAGGGCGTGCGCGTCGACCCGGTGGCAGGAGACATCGTAGAGGGGTAGAGATACGAGATGAGCGTTACCGTAAGGATACCGACACCCCTGCGCAAACTGACCAACGAAATGGATGTCGTTAGCGGAGACGGCGGCACTCTGACGTCCTGCATCGAGTCGCTGGAGCAGCAGTACCCCGGCCTGAAGGAGCGGCTGTGCGATGAGGTGGGGGAGCTGCGGCGATTCGTCAACGTCTACGTGAACGGCGAGGACGTCCGCTTCCTGGCCGGAATGGCGACTGCCCTGAAGGCCGGTGACGAGGTGAGCATTGTGCCGGCCGTGGCCGGCGGCTGATCGCCGCGCCGCTGCGGTTTTCCACATACTCTGCACGTTTGCCGCCGTGCTATCAACAAAAATGGGCGTATCCATAACTTGACATTCTTTACGTCTTATGGTTACCGTGGGCGCGATGAAAGCGAATCTCAGGCGCGTGCCCACAGGCGCCCGGCCCGGCGCGATCGAGGAGCTGGCGCTCGCCCACGTGCTGGAGGAGTGTCTGCAGGCGATGGAGCGGGGCGAGACGGACCTCGATGGGCTGGCCGCCAGATACCCGGACGCCGCCGCTGAGATCAGGTCGCTCCTGTCGGTCGCGCAGGAGCTGAGGGAGAAGCGCGTCTCGGGCACGGTGCTCTCATTGGAGTTCAAGGAAGAGGTTCGCAACCGGCTGCTCCAGCGCATGGAACGCTAGGCGCGGTAAGCGGCGTTTCCCGAGGCCCCCAGTCGGGGGCCTTTTTACGTTAGCGGGCAGGTATCTGGACTTGACAGGCGTATCCCTTCGGGATATGATGTTGACTTACCAAGTCGGGATTGTAGACTTACCTGCCTCAGCCCTAGACTGGTGGTACTCCGATGCAGGCGACAGAGAAGCCCCAGCGAGGACACCCGAACGTGCCGGCCGACCTTCAGCCCGGTCGCGTCTTCGTGACCCTGGACGAAGAGCTCGATAACTTCGAACGCGAGAGCCGTCGCTTCCGTGGCGATGAAGACGGCCTCGTCGATGAGTTCCGCCCCTTCCGCCTGATGCATGGCGTCTACGGCCAGCGGCAGGAGGACACCCAGATGATCCGGGTGAAGCTCCCCTACGGCGGCGTCTCCGCCGACCAGATGGAAGCCTGCGCCGTCCTCGCCGAGAAGCACTCCGGCTACCGGCGTGGCCACATCACCACCCGCGAGAACTTCCAGTTCCACTTCGTGAACCTGGACGACGTGCCGGAGGTCCTGCGCCTGCTGGCCGGCGTCGGCCTCACCACCCGCGAGGCCTGCGGCAACACCGTCCGCAACGTCACCGGCTGCCCCTACGCCGGCACCTGCTCCGACGAGGTGTTTGACGCCACGCCCTACCTTGTGGCCTACGCCCGGAACATGCTCCGGAACCCCATCTGCCAGCGTCTCCCCCGCAAGTGGAAGACCGCCTTCTCCAGCTGCGCCAGCGACTGCGCAGGCACCCCCTTCCATGACCTCGGCTTCATCGCCAGGGTCAGGCGGGATGAGAACGGTCGCGAGGTGCGCGGGTTCGAGATCCGCGTCGGCGGCGGCCTCTCCACCATGCCCCGCCAGGCCGACACGATCTTCGACTTCGTACCGGTGGAGAACGGCGAGTACATCCGCGCCTCGGAGGCGATGCTCAAGGTGTTCGACCGCGAGGGCGGGCTGCCGAACTTCCTGCGCAAGAACATGATGAAGGCGCGCGTGAAGTTCCTCATCAAGGAGATCGGCATCGACGAGTTCCGGCGCCAGGTGGAGGAGGAGCTGGCGAAGCCGTGGGCGAAGGAGCCGCTGGACATGGAAGCGCTCACCCAGCTCGCCCCCGAAGGGCCGACATCCGGCGAGCCGCCGCGCAACGGCCACCAGCCTTCGGCGGAGCTCCAGCGCTGGCTGGAGACGAACGTCCGCCGCCAGCGCCAGGAGGGCTACGTCGCCGTCACGGTCACCGTCCCCATGGGGAACCTCTCGCCGGAGCAGTTCCGCGCCCTCGCGGAGGTGATGCGGCGGTTCAGTGGCGGCACCGCCC
>JAUYGU010000114.1 GCA_030690405.1 Dehalococcoidia bacterium | reverse complement strand
GGCCGCCGCCGCCGCCGCCGGCCAGCCGCGCGATCTCGCGCACCAGAGCGTCGGCCCGCAGCCCGCGGGCGGCTGCGTCCGCGCTGGCGACGACGAGGAAGGACGGGCGGTCGTCGACCAGGGCGCCGATGACGGCGGCGGCGGTCTGGCCGGCGAGCTCCTTCTTGAGCGCGTCGCCCATGAAGCGCAGCGCCTGCTCGCTCGTTACCTCCGCCTCCACCGTGCTGACGGAGACGCCTTCGATGTTGTGGGTCTCGCGCTTGCCCACGGCGGCGCCGGGCCCGGCGGCGAGGGCGCGTTCCAGCCGCTCCACCGTCTTGCGGCGGGCGTCCGCCTCCGCGAGGAGCGCTTCGAGCTTCGCCGGGACGGCCTCGCGGGGGGCGCCCAGGCGGCGGGCCACCTCCTCGAGGGCGGCCATCTGGGCGCGCACGTACTCCTCGGCGCCGCGGCCGCTGAGCGCCTCCATGCGGCGCATGCCGGCGCCGATGGACGACTCGCCGGTGACGATGAGCATCCCGATCTCGCCGGTGCGGTGGCAGTGGGTGCCGCCGCAGAGCTCGGCGCTGAACTTCGGGGCAACCGAATTCACCTCGACGACGCGCACCTCCTCGCCGTACTTCTCGCCGAAGAAGGCGAGCACGCCCTCGGCCATCGCCTGATCGTACGTCTTCTCGCGAGTGTCGACCGGCAGGTCCTGGCGCACCTTCTCGTTGACCAGCCGCTGCACCTCCGCGATCTGCTCTTCGGTCAGCGGCTCCGTGTGCGTGAAGTCGAAGCGCAGGTGGTCCGGCGCGACCAGGGAGCCGGCCTGGCGGACGTGCGTGCCCAGCACCTTGCGCAAGGCGGCGTGCAGGAGGTGGGTGCCGGTGTGGTTGCGCATCGTGTCGGCGCGGTGCTGCGGGTCGACGCGGGCGGTGACGGCGTCGCCGGCGGCGATGCGGCCCTCGACGACGCGGCCGCGGTGTACGATGAGGCGTTCGGCGACGCGCTGGGTGTCGTCGACGGCGACGCGGCCGTTCGAGCCGATGATCTCGCCGCGGTCCCCGACCTGGCCGCCGCCTTCGGGGTAGAACGGCGTCTCCGCGAGCAGCACGTCGACTTTGTCGCCCGTCTCCGCGGCCTCCACGGGGGCTCGCCCTTCGACAGGCTCAGGACGAGCGGCTAATAGCGCCACCACGGTGGTCTGCGCCTCCAGCGTCTCGTAGCCGACAAAGGCGGTCTCGCCAATTTTCGTGACGGTAGCGCTGTCGATGCCACGGCCAAATTCAGCAGCCGTCTTCTGGGCGGCGCGGCCACGCTCCCGCTGCTTCTCCATCTCCGCTTCGAACCCGGCGACGTCCACCGTGAAGCCGCGCTCGCGGGCGATCTCGGCGGTCAGTTCGATGGGGAAGCCGAATGTATCGTGCAGCAGGAAGGCTTCGCCGCCCGATATAATCTGTGAGCCTTCACTACCGTGCCTGGCCAGCATCTCCCCAACCAGATCCATACCGCGATCAAAGGTTACGCCGAACCCTTCTTCTTCGACGCCGGTGACTTCCAGAATGAATTCCTGTTCTCGCTGCAGTTCTGGATACTGAGCAGCCATATGTTCTACCACCACGTCCGCCAACGGGAAGAGGAAAATGTCCACGGTCGCGAGCGGGTCCAACTCGTCTACGATTTCCCGTTTCAGATAGCGTCGCCAGAAATAGCCCGCCCGCCGAATGATGCGCCGAAGCACGTAGCCACGTCCCACATTCGAAGGCATAACGCCATCGCCGATGAGGAAGGTGACGGCGCGGGCGTGCTCCGCCACGATGCGGATCGCACGGTCGGTGGCAGCGTCCTCGCCGTAGCGCTTGCCGGACAACTCCTCGACGCGCTTGATGATCGACGCGAAGAGCTCCGTGTCGTAGACGGAGGGACGCTTCGACTTGTCGGGCCAGGCGTCGCTTTCGAACAGGGCGGCGACGGCCATGCGCTCCAAACCGGCGCCGGTATCGATGTTCTTCTGGGCCAGCGGCGTGCGCTTCTCGCCGTCGCAGTAGTAGGTCATGAACACCAGGTTCCATATCTCCAGGAAGCGTCCACACTCAACGGCTGGGTGACAGGCCTGCGCGGAGCATTCCGCACAACCAGGCTCCGGGCCGAAGTCGTAGTGCAGCTCGGAGCAGGGGCCGCAGGGACCGACGTCGCCGGAGAACCAGTAGTTCTGCTCCTCGCCGTAGCGGCGGATGCGCTCCGCCGGCAGGAACTTGCGCCAGAGATCGAACGCCTCGTCGTCGTCCAGGTAGACGGCGGCCCACAGCCGCTCCGGGTCGAGGCCGAGCCATTCCTTGGAGGTGACGTACTCCCAGGCCCAGGGGACCGCCTCCGCCTTGAAGTAATCGCCCACGGAGAAGTTGCCCAGCATCTCGAAGAACGTGAGGTGCGACGTATCGCCCACGGAGTCGATGTCGCTGGTGCGGAAGCACTTCTGGACGGTGGTAAGGCGCGGGTGCGGCGGCTTTGCCTGGCCCATGAAGTAAGGCTTGAACTGGACCATGCCAGCGCTGGTGAACAGCAGCGTCGGGTCGCCGGGGGGGACAAGCGGCGCGCCGGACATGCGCCGGTGGCCGCGCTCCTCGAAGAAGCGCAGGAAGGAGTCGCGGATTTCGTCGGGTTTCATCTGCAGTTCGACCGAATTATAGCGTAGGGCGGCGGCCAGGCACGAGACGAGGCTCGCTTGGAGACACCCCTCTGTCATTCTGAGCGCCGACGACGTCGGGCCGGGGCGACTACGAATCGCCGCGAAGGAATCTTGGGAGGGGTCAGCTTTCGGTCTCGCGAGATTCTTCGTCGCTTCGCTCCTCAGAATGACAGACGCGCTTGACAGCCTATTCGGGTTGCCGATAGGATGGATTCACGCAAACGCGAAGCGGAAACGGGCTGATCCACATCTTGACAGACGAAGACGACCCTCCAGATAAAAGCGGCGTCCTGCCCTCTTCCCTCTCCTCTTGCCACCGCCCAACAGTCAGCGGCATTTCCGCGTCTCACCGTATGAACGGTGGGTCCAACTTTCCCCTGGTAGAATAGGCCAACGATGAACGGCACACGGCCGGCCCCCATTCGACGGGCCGGCGAAAGGCTATAGGCGTGGCGGAGACCGCCACCGGCGACACCCTGGCGGCGCTGCAGGCGCAGGCCCATGAGCGGCTGCTCGCCTGCGCCCGGCTCATCGACGCCGGCGTCCGCATCACCGACCCGGCGACGACGTACATAGAGCCGGGCGTGAGCGTCGGCGCCGGCACGGAGATCCGGCCGAACACGACGATCAGCGGACGCACCGTCATCGGGGCCGGCTGCACCATCGGCCCGAACAGCGTCATCACCGACTCGGAGATCGGTGAGAGCTGCGCGATCGTAGCGTCCGTAATCGAAGGCGCCGTTCTCGCGGGTGGCGTGGACTTGGGCCCGTTCAGCCACCTGCGACCGGGCAGCCGCCTGGAGACCGGCGTGCACGTCGGCAACTTCGTGGAGGTGAAGGCTTCACGGCTGGGCCGCGGCACCAAAGTCGGCCACTTCAGCTACATAGGCGACGCCGAGGTCGGCGAGGAGGTCAACATCGGCGCCGGCACGGTGACCTGCAACTACGACGGCGAGAAGAAGAGCGCGACCGTCATCGGCGACGGCGCCTTCGTCGGCAGCGACACGATGCTGGTGGCGCCGGTGCGGCTGGGCCGCGGCGCCAGGACGGGCGCCGGAGCGGTGGTGACGGAGGACGTGCCGGACGGCGCGACGGTGGCCGGTGTGCCGGCCCGCTCCATCGCCGGCAAGGCGAGAAGGCAGGTGCGGAAACAGGGTGGATAGCGAGAGCTGGGCCGGGGGGTTTCTCCTGGCCCTGGCCGTCATCGTCTTCGTGTTCGTGGTCGCCGCCGAAGCGGGCGTCATCGCCGGCGTCCGGGCGCGCGCCCTGGGCGAGCCGCCCACGTCACGAATGGAGGCGCTGCGCCGGTTCACCCAGGAGCGCCAGGCCACCCTCTCTGCCCTGGCCCTGGCCCGCAACCTTGCCCTCATCGGCATAACCGCCATCACGGTAACCCTCGTACTGAAGGACACCGGTCACAGCTGGGGCGCCGTGGCCGTCGCCGCCCTGGCGACGCTGGCCGTCCTCATGCTCCTCCAATCGCTGCCGCGGCTCCTCGTCTCGCAGAGCCCGGAGCGCTGGCAGCGCCTACTCCAGCCATTCGTGGAGGTGGTGCGGCTGGTGTTCGGCGCGCCCGCACGGCTGCTTGACCTCCCGGTCGCGCTGGTCCTGGGATGGTGGCGGCGGCGCCACCCGGAAGAGGCCACGGAGGCGGAAGATCTGGTGCGCCTGGTGGAGACCGAGGAGGGCGCTCACGGCATCGCCAAGGAGGAGCGTCAGATGATCCGCGGGATCATGGAGATGGAGCAGACGACGGTGCGGGAGGTGATGGTTCCCCGGATCGACATGGTGGCCGTGGACGTGGAGGACGGGTTCGACGAGATCGCGAGGATGATGGTGGAGAAGGGCTACAGCCGCCTCCCCGTGTTCGAGAATACGATCGATAACGTAGTCGGCGTCGTCTACGGCAAGGAGGTCCTCGCCCACCTGGCGCGGGTAACGCGGCCGGCGACGGTCGCCGAGCTGGCCAGGCCGGCCCACTTCGTCCCCGAGAGCAAGAAGGTGGACGAGCTGCTGGCGGAGATGCGCCAGCAGCGGCTCTCCATCGCCATCGTGGTCGACGAGTACGGCGGCACCGCCGGGCTGGTCACGATTGAGGACCTGGTCGAGGAGATCGTGGGCGAGATCGAGGACGAGTTCGACATCCGCGAGCAGGAGGTCACGCTCGTCACGCCCACCGAGGCGATCGTGGACGCCCGAGTGGGGATCGACGCCCTGAACGAGATGTTTGACCTGCGCATCGAGAAGGAGGACTTCGATAGCGTGGGCGGATTCATCTTCAACAGCCTGGGCCGGATGCCCAGCGTCGGCGACGAGGTGCGGGTAAACGGGCTGGTGATGCGGGTGCTGACGGTGCTGGGTCGCCGGATCAAGAAGGTGCGGGTCACCAAACTAGACAGCTCGGCCCACGAACCCCAGAGCGAAGGTCCCGCGGCCTAGGACGCGCATCCGTTTTGGCGCTCAGGCGGGCCTGTGCTAGAATGGCCTGACGCTCATGACCGCGCCGGAGGAGCTCAAGTACTGGGTCGCCCTGAACCGCATCGCCGGGCTGGGGCGGGTGCGCTACTCTCTTCTGCAGGACCACTTCCCCAGCATGGAGGAGGCCTGGCGGGCGGGCGTCTCCGAACTGAAGGCCGCCGGGCTCGACGCCAAGCTCGCTGCGCGCGTCGCCGCCGAGCGGGCGGCGATCTCCCCGGACGAGGAGATGGAGCGGCTGGCGAATAGCGGCATAACGGCCCTCACCTGGCAGGACCCTGCCTACCCGCCGCGGCTCAAGGAGATATACGATTTGCCCCCTGTCCTCTACGTCCGCGGCCGGCTCACCGCCGCCGACGAATGGTGCGTCGCGGTGGTGGGGACGCGCCGGCCGACGCCCTACGGCCGCCAGGTCGCCGAGGAGATAACGTACGGCCTGGCCGCCAACCGCATCTGCGTGGTGAGCGGCCTGGCGCGCGGCATCGACTCCATCGCCCACCGGGCGGCGCTGGACGCCGGCGGCCGCACGGTAGCGGTGATGGCCTGCGGCCTGGACATCGTCTACCCGCCGGAGCACGCCGCTCTGGCGCGGGAGATAATCGAGCGGGGCGCCCTGGTGGGCGATTACCCGCCGGGCACGGAGCCCCGCGGCGAATTCTTCCCGCGGCGCAACCGGATCATGTCCGGCCTCAGCCTGGGCGTACTTATAGTGGAGGGAGACGTGAAGAGCGGCGCCATGATCACTGCCCGTCTGGCGCTGGAGCAGGACCGGGAAGTCTTCGCCGTGCCGGGGAGCGTCTTCTCTGTCCAGAGCCGAGGGCCCAACCAACTGATCCAAGAGGGCGCCAAGCTCGTTCAACGTGTAGAGGACGTGCTGGAAGAGCTAAACTTGACGATGGTGCCGCAGCAGATCGAGATGAAAGAAAGCATGCCGGCGACGGATACGGAGGCCGCGTTGCTGCGTCATATAACGAGAGAGCCGGTGCACGTCGATGAGGTGTGCCGGGAGAGCGGCCTCCCGATAGCGACGGTAAGCAGCGTGCTGGCGATGCTGGAGCTCAAGGGCTTGGTTCGCCAGCTAGGGCCGATGTCGTACGTTCGGGCCAGGGAGGCGCAGGCCAGTTACGGAGGATAGGGTGTCGAAGAGGAATGCGAAGAGCTTGGTGGTGGTGGAATCGCCGGCGAAGGCGCGAACGATTTCGGGAATACTGGGGTCCGAATACGAAGTCAAGGCTTCCGTGGGCCACGTCCGTGACCTGCCGAAGTCCGACCTCGGCGTCGATGTGGAGAGCGGCTTCCAGCCGAAGTACGTCATCCCCCGCGAGAAGGCGAAGGCCGTCAAGGAGATACGCCAGGCGGCGGCGGCGGCCGCCACGGTCTACCTGGCCACCGACCCCGACCGCGAGGGCGAAGCGATCGCCTGGCACCTGATCGAGGCCGCCGCCCTGGAGGGCAAGCCGCTGCGCCGCGTGGTCTTCCACGAGATCACCCCGGAGGCCGTACGCGAGGCGTTCCGCCACCCCCGCGACATCGACATGCAGCTCGTCGACGCCCAGCAGGCCCGGCGCATCCTCGACCGGCTGGTGGGCTACCGCCTGAGCCCCTTCCTCTGGAAGCAGGTCAGGCGTGGCCTCTCAGCCGGACGCGTGCAGTCGGTCGCGGTGCGCCTGGTGGCGGAGCGCGAGCGCGAGATCCAGGGCTTCGTCCCGCGGGAGTACTGGACGATCGACGCGGAGCTTGCGAAGGAGCAGGACAGCGACGGGCCGGCGTTCCGGGCACGTCTCGCCGGCTACGTGGACGATAAGAAGCGCAAGCTAGAGATCGAGGGCCAGATAGAGTCGGAGCGCCTGGTGGCGCTGCTGAAGTCCTCCGCCTACCGCGTGCTCTCCGTACAGCAGAAGGTGCAGGCCCGCCGGCCGGCGCCGCCGTTCATCACCAGCACACTGCAGCAGGAGGCCTCGCGGCGGCTCGGCTTCACCGCCAAGCGAACGATGGCGGTGGCACAGCAGCTCTACGAGGGGCTGCAATCGGGCTCGCAGGGAGACGTGGGCCTCATCACCTATATGCGCACCGACTCGACCCAGGTGGCCGCGACCGCGCAGCACGAGGCCCGCGACTACATCGCTGACAAGTTCGGCAAGGAGTTCTTGCCGCCATCAGCCCGCGTCTACCGCAAGAAAGTCAAGGGGGCGCAGGAGGCGCACGAGGCGATCCGTCCGACGTCCGTTTTCCGCGAACCCGACACGCTCCGCCGCTTCCTGGACAACGACCAGCTACGCCTCTACACCCTGATCTGGCAGCGCTTCCTGGCCAGCCAGATGGCCGACGCTCAGTTCGATCAGACGGTGGTCGAGATCGAAGCGGCCCCGTCCGGCGCCGGGGCCCTCCTCCTGCGCGCCACCAACACACAGCTACGCTTCGCGGGCTACCGGCAGCTCTACGAGGAGGCCAAGGACAACGGCGACAGCGACGAGGACGGCACCAACCCCCTGCCCGCGCTGGCCGCCGACGACCCACTGCGGCTGCTGGGCCTCTCCCCGGAGCAGCACTTCACGGAGCCGCCGCCGCGCTTCACGGAGGCCACGTTGGTCAAGACGATGGAGGAGAAGGGCATCGGCCGGCCCAGCACCTACGCCCCAACCCTGGCGACGATCCAGGACCGCGGCTACATCGAGAAGGAAGGCCGCGCCCTCCGTCCCACCGACCTCGGCTTCACGGTTAACGACCTGCTGGTCGAGCACTTCCGCGATTTCGTGGACGAGGCGTTCACGGCCGAGATGGAGACCGAGCTGGACGAGATCGCAGACGGCGAGCGGCCCTGGCAGCCCGTCGTCGAGCAGTTCTACCGCCCGCTGGCGGACGCCCTGGAAGCCGCGCAGCAGGCGGCGCCCCAGCGCGCGCTGACAGACGAGAAGTGCGAGAAGTGCGACCGGCCCATGGTCATACGCTGGGGACGGCGCGGACGCTTCCTCGCCTGCTCCGGCTTCCCGGAGTGCCGCAGCAGCCGCCCGCTGGAGGGCGAAGAGGAGCCGGAGCCGGAGCCCACCGACGAGAAGTGCGACGACTGCAGCGCCCCGATGGTCATCCGCAGCGGCCGCTTCGGGCGGTTCCTGGCCTGCAGCCGCTACCCGGACTGCAAGGGCCGCCGGCCGCTGGTCACCAAGACGGGCGTCCTCTGTCCACGTGACGGCGGCGACCTGGTCGAGAGGCGCTCGCGCAAGGGCCGCTTCTTCTACGGCTGCGCGAACTACCCGAAGTGCGACTTCGTTGTCTGGAGCAAGCCGCTGGCCACGCCCTGCCCGGACTGCGGCGGCCTGCTTACCGTCGACCGGCAGCAAGAGGAAGGCAAGACACGGGCTCGCTGTTCCGTCTGCAGCTGGCGGGGCGAGGTGGAGGAGAAGGAACCGGCCCCCACCCCGGCCTGATGGAACAGCTCATCCAGGCCTACGTCCGCTACCTCACCGCGGAGCGCAACCTCTCCGCCTACACCCTCCGCAACTACCGCAGCGACCTGTCAGACTTCGGGCGCTACCTGGAAGGGGAAGAGCGGATCGGGCCGCTTCAGGTGGACCGGCAGTCCTTCCGGCGCTACCTGGCGCGCCTGCATGAGGCCGGCACAGCCACCGCCAGCGTCAGCCGCAAGGTGAGCACTATCCACACCTTCTACCGCTACCTCGTGCGGGAGGGACACCTGGAGCGCGACCCGCTGATGGGCGTCGGCAGCCCTAAGCGCGAACGCCGCCTGCCGAAGATCCTCGGCAAGGAGCAGCTCACCGCCATGATAGAGGCTGCGGACTCCGACGAAGCCGCGGGCCTGCGGGACCGCGCGATCCTAGAGCTTATGTACGCCGCCGGGCTGCGCCTCGCCGAGGCGGTCAGCCTCGACGTCACGGGCATCGACCTGCCCGAGCACCTGGTGCGCGTGCGCGGCAAGGGGAACAAGGAGCGCATGGTCGTCATCGGGCGTCCGGCGGCGCAGGCGCTCCATCGCTACGTCCGCGAGGGCCGCCCCGAACTGGCCGGCGCGGGCGAGACGGCGCTATTCGTAAACAGGGACGGCAAGCGCCTATCCGGCCGCTCCGTGCAGAAGATCGTGCGGAAGCACGCCCTCATGGCCGGCCTGGACCAGCACGTGTTCCCCCACCTGCTGCGACACTCATTCGCCACCCACATGCTGGACGGCGGCGCCGAGCTGCGGGTCGTGCAGGAGCTGCTGGGCCACGCCAGCGCCGACACCACCCAGATATACACCCACGTCACTGAGGAGCAGCAGCGGCGCGTGTATGACCGCGCGTTCTATAATCAGGTGCGGTTGAACGCTCGCCTGCCGGACAAGCAGGCCGAGGAACGAGAAGATGCGCATACTGCTGATCAACGGCCCTAACCTGAACACCCTCGGCCGGCGCCAGCCGGAGATATATGGCTCCACCACTCTCCAGCAGATCGAGGAGAGGGTGCGCCGGCGGGCGGGCGAGCTGGGCGTGGAGATCGAGGCGTTCCAGTCGAACACGGAAGGCGACATCATCGACTTCATCCAGCAGCGGGCCGGGGAGGCCGCCGGCGCCCTCATCAACCCGGGCGCCTTCACTCACTACAGCCTGGCCCTGCGCGACGCCTTTGAGGCGACCGGCCTACCGTTTATAGAGGTGCACATCTCCAACATTCACGCCCGCGAGGAGTTCCGCCACCACTCGGTGCTGGCGGATATCGCGGTGGCACAGGTGGCCGGGCTCGGCTGGCGAGGTTACATCGCCGCGCTGGAGTCGCTCGTTGGCAT
>JAUYGU010000104.1 GCA_030690405.1 Dehalococcoidia bacterium | reverse complement strand
CATGGCCCCCAGCTCGCGGCCAAGCCGGAGGACGGGCAGTAGCATGGAGCGCCGCACCGTCCGCCACTTCGATTATGGCCTGCTCCTGCTGGCGACCGCACTCGTAGCCTACGGCGGCCTCCTCATCTACAGCGCATCCCTCACCGCCTACCCCGACGGCATCGCCGGCCTCGACCACCCACTCGCCAAACAGGTGCTGTTCGCCGTCCTGGGGCTGGCCGTTATGGCCGCGATCGCCTGGGCGGACTACCGCGTCTTCGGCCAGATGGCCCCGGCGCTCTACGCCCTCTCCATCGTCACCCTCGTCGCCGTCCTCTTCATGGGCGAAAGCGCCTTCGGCTCCCGCCGCTGGATCACCATCGCCGGCACCCAGGTCCAGGCCTCCGAGGTCGCCAAGATCCTCACGATAGTCGCCCTCGCCCGTTACCTGGCCGACCGTCAGCTCCAGATCACGCGGGTGCGGACGTTCCTCACCTCCCTGGCGCTGGCCGTCCTCCCGGCCGCCCTGGTCATGGCGGAACCGGACATGGGCACGGCGGTCATCTTCGGCGCCATCTGGGTGGGCATGGTCCTCGTGGCCGGGGCGCGTCCGCAGCACGTCCTCATGCTGGGCGGCTTCCTCCTGGCGGCGATACCGTTCGCCGCCCTCGCTGTCCTGGGCGAATACCAGAGGGACCGCATCGCCCTCTTCTTCAACCCGAACTCCGACCCCCTGGGCGGCGGCTTCAACATCCTCCAGGCGGAGATCAGCGTCGGCTCCGGCGGCGTCTTCGGCAAAGGGCTGACCGAGGGCAGCCAGACCCAGCTCGACTTCCTCCAGACGCCCACGACTGACTACATCTTCAGCGTGCTGGGGGAGGAGCTGGGCCTCATCGGCGCCGTGGTGCTGCTCACGCTGTTCGCCGCCCTGCTCTTCCGCACCTTGCGCGTCGCCAGCATGGCCCGCGACCAGTTCGGGAGGCTCCTGGCGACAGGGATCGCCATCATGGTCCTGTTCCAGGTGTTCATCAACATCGCGGTGAACATCCGCCTCCTGCCCGTGACCGGCATCCCGCTCCCCTTCATCAGCCAGGGCGGCAGCTCCCTCATCATGCTGTTCGCCGCCCTTGGCCTCCTCCAGAGCGTCCTCCTGCGCCACCGCCAGATCGAGTTCTAGCCACTCCCTGTCATTCTGAGCGGCGACCACGCCCGCCTGGGCAACGGCGATAGCCGCGAAGCCTGTCCTGAGCAGCGCGCCGCCAGGTGCGCGTGTCGAAGGCTTGTCGAAGGGCGAGCCCGCGAAGGCCCGCCTCCACGCGCCGCTAGGTCCGCGCGATGAAGTCAATCACCACAGCCGCCAGCTCTTCCCCCTTGTCCTCCTGGAGAAAGTGACCGCCGGCGGCGATCGTCGTGTGGGGCTGGCCCTTCGTGCCCGGCACGAGCGACTGAAA
>JAUYGU010000099.1 GCA_030690405.1 Dehalococcoidia bacterium | reverse complement strand
AGCCGCGGCTCTCCATCAGCTTCACCTGCTCCAGCAGCCGCCGCGCCTCGTCCCCCTCCGGCGGGATGTCGATCCCCTGCTCCTGCATCTTCGCCAGGATGTTGCGCCGTCCCGCCAGCTCCGAGACCAGGATGCGGGTGTCGTTCCCCACCAGCGCCGGGTCGACGTGCTGGTACGACCAGTCTTCCTTGATGACCGCGGCAACGTGCAGCCCCGCCTTGTGCGCGAATGCGGCCGAGCCGACGTAGGGTTGGCGCGGGCTGGGCGGCAGGTTCGCGATCTCGCTTACGTAGCGCGAGGTCTCCGTCAGGTGCGAGAGCTGCTCATCGGAGATGACATCGAGGCCCATCTTCAGCTTGAGGTCGGCGATGATGCTGAACATGTTGGCGTTGCCGCACATGTCGCCGTAGCCGTTCGCCGCGGCCTGCACGTGTGTCGCCCCCGCCTCCACCGCGGCCAGGCTGCTCGCCACCGCCACGTCCGCGCCGTTGTGGGTGTGGATCCCCACCGGGCAGTCCACCTCATCCACCACCAGGCGCACGACCTCCGCGACCGTGGACGTGAGCGTCCCCCCGTTCGTATCGCACAGCACGACGCAGCCGGCGCCCGCCCCGGCGGCCGTCTTCAGGCACTGCAACGCGTACTCCCTGTCCGAGGCGAAGCCATCGAAGAAGTGCTCCGCGTCGAAGAAGACGAGCAGCCCCTGCGACCTCAGGAAGCGGATGGAGTCCGCGATCATCGCCAGGTTCTCCTCGGTCGTCGTCTCCAGGATGCGCGTGACGTGCCGGTCGTGCGCCTTGCCGACGATGGTGACGACGGGCGTGCCGGCGTCCACCAGCGCCCGCAGGTTCAGGTCCGCCTCCGCCCGGGAGCCCGCCCGGCGCGTGGACCCGAACGCCGTCAACTGCGCGTTCCGTAGCACCAGCGCCCGCGCCCGCGCGAAGAACTCCGCGTCCTTGGGGTTGGAGCCCGGCCAGCCCCCCTCGATGTAGTGCACCCCCAGCTCGTCCAGCTTGCGGGCGATCTTCAGCTTGTCCTCCACGGAGAGGGATATCCCCTCCATCTGGGTGCCATCGCGGAGGGTGGTGTCGTACAGCTCGATGGGAGAGGCCATGGCGAAGCTAGTGTAGCCCAAACGGCGGAAGTGAGAAAGGCTTGCGGGCTCCCCTGAGCGCCGGCCGGCGGGTAGCGTATAATCACGTCGACCTACCGTGATGAACGCGAAAGGCGTCACTGCCGTCCTGCTCCTCTCCTGCCCCGACCAGAAGGGGCTGGTGGCCGCCGTCTCCGACTTCCTGTTCAAGAACGACGGCAACATCATCCATGCCGACCAGCACACGGATGCCGAGGAGAGGATCTTCCTCCAGCGCGTCGAGTGGGAGCTGGAGGGCTTCGCCATCCCCCGCGCCCAGATCGCCGAGGCGTTCCGGCCCATAGCCAGGCGGTTCGGCATGACCTGGAGCCTGCACTTCTCCGACTACGTGCCGCGCATCGCCGTGTTCGTCTCCAGGCAGCCCCACTGCATGTACGACCTCCTCGCCCGCCATCACATGGGCGAGTTCAATGCGGAACTCCCCCTGGTGATCAGCAACCACCCGGACCTGCGCCCGGTCGCCTCCGGATTCGGCGCCGAGTATCACCACTTCCCGATCACGCCGGAGACGAAGGACGCCGTGGAGGCGGCCATCATCGAGACGCTGGAGGTGCAGCGCATAGACGTCGTCGTCCTCGCCCGATACATGCAGGTCCTCGGCCGGAAGTTCGTGGCCCGCTACCCGAACCGAATCATCAACATCCACCACTCCTTCCTGCCCGCGTTCGCGGGGGCGCGTCCCTACCACCAGGCCTACGAGCGCGGCGTCAAGGTCATCGGCGCCACCGCGCACTACGTGACGGCGGAGCTGGACCAGGGGCCGATCATCGAGCAGGACGTCGTGCGCGTCAGCCACCGCGACTCAGTGACCGACCTGGTGCGAAAGGGGAAGGAGCTGGAGAAGGTGGTGCTGGCGCGGGCCGTGGACTTCCACCTCCGCAACCGCATCGTCGTCTACGGCAACAAGACCGTCGTGTTCGACTAGCCGCGGCCGCTGCATACCGCAGCCCCCGGAAGAGGGCGAAGTGATCGACTGAGGCCGGCGGCGGCTTCCCGCCCTCAGTCCCGGTGCCAGGGCCGGCCGTTCCCCGGCATCACCATGGCTATCGCGAACAGCGCCAGCAACGCCCACAGCCAGGCGTCGTCTATCTCCACAGGGATCGTCCCCGCGATCATCAAGGCGACGATGATGACCCCCGCGGTGGCGGCCGCCCTGCCCATCGCTACTCGAACTCCCAGCCCTCGCCGTCCGTGAACGCGCGCAGAACCCGCCGCGCCACCACCATCCGGTGCACCTCGTCCGGGCCGTCGTAGATGCGGCTGGCGCGGGCCTGTCGGTACATCGCCTCCAGGGGCGTGTCGCCGGAGACGCCCAGCGCCCCGTGCACCTGGATCGCCCGGTCGATCACGTCGATCAGGATGCGCGACCCCCAGAACTTGATCAGCGATATCTCCACCCGCGCCTCGTCCCCCTGGTCGACCTTCTGTGCGGCGTGAAGCGTCAGCAGCCGCGCCGCCTGTATCTCAGCCACCGAATCGGCGATCCAGTTCTGGACCGTCTGCTTCTGCGCCAGCGGGCTGCCGAAGGCGACCCGCTCCAGCGCCCGCCGGCACATCAGCTCGAAGGCGCGCTGCATCTGCCCCAGCCAGCGCATGCAGTGGTGGATGCGCCCGGGGCCCAGCCGCTTCTGCGCGATCATGAAACCGTCGCCGGGCTGTCCCAGCGTGTTCGTCACCGGCACGCGGCAGTCCGTGTAGCGAATCTCGCAGTGGTTGCCCGCCGTCTCCCCCATCACCGGCACCGCCCGCACGATCTCGAACCCCGGCGTATCGGTGGGGACGATGATCTGGCTCATGCGCCGGTAGGTGGAGCCCTCCGGGTCGGTCACGCACATGACGATGGCGAATGACGAGCCGATGGCGCCGCTGGTGAACCACTTGTGGCCGTTGATCACCCAATCGTCGCCGTCGCGCACCCCGGTCGCCCGCAGCGTCGTCGGGTCGGCGCCGGCCACCTCCGGCTCCGTCATCGAGAAGCAGGAACGGATATCGCCGGAGACCAGGGGCTTCAGCCAGCGCTCCTTCTGCTCCGGCGTGCCGAACTGCCAGAGGATCTCCGCGTTGCCGGAGTCCGGCGCCTGCGCCCCGAAGGCGCGCGGCGCGAAGAAGCTGCGGCCCAGGATCTCGTTGATGTAGACGTAGGGCATGAAGCCGATCCCCATCCCGCCCGCCTCCGCGGGCAGGTGCGGCGCCCACATCCCCATCGCCTTCGTCCGCGACTGCAGGTCCCGCATCAGCGCCTCGCCCTGGCCGCCTTCGAACAGCACCTCCTCGTTTGGGTAGATGTGCTCGTCCATGAAGTCGCGGACCTTCTTGCGCATCTCCCTTATCTCGGGTGTGAGAGTGAAGTCTGGCATAGCTCCTCCTTTGGCCCGCCCTGCTACGGCGCCGTGAGCTCCCGAAACGCGGCCAGGCTCATCCTTGAGCGCTCCGCCGCGTCCAGAGAGACCGGCACGATGTTCACGATCGGTAGGGTGACCCCGTTCCGGCGATAAGCCTCGATCTTCTCCCGCACGCGTTTGCGGTCGCCGAACACCAGCACGTCGTCGACGACCTTATCGGGGACGAGCTTGAGCGCTTCCTGGCGGTCGCCGGCCTGCCAGGCCTCCGTCATCGGCCTCAGCGCCTCGCCCCGGCCCAGCCACGTGTGGAAGGCGGAGTAGACCGGCGTGGTCAGGTAGGCGGTGATCATGAACCGCGCCAGCCCCCGCGCCGTCGCCTCGTCGGCGGCGGTCACGACGAAGATGCGGCAGGCGATCTCCAGCGCGTCCGGGTCCTTGCCGGCCGCCGCGGCGGCCTCCTTCGCCACGCTCACCACCTTCGGCACGTCGTCCGGGGCCAGCCAGTTGATGATCACGCCGTCCGCCTCGCTGCCGCCGAGGGCGAGCATCTTCTCCCGCAGCGCCCCGACGAATATGAGCGGCGGCTGCGCGGGCCGCCGTGAGAGCCGGAAGCCGCGGGCCCTGATGGACTCGCCTTCCACCGACACCTTCTCACCGGCGAACGCCTGACGCAGGAACTGGAGCGTCTCCCGCACGCGGGCGAGGGGCCGTCGCAGAGGGACGCCGTTCCAGCGCTCGACGATGGCGGGAGAGCTGGAGCCGATGCCGAGGCAGAAGCGGCCGGGAGCGGCGTCGGCCATGGCGGCCGCCTCCATGGCCAGGAGGGCCGGGCCGCGCGTGAACACGTTGGCGATGGCGGACCCCAACCGGATGTTCTCCGTCCAGGCCGCCGCCAGCGCCAGCGGCACGAAGGCGTCGTAGCCGTCCACCTCCGCCGTCCAGGCGTCCGTATAGCCCAGCCGCTCCGCCTCCCGCAGCACCTCGCGGTGCTCGGAGAGCGGCACGCCCTCGAGAGGGAAGGTGAAGCCGTAGCGGTCGGTCATTGTCCCCGCTCATCCTGTCGCCGAAGGCGACTCGCCTGGGCGAGAGCCTGTCGAAAGATGAGATTGGACGAACCCCGCCTGCTGAAGCAGGCGGCGACGGATGTCCCGCGACCCCAGCCTGAAGGCTGGGGCATATACGGATTCGATGCCACACCCTTCAGGGTGTGGTGTTGTTGGCAACACACCAGAACCGTCGCGACTCTCATTGGTTGAACTTCGGCTGCCGCTTCTCCATGAACGCCCGCACGGCCTCCGCGTGGTCGGGCAGGCGGCGCATCTCGCGGATGGCGTAGCCCTCCTGCGTGACGACGCGTCGCAGGTCGGCCTCGGCGGCGTTCTCGTGGATCAGCCGCTTGGCGGCCCAGACGGCGTCGGTGGGGTTCGCCGCGATCTCATCGGCCAGGACCATCGCCTCGTCCATCAGCGAATCGTGGGGGACGACGCGGTCGACGAGGCCTCGCTCCTTCGCCTCCGTGGCCTCGATGATGCGGCCGGTGAGGGCGAGGAAGAGGGCGTTGCCCAGACCCGCCACGGCCGGCAGGTAGCGGGTGCTGCCGCACTCCGGCGTGATCCCCACCTTCACGAAGCGGGCCGAGAACGTGGCGCGCTCGGAGGCGATGCGGATGTCACAGGCGAGGGGCATCGTGAGGCCGATGCCGATGGCGGGGCCGTTGACGGCGGCGATCACCGGCTTGCCGCGCCGCAGGACGATCGGCACCTCCGGGCTGCCCTCGCGCTCCAGCAGCGGCGACCGCGCCCGCCGCTCGCCCCGCGAGGCGATCTCCTCCGACCAGCCGCTGATGTCGCCGCCGGCGCAGAAGGCGCGACCCGCCCCCGTCACCACCAGCGCCCCAACCTCGCGGTCCTCGCTCGCCCGCGTCACGCAGTCGATGAACTCCGACTCCATGCGGGGGTTCCAGGCGTTGAGCTTCTCCGGCCGGTTGAGCGTGATCAGGCCGACGCGGCCTCGCTTCTCGTAGAGGATCGTCTCGTAGTTCGGGGCGCTATCGGACATCTGGTCCTCCGCTGGCTATGGCGCCGAGTTGGGGCGAGCGGTTGTCAATTTAGCACAGGGCAGGGGGGATTGTCGTCCGTCGTTGGGCTCGTAAGGGCTATCAAGGTCGCGGCGCTTGGGCTTGACAATTGAGGAAAACATGTAGTAGATGAGGTTGGTAATGTAACAAACACCGCTTGACATACGTTAATACATTGGTAGACTAACACTGCAATCTTCCCCGCCATTCGTCTCTTCGGAGGCGAATTGGCGGGGTTTGTTTTCCTCGTGACTTCACAACGACTCGTCTTATTTGTCGACGCGCAAAACCTGTATAAGGGGGCAAGGAGAGCTTTCTTCAGCCACGAGGACTCCCACGTTTGTGGTCAGTTTGACCCGATTAAGTTGGGCGAGCTGATGGCCTCGCGTCCGAGCCCCAACTCCACTACCGCGCTGCACCAAGTCCGAATATATACGGGTAGGCCGGAGTCGACAAAAGAACCGCGGACCTATGCAGCCCATATGAAGCAGTGCTCATCGTGGGAGCGTGCCGGAGCCATCGTCATCGCACGCGCGTTGCGGTACCCACCTACATGGCCCGACGACAAGCCACGAGAAAAAGGCATAAGATGTTGCTCTGGCCATAGACGTCGTTGCGATGGCGATCGATGGACACTATGACGTGGGCGTGATTGCGTCGACGGACTCAGATCTCAAGCCCGCTCTTGAGTACGTGTATCGAAAGTCGGCTGGAAATCCCCGCGTGGAAGTGATGAACTGGTCAAGCCCTTCAAGCGCGAGGCGGCTCAGCATTCCAAAGCACAACATATGGTGCCATTGGGTGGACCGGAGCGCGCATGATCAGATGGCGGATCACACAGACTACAACCTGTAGGTGATTCTCCCCCCTCACACCAGCCCCGCCACCAGCTCCCCCACCTCCGACGTCGATAGCCCCATCCGGCCGGCGGAGACCGACTTGATCTTGCCGCTTTCCAGCGCCTTCACGATCGCCGCCTCCACGCGGGCGGCCGCCTCCGCCTCGCCCAGCTCCTCCAGCATCATCTGCGCCGCGCCGATCGCCGCCAGCGGGCAGACCACCCCCTGACCCGTATACTTCGGCGCGCTGCCGCCTATCGGCTCGAACATGGAGACGCCCTCCGGGTTGATGTTCCCGCCGGCGGCCACGCCCATCCCGCCCTGGATCATCGCCCCCAGGTCCGTGATGATGTCGCCGAACATGTTCTCGATGACGATGACGTCGAACCACTCCGGATTCTTCACGAACCACATGCAGGCCGCGTCCACGTGGGCGTACTCCCGGCTGATGTCCGGGTAGTCGGCCTCGCCCACCTCGTGGAAGGCGCGCCACCAGGTGTCGTGCACGTAGGTGAGGACGTTCGTCTTGCCGACGAGGTGGAGCTGGCGCTTGCGGTCGCGCTTGCGGGTCAGCTCGAAGGCGTAGCGGATGGCGCGCTCGGC
>JAUYGU010000096.1 GCA_030690405.1 Dehalococcoidia bacterium | reverse complement strand
ATCGGCAACCTGGTCGGCCGGGCGATGGAGGCCCTGGGCCGCAACCCGGAGGCCCAGCCGGTGATCCAGACGAACATGATCCTGGGCCTGGCCTTCGCGGAGGCTATCGGCATCTACGCCCTCGTGACGGCCGTGATGATCGGCTTCGTCTTCTAGGCGCCGGCCCGAAAGCGTACCAGACGGGAGCTACCGAGATGGTATTCCTGGCAGAGGGCGGCATCGGAGCGCTGGGGCTCAACATCCCCAGCCTCATCGCCCAGCTCATCAACTTCACGATCCTGTTCCTGGTGCTGGCCTGGGCGTTCAAGCGCTTCCTGTTCCCGCTGCTGGACGAACGCCGCACCCGCATCCAGGAGGGGCTCGACGCGTCCGACGAGGCGAAGCGACGCCTCGCCGATACGGAGAAGGAGGTGGCGGGGGAGCTGGACAAAGCGCGACAGGAGGGCCAGGCTCTCATCGGCCAGGCCCAGCAGATGTCCTCCCGCATCCATGAGGAGGCCCGCCAGTCCGCCCGCGCGGAGGCGGAGACGCTCCTGGAGCGCGCCCGCAGTGAGATACAGCTGGAGCGCGACGCCGCCATCGCCGACTTACGGAAGGAGTTCGCCGGCCTTACGATTACCGCCGCCGAGCGCGTGATCAAGCGCAGCCTGGACCGCAAAGCGCACTCCGAGCTCATCGAGGAAGTGCTGGCGGAGGCGCCCGGCGGCGGAGGGGGTGACGGCCAGACGTGATCCGAGATATCGCGGCCCGCCGTTACGCCGAGGCGGCGTTCGAGATCGCCCGCGAGGCCGGCACGGAGCAAAGCTGGTCGGAGGGGCTAGCCCTCGTCGCGGCGGCGTTCTCCGATCCGCAGATGGCGGCCGTGATGCAGGAAGCGCGTATCTCCACCGCGGACAAGGTCGCGCTGGCGGAGTGGACGCTGGCGAGCGTCGACCCGCTCGTCCTCAACCTGGCCCGCCTGCTGGTCCACCGCGGCCGCACGGCCCTGGCGACCCAGATAGCGGAGGCGTTCCAGGAGCTCGCCGACGCGGCCCGCGGCATCGCCCACGCGGAGGTGACGACCGCCGTACAGCTCTCCGAGGCTGAGGCGAAGGCCGTCGCCGAGAAGCTGGGGGAGATAACCGGCAAGCAGGTCGTCGTCGAAACGCGGGTGGACGAAGGGATCATCGGGGGGCTCGTCGCCCGAATCGGCGACAAGCTCATCGACGGTTCCACGCGGAGCCGGCTGGCGGCGCTCAAGCGCCGCCTGCAGGAGGCGCGGGCATGACCGGCAGCGCAAAGGGCGACATCGAGCGCGAGCTGCTGCACGCCTGGGAGGCGCTGGGTTCCGCCGTCGACTCCTTCTCGGAGACGGAGATGGAGCAGCTTGGCGTCATCGAAGGGTGGTCCGTGAAGGACCTGCTGGGGCACATCGCCTTCTGGGCGGACAAGGCCGCCGCCGACCTCCAGGCCGTCGCCGGTGGGAGGCCGGAGGACGTGGCGGCGCCGGGCAGCGAGAAGGCGGTGGACGAATGGAACGAGCGAGAGCGGCAGTCCCGCGTAGGGCGGCCGCTGGCCGATATACGGGAGGAGTGGCTGGAGAGCTTCCAGAAAGCGATGGACGCGCTGGCGGCGTTCCCCGCCGAGCGGCTCCAGGAGAACGTGAAGGGACGCACCGTGCTGGAGCGCTTCGCCGGGGATACCTACGAGCACTACCGGGAGCACTTCGGAGACCTCTCCGCCTGGCGGCGGCAGCTGGAGACTTCGGAGGAGTAACGCACTATCCGAAGGACAGGCGTAGCTGCAGGCCTTCAGGCCTGCCCGGCTTCAGGCAGGGCTAAAGCCCTGCAGCTACAGGATGAATGGGCATAGGAGGACGATATGGCGGTCCGGCCAGAAGAGATAGCGTCGATCATCCGGCAGCAGATCGAGCAGTTCGGCGGCGCCATCACGGCGGTGGACGTCGGCACGGTGGTCGAATCCGGCGACGGTATCGCCCGCGTGCACGGCCTGCGCGGCTGCATGTACAGCGAGCTGCTGGAGTTCCCCAACAGCGTGATGGGGATGGCCCTGAACCTGGAGGAAGACACCGTGGGCGCCATCGTCCTCGGCGACCACAAGGGGATCAGGGAGGGCGACGAGGTCCGCTCCACCGGTCGTATCGTACAGGTGCCCGTCGGCGATGGGCTCATCGGCCGCGTCGTGGATCCGCTGGGCCAGCCGCTGGACGGCAAGGGCCCCGTGAAGTCGGACAAGGCGCGGCCTGTGGAGCGCATCGCGCCGAACGTGGTGATGCGCCAGAGCGTGGCCAGCCCTGTGCACACCGGCATCAAGGCTGTGGACGCCATGATCCCGATCGGCCGCGGCCAGCGCGAGCTGATCATCGGCGACCGCTTCACCGGCAAGACGGCGATCTGCCTGGACACGATCATTGCCCAGAAGGGGGGCGACCTGGTCTGCATCTACGTCGCCATCGGCCAGCAGGCGTCGAAGGTGGCGCAGGTCGTGGCGACGCTGGAGGAGCACGGCGCCATGGAGCACACGGTGGTGGTGGCGGCCAACGCCGCCGACCCCGCCGCGCTGCAGTATCTCGCCCCGTACGCGGGCTGCGCCGTCGGCGAGGAGTTCATGGAGCAGGGCAAGGAGGCGCTGGTCATCTACGATGACCTCTCCAAGCACGCCTGGGCCTACCGGCAGATGTCGCTCCTCCTGCGGCGGCCGCCGGGCCGCGAGGCCTACCCCGGCGACGTGTTCTACCTTCACAGCCGCCTGCTGGAGCGGGCCGCCAAGCTGGCGCCGGAGCACGGCGGCGGTTCCCTGACCGCCCTGCCGATCATCGAGACGCAGGCCGGCGATGTCTCCGCCTACATCCCGACGAACGTCATCTCCATCACCGATGGGCAGGTGTACCTGGAGGCGGACCTGTTCAACGCCGGCATCCGGCCCGCCATCAACGTTGGGCTCTCCGTCTCGCGCGTGGGCGGCGCCGCCCAGACGCGGGCGATGCGCAAGGTGGCGGGCGGCCTCCGCATCGACCTGGCGCAGTTCCGGGAACTGGCCGCCTTCGCCCAGTTCGGCACGGCGGAGCTGGACGCCGCCACCCGCCGCCAACTGGAGCGCGGCCAGCGGCTGACGGAGGTGCTCAAGCAGCTGCAGTTCCGGCCGCTGACGCTGGCCCAGGAGGTGAGCATCCTCTACGTCGGCGTCAACGGCCACCTGGACGACGTTGAGCTGGCCAAGGTGCGCCCGTTCGAGGAGGCGTTCCACAACTACATGCAGGGCAACCACCCGGAGGTGCTGAAGCAGATCGACGAGGCGAAGGAGCTGGCGCCGGAGCTTGAGGAGAAGCTGAAGGCGGCCGTCCAGCAGTTCAAGGAGACGGTGCCCTACTAGGGGCAGGCGATGGAACACGGACGACCCGTACCAGTCGAGAAGGAGTTTGCCGCCATATGGAAGTGGTTGAACGAGGGCGGAGGGCGGCCGTACCTCACGAGCACGGGAGGGCAACGCTTTACGGCCGTTGCTCACATAGCAACGAAGGGCCATCGCCCCGGGGAAAAGGTTATCGTCATTAAGGATGCGATAACGGGCCGGCGCGACGCGGGTATCTTTAAATGCTGCTGGGGGTGGGGGCTAACCCACTCGGGCACTTGGATTGGCCAATGGGTGGAGCCTCTCGATAATGCTGACCCCTAGTTCGTCTGGAGGCGGAATCTAAATGGCGGGAACCCTGCGCCAGATACGGCGCCGCATCCGCAGCATCCAGAGGGGCTGTGTCCTACCGCGGACTGAAGTCCGCGGCATCGATGGTGTTCGTCATGCCCCAGCCTTCAGGCTGGGGTGGAAGGTGCCCTACTAATGGCGGGACAGCTTCGCCAGATACGGCGGCGCATACGCAGCATCCAGAGCACGGCGAAGATAACGCGCGCCATGGAGCTGGTGGCGGCGTCCAAGATGCGGCGCACGCAGGCGCGCGCGCTGGCCGCCAGACCCTACGCCGAGAAGATGCGCTGGGTGCTGGCCGATCGGGCGGAGACGCTCCCCTTCGTGGACGCGGAGACGCTGCCCCCGATCCTCCGGCGCCACGATGACGTGAAGACGGTGGAGGTCGTGTACGTCACGCCGGACCGCGGGCTCTGCGGCGGCCTCCCCGCTATCCTGAACCGCCGGATGGCTTCGTTCATCCTGGAGCTGGGCAAGCCGGTCCGCATCGTGGCCGTTGGGCGCAAGGGGCGCGACTTCATGCGGCGCACCGGCCAGGACGTGGTCGCGGAGTTCATCAACATCGGCGACAACCCCGGCTACGAGGAGCTTCGGCCCATCGCCCAGGTGGTGATGGAGGACTTCGTGAACGGCCTGGCGGACGAGGTGTTCATCCACTACGGCCAGTTCGTGAGCACCGTCGTGCAGCGGCCGGAGATATACAAGCTGCTGCCGGTGGAGCCGCCGGTCGAGGCCGCTACCTGGGGCGTCGACTACATCTACGAGCCGAGCCGCGAGGAGGTGCTTGCCGAGCTGCTGCCGCGCTACGTCGAGCGGCAGGTCTACGGCGCCGCGCTGGAGGCGATCGCCAGCGAGCAGTCGGCGCGGATGGTGGCGATGCGCAACGCCAGCGATAACGCCAACGAGATAATGAGCGACCTCACGTTGGTCTACAACAAGGCCCGTCAGGAGTCGATCACGGGCGAGCTGCTGGACATCACCGGCGGCGTAGAGGCTCTGAAAGCGGAGTAAGCTCGGGGAATAGCCACAGATGAGCACAGATTCGGCACAGATAGAGATCGGCCCAGGAGCGTCTGTGTTTCATCTGTGGCTATCTGCGGTCAATTCAGGAGGCGAATGATGGCGAAGGGTGCGAAAGGCAGACTCGTTCAGGTCATCGGCACCGTCGTGGACGTGGAGTTCCCGGCGGAGGAGCTGCCGTCGGTCTACAGCGCCGTCGAGGTGGACGCCGGGGACGGCAAGAAGCTGATCGTCGAAGTGCAGCAGCACCTGGGCAACAACTGGATGCGCTGCCTGGCGATGGACACCACCGACGGCCTGCGCCGGGGCGCCGAGTGCGTCGATACCGGCGGGCCGATCGCCGTGCCGGTGGGGCACGCCTGCCTGGGCCGGCTGTTCAACGTGCTGGGAGAGCCCCTGGACGGCCTGGGCGACGTCAAGGCCGACGAATACTGGCCGATCCACCGGCCGGCGCCGCCGATGGAGGAGCGCGAGACGACGCCGCATGTGTTCGAGACCGGCATCAAGGTGTTCGACCTCGTCTCGCCCTTCACCAGGGGTGGCAAGGTGGGAGCCTACGGCGGCGCCGGCGTCGGCAAGACCGTCATCATCCAGGAGCTAATCCGAAACATCGCCACTGAGCACGGCGGCTTCTCCGTGTTCGCCGGCGTGGGCGAACGCTCCCGCGAGGGGAACGACCTCTGGCACGAGATGCGAGACTCCGGCGTCATCGAGAAGACGGTGCTCGTCTTCGGCCAGATGAACGAGCCTCCGGGCGTGCGCGCGCGCATCGGCCTGACCGGCGTGACGATGGCGGAGTACTTCCGCGATCAGGAGGGCCAGGACGTCCTGCTGTTCATCGATAACATATACCGCTACATCCTGGCGAACATGGAGGTCTCCGCGCTGCTCGGCCGCATGCCCTCCGCCGTGGGCTCCCAGCCCACCCTGGCCACGGACATGGGCGCCCTGGAGGAGCGCATCAGCTCCACCAAGCGGGGCTCCATCACCTCTTTCCAGGCGATCTACGTCCCCGCCGACGACTACACGGACCCCGGCGTGGTAACGACGTTCGGGCATCTGGACGCCGTCATCTCCCTGGAGCGCTCCCTGGTTGAGCAGGGCCTCTACCCGGCGGTGGACCCGCTGACCTCGTTCTCCCGCATCCTGGACCCCCGCATCGTCGGCGAAGAGCACTACCAGACGGCGCGCGGCGTGCAGGCCGTCCTCCAGCGCTACCGTGACCTGCAGGACATCATCGCCATCCTGGGCGTGGAGGAGCTATCGGATGAGGACAAGCAGGCCGTGGCCCGCGCTCGCCGCATCCAGCGCTTCCTGACCCAGCCGATGTTCGTAGCGGAGGTGTTCACCGGCCGCGCGGGGCGCTACGTGCCCGTCAAGGACACCGTGCGCGGCTTCCGCGAGATCCTGGATGGCAAGTGGGACCACCTGCCGGAGCAGGCGTTCTACATGGTGGGCGGCATTGAGGAGGCGGTGGAGCAGGCGGAGCGGATGGAGAAGGAAGCGGCGACGGCGTAGGAGGTTCTGCTATTATGACCACGCAGGCCGCTTCCAACGCAGCCCCCTCATCGTTAGTAACGATGAGGTCGTGGGCCTCCGGAAGGCGCCCGCGGCCGCGCCGAGACTCAAGTCACTCCTGCGGGAGCTGGTGAGCTAGAGATGGCACTCAAGGTTGATATCGTCACGGCGGAACGGCTGGTCTACTCCGAGGACGGTGTGGAGCGGCTGATCGTGCCCGGCGTCGAGGGCGAGCTGGGCGTGCTGACGCTGCACGCGCCGCTGCTGACGATGATTCAGCCGGGGGTTCTGCGGATCGTCAAGGGGGCTGACGAGGTGGAGATGGCGATCACCGGCGGCTTCATCGAGGTGCGCCAGAACCGTGTGACGATCCTGGCCGACGCGGCCGAGCGGGCGGAAGAGATCGATACCGTAAGGGCGGAGGAGGCGCGCCGCCGCGCCCAGAGGCGGTTGGAGGAGCGCGTATCGGAGGAGGACCTGGCCCGCGCGGGGGCTTCCCTGGCGCGGGCGTTGGCCCGCCTAAAGGTCGCAGAGCGCCGCCGCCGTCGCCGGGGCGGCGTGCCACCCGGTCCGCACGGGCCCTGACGGGATTCGCTTTGAGAGAGCAGACCGCCCCGCTCATATTCACCAGCAGCCGCGACGATACGAAGCTCGTCATCGAGGGCGGACGGCCGCTGGAAGGCGTCGTTGACGTCAGCGGCTCCAAGAACGCGACGATGGGCGCGATGGCGGCGGCGCTCCTGGTGGAGGAAGACTGTTACCTGGAGAACGTCCCCGCGATCGGCGACGTGGGCCACATGGCGGAGGTGCTCCGCAGCCTCGGCGCCGTCGTTGAGTCGACGTCGGAGCACGGCCTGCGCATCAACGCCGCCAGCCTGACGGCCTCCTCGCCGCCGACGGAGCTGGTCGGCAGCCTGCGGGCGAGCTTCCTGGTGATGGGCGCGCTGCTGGCGCGGCTGGGTACCGCCAGCTGCTCGCCGCCGGGGGGCGACGTGATCGGCCAGCGACCGATCGACGTTCACCTGGCGGGCTTCCAGGCGATGGGCGCCCGTGTGGGCCGCGAGGGCGAGAAGTACGTCGCGGAGACCGCGGGGCTGCGAGGGGCGCGCGTGTTCGCGGACTACCCCAGCGTGCTGGGGACTCAGAACCTGATGCTGGCGGCGGCGACCGCCAAGGGCACCACCGCCATCGTGAACGCGGCGGCGGAGCCGGAGGTGCAGAGCCTGGCCGCACTGCTTAACTCCATGGGAGCGCGGATCAGCGGCGCCGGTAGCCACACCGTCACCATTGAAGGGGTGGAGAAGCTCCGCGGGACAACCCACAGCATCATCCCGGACCGGTTGGAGGCCGGCACGTTCGCCATCGCCGCCGCCATCACCCGCGGCCGGGTGGAGATCCGGCGTGTGGTGCTGGGCCACATGTTCTCGCTGATCGCGAAGATGCGGGAGGCCGGCGTGACGGTGGAAGAGGACGGCGACGTGCTTCGCGTGTGGTGCGACGGCGACCTGCGCGCGGTCACTATACAGGCGCTGCCGTACCCGGGCCTGGCCACAGACCTGCAGGCGCCCATGGCTGTCCTCCTGACGCAGGCGCGGGGCGTGAGCTACGTGCACGAGAGGGTGTTCGATAACCGGCTGCTGTACGTCGGCGAGCTGCGCAAGATGGGGGCGGAGGTAGTGACTACCGGGACCACCACTGCTATCATTAGCGGGCCTACCCCACTAATAGGTTCCAGCGTCCGGGCCCTGGACGTGCGGGCAGGGGCGGCGCTCATTCTGGCCGGGCTGGCGGCTAGCGGCCGTACTGAGGTCGCCGACGTGTACCATGTGGACCGCGGGTACGAGCGCATCGGCGAGAAGCTTAGCCGTTTAGGGGCGGCGATTCAGAGGGTGTGAGTTTGTTCGGAAAGCGCATTGGAGTAGACCTCGGCACGGCCAACGTCCTTGTGTACGTGAAGGGCAAGGGGATCGTCATCGCTGAGCCTGCCGTGGTGGCGGTTGCCCAGCGGGACAACACGATCGTCGCCGTGGGGAACGAGGCGCGGGAGATGCTGGGCCGCACGCCCGGCGCGATCCAGGTGATACGCCCCATGCGCGACGGGGTCATCGCCGATTACCTGACGACGGAGGCGATGCTGCGCTACTTCATCGGCAGGGTGAACGGCCGTCTGTCCTTGGTGAAGCCGGAGGTGATGATCTGCGTGCCGGCGGGCGTGACGGGGGTTGAGCAGCGGGCTGTGCAGGACGCCTGCGAGGCCGCCGGCGCCCGGCGGCCGGCGCACGTCATCCCGGAGCCGCTCGCGGCCGCCATCGGTGCCCGGATTCCGGTCAGCTTGCCCCAGGGCCACATGGTGGTGGACATCGGCGGCGGCCGCGCTGAGGCGGCCGTCATCTCCATGTACGGCATAGTGGTCAGCGAGTCGGTCCGGGTCGCCGGGGACAGGCTGGACGACGCCATAGCCAGCCACGTCAAGCGGCGCTACAACCTCCACATCGGGGACCGCACGGCCGAAGAGCTGAAGGTCGCGATAGGCAGCGCGCTGCCGCTGGAAGAGCAACTGACGTATGACGTGCGCGGTCGCGATCAGATCACCGGCCTGCCGAAGACGATTACGGTGACGGCGGAGGACGTGTGCACCGCGCTGCACGATTCGCTCCAGACGATCCTGGGGGCGGTGCGGTCGGTCCTGGAGCGGACGCCGCCGGAACTCGCCTCCGACATAATCGACCGCGGGATCGTGCTGACGGGCGGGACGGCGCTGCTGCGGAACCTGGACCGGCTGATCACGCAGGAGATCGGCATCCCCTGCTACGTGGCGGACAACCCGATGGAGTGCGTGGCGATAGGGGCGGGTATCGCCCTGGAGCACCTGGAGCTGATCCTGAGGGCGCAGCCTCCCGAAGGGGAGTGGCTGGTCAGCTTCTAGGGTGCCTCAGGCGGGGCCGCGGGAGTTCTTGAGGTAGTAGGTCATGCTCTGGAGCGCAAGGACGGGCTCTATGCGCTTGAGGTGGACTCCCCGCGGTACCTGGGCGGCTATCGGCGCGTAGTTCAGGATTGCGCGCACGCCGCACTTGACCAGCGTGTTGATCACGCTCTGGGCGATCTCCGCCGGGACGGCGACGATCCCCACGTCCACCGGGTTCGCCGATAGCACGCTCTCCAGCTCATCGGCGCTCTTGACGGTCAGGCCGTTGAGCTGTTCGCCGACCCGCGTGGGGTCTGTATCAAACGCCTGGACGATGCGGAACCCCTGCGGCGCGAACCCCTCGTACCCCAGGATCGCGCGGCCCAGCTTGCCCACACCCACAAGCGCCATTCGCCATTGCCGGTCCAGACCCAGGATGCGCTGCAGCTCATCTAGGAGCTTGCGGACGTTGTATCCGCGTCCCTGCTTGCCGAAGCGACCGAAGTAGCTGAGGTCCTTGCGGATCTGGGCGGGGGTCACGCCCAGACGGGTGCCCAGCTCCTGGGAGCTGACGACATCCCGCGCCTCTGACTCGAGGGCGGACAGGGCCCGCGTGTAGAGCGGGAGGCGGTCGATGACTACGGGCGGTATCTCCATTGGCGATGGTCTCCGAATGTGTACATCGAAAAACCCGATAGGGCGCCTTGTCAGCGTCTATCGCCTGGGGGTGGCTTGAGCATCTTATAGCATCGCGCGGGTGCGTCAGTCAAGGGTTTGTGTTCACAATTACAAACGCCTGGGTTCGCCGGCCGGCTCGCCGGCGTCCGTTTCCGGCCCCGCCCGTGCGAGCGCAGGTAACGCAATCTATGACGGGGACGTCTTAACCTGATGAAGGCGAACGCAGTCTTAGGTCACGAGAAGAGGATCTCTATATGGAAAGCGGACAGGAGCCCAGGGAAGGTGTGCCCGGTGAGGAGTTTGCAGACGGCACGCAGGAGCCTTCGTCCGGCGCGGCCGCCGGCCGGGAAGGCTTTGGGGATAACGGCCGTGGCCTGGAGCAGGACCGCGATCCCGGCCACGGCGAAAGCGGCGACTCCATTGCGCAGACGCTGAGGAACGTCGCCGCTACCCTGGAAGCCGAAGAGGATGACGCCTCGCTGGAGGACGGCTCACAGGACGGACTGTTCCCGAGGCAGCCGCGCACGCTGGCAGAGGTGGGCCTCTCCAAGGCGTTCCTCACCGATCTGACGCTGAAGATAATGCACTACTCCGGCACGCCTTCGTCGGCGCAGCTGATGCGCCGGCTGGGGCTGGGTCAGAACATGGTGCAGCAGATCCTTGCGGCCATCCAGGAAGAGCGGCTGTGCGAGGTCATGAGCCAGTCTGACCTGTTCACCGGTAACTACCGCTACCGCCTCTCCGAGCGCGGCACCGCCAGGGCCTCCGAGGCGCTGGAGCGCACCCGCTACGCCGGCCCCGTGCCGGTGACGGCGGAGCAGTACGCCGAGGTGATGCGGGCGCAGCAGGCCCGCAGGGAGACTGTCGCGCCGGCCCGAATCAAGTCGATCCTCAGCCAGTCCGTCCTCGCGCCCGAGGTCGCGGACGCGGTCGCCCGCGCCCTCTACTCCGGCAAAACTACGATGCTCTACGGCCCCTCCGGAAACGGCAAGACCTGCATCCTGGAGCGCTACGCCCACAGCCTAGAGGGCGGAGTGCTCGTACCGTACGCGATATACGCTTACGGTCAGGTGATCCGCGTATTTGACCCCTCGATCCACGAATCGCTGGAGGAGCTTGACGATAGCAACACCACGAAGGACGAGGCGAAGCTGGACCGGCGCTGGGTCCTGGTGCGGCGGCCGGCTGTCCTCCTCGGGTCTGAGGTGGGACCGGAGTCGCTGGATCTCGCCTACGACCCGCAGTCGCGCTTCTACCAGGCGCCTGCCCACGTGAAGGCGCAGGGCGGCGTGCTGGTGGCGGATGACCTTGGCCGGCAGCGCACGTCGCCGCGAGAACTGATGACCCGCTGGCTTATCTCCGTCGAGCGCGGCTGGGATAGCCTTGGCCTCATCACAGGGGAGAAGCTGACCATCCCCTTTGACGTCCAGCTCCTGTTCGCGACAAACCAGCCGGTGGAGCACCTGGCGGACGACGCCCTCCTGAGGCGGATCCTCTACAAGGTGGAGATACCGAGCCCGGGCCGGGAGGAGTTCGCGGAGATCCTGCGCCAGCTCTGCCGCCAGAAGAATGTCCACACCCCCGAAGGGGCGATAGAGCGTGTGGTCGAGCGGCTGTACGGCCAGGGCGGTGATCCCCCCAGGGCCGTCTACGCCAAGGACCTCGTTGAGGTCGTCATCGAAGGCGCGGCCTATGACGAGCGTGACCCCGTGCTGGACGAGGAGACGTTCGAGCGGGCGTACCACCTGTTCACGAGCCAGCGCGCTAGCGGCGGACAGACCTAGGCCCGGCTCTCCAGGAACGACCGAATAGCCCCGGCAAGCTCCTGAGGACGCTGTAGCGGCACGTCGTGGATGGTGTCGTTCATCCAGGTGACCTTCAGCGACGGCGCGCGCTGCTCCGCAAGGGCGATGCCCTTCCGCTTGTGCTCCAACCAGACGGCGTTGCGCGGGTCGGGATTGTCGCGTGCGGAGGGGATGAGGAGGGTGGGGCAGCGAATGCGGGACCAGAGGGCCGACGGCTTCTGATCCCACAAGGAGCGCAATATCTTCAGGTGGTTGTCGCGGCTGAGGTGGGGGTAGATTCTGCCCTCTTCGTCGATGCGGAAGTTGGCCAGGACAATCTCCTGGACATCGTCGTTCCAGAACTCGCCCAGCCCCGGCCAGTTGCGGGCGCCCTGGAGGAACGCTTCCAGCTTTATCCCCGCCAGCGGCGGCGGCGACATCATCTCCAAGGTGCGCTCCCAGGTCATCCCCTCGAAGGCGGATATCTCCAGGAAGCCGCCATCCACCAGGGCCAGGGCGGAGACGGCGTCCGGGTGGTCCGCCGCGAACTGCAGAGCGACGTTTGCGCCCCAGGAGTGGCCCGCCAGCGCCGGCCGCTCCAGCCCCAGCGCCTGAACGAACGCCGCCAGGTCCCCGGTGACAGACGCGAAGTCGTAGCCGCCGTCCGGCTTGTCGCTGAGGCCGTGGCCGCGCTGGTCCAGGGCGACGATCCGGAAGCCGCCGGTGAGCAACGGAGCGGTCAGGTCCCAGATGCGCGCGTTGGAGGCAAGGCCGTGCAGGAGCAGCAGCGGTTGTCCCTTTCCGCCCCAATCCCGGTAGTGGAAGCGGAGCCCACCCGCCTCTACGAACTCGCTCTTTGGCGTCACGGTCGGCCCAGGGTTATCTCGTGCTTCTCGACGGAGCCGGGCGCTCCGTCATGCACCGGCAGCACGAACATCTCAAGCCGCTCGACGTGGAAGCTTCCGAGCGGAGTCTCGCGTTCCGCCTCCAGCAGCCCGGCCAGGGCCTCCAGGCGGCCTCCGCGGGCGTACTGGGCGAGCGATATGTGGGGCACGGGGTCGTGGCCGGTGTGGTAGCGCGCCGGCAGCTCCGGTAGCGCCGAGCGGAGGACGCGTCCGAGATCCAGGCCGCGGCCGCCGTCGTAGGGGATGGCGACGAGGACGTCCCGAAAGGCGTTCACGCCGCGCACGGAGACCTCAAACGGCTCCGCCCCCCGTACGGCCGTCCGCGCCGTTTCGAGCGCCTCCAGGGCGAAGGAGACCGGCAGGAGGGGCGGACTGCCGGCCGGCCGCGCCCGCTCTCCCTCTGCGAGGAGAGCGGGCGGCACGATCGTGATGTGCCAGTAATCGGGTGGGTAGGGCAGGAGGCAGCCGCCGGCGTTGAGCCTGACCAAAGCGTCCGCCAGGGCGCAGCGGACGGCCTCGCCCTCGACGGGAACGACGAAACCCACCATGGCCGCCACGTCTGCGGGAAGCGATAGCCGGCCGGCCCAGGGCGATATCTCAGGCCGCCGCCGGAACCCCTCCCAGATCGCGAGGTGGCGTTCTGCGGTCTCCCTATCGGCTGCGTTCATGCGGGGGCCGGTCAGGGTTTCTTAAGCTCCTGCACCATCCAGCGTAGCCGCTCCGCCTGCTCCGCGGTAAAGGTCGCGTAGCCGAAGTCCAGCGTGGTGGCGACATCGTAGTAGCGCTCCTTGATCTTCGGCACTATCTCGTCGTACGTGCCGATGATGGCGAACTGCTCAAGCATCTCGTCCGTGATCGCGGCGCCCATCTCCGGCCATTTGCCCTCCATGGACAGCCGGAACAGCTTCGCGCCCACCTCGTCCCAGCCGTGGCACTCCAGCACAGGCAGGTAAGCCCGGGTGGACGCGTAGAAGGAGATCTGCTGCCTTACCGGCGCCTTCGCCCTCTCCACCTCCTCTTCGGTCTTGCCGGTGATCAGAAAGCCGCCGCCGACGATATCGATGTCCGACAGCTTGCGGCCGGCCTTCTTGGCGCCCTCTTCGATGGCGGGCATGATCACCTCTCGCGTGTACTTGGGGGTGTTGAACGGGTGCATGCGGATGCCATCGCACAGCTCACCGACGAGGCGGCAGTTGTACTTGTTGACGGCGGAGATGTAGATGGGGAGGCTGCCGCCGTCCGGGTTGGGGCCGGGGTTGAAGAAGGGGGAGATGAGGGTGAACTGGTACCACTGGCCCTGGAAGCTGGGGCGCTCGTTGGTCTGGAAGGTGTGGAAGATCGCCTTGAGGCAGAGGATGTACTCGCGCAGGCGGGGGCCGGGCGGCGCCGGCCAGGGGGTGGAGTAGCGACGCTCGTTGTGGCCCTTCACCTGCGTGCCCAGCCCCAGCATGAAACGGCCGCCGGAGAAGCGCTGGAGGTCCCAGGACATCTGGGCGACGGCGAAGGGGCTGCGCGGGAAGGCGATGGCGACGGCGGTGCCGAAGCGGAGCGTCTGCGTGTGCTCCGCGATGATCATGAGGGGCAGGAACGGGTCGTGGCCGGCCTCCGGCGTGACGATAGAGTCGTAGCCCATCTCCTCCATGCGGCGGGCGTAATCGGCCAGGTCCTGGATGCTGGGGGCTACGACTACAGTCTCAAGGCGCACGGGCGGTCTCCTTTCCTCAGGCGGGGATGAACTCGGCGATGGCTTCATGGAGCAGGCCGGGCTTCTCCCGCTGCACCCAATGGCCGCACTCAGGGACGGTTCGGATGGTCAGGTTCGGGAAGAAGTCGGGAAGCTTATCGGCCCAGACGGCGGGGAATATCGGGTCGTTCTCCGCCCAGAGGACCAGCGTGGGGGCGCGGATAGTGAGGTCTCCCTGGAGGCTGCGGCCCATGGTGCGGAACATGGCGCGGTAGCAGTTGAAGCCGCCCCTCAGGGCGCCCGGCTGGGAGAAAGCGTCCACGAAGCGCTCTATCTCTTCGTCCGTCCAGAGCGACTTGTCGTATGACCAGTGGGAGAGGCGGTCGCGGAGGTATATCTCCGTGGCCTTGCGGCTGGAGCCGACAAGCTCCTCGGCCAGGGGGAGCTGGTGGAAGAACATGTACCAGACTTCGCTGAGGCGGTCCGGCGTGAAGAAGCGGGGACCGATCCCGGGGTAGGCGGGCTGGAAGAGTATGAGGCGGTCCACCAGTTGAGGGTGGGTGCGGACGAAGCGCTGCGTCCAGACGGAGCCGAAGTCGTGGGAGACGATGTTCACCTTCTCGAAGCCCAGGTGCGCCACCAGGGCGCGCAGGTCTTCGGCCATGACCTCGTCGGTGTAGCCCTCCTCCGGCGGCAGGTCCGGCTTATCGGAGTAGCCGTAGCCGCGCATGTCCGGGACGACGACGTCGAACGACCGGGCGAGGGTCTTGATGTTCAGGTGCCACTCGTACCAGAAGCCGGGCCAGCCGTGAATGAGGAAGAGGGGCGGCCCGCTGCCCTCGCGGACGTAATGGTAGCGCAGGCCGTTTATCGTCGCGTATTCGTGGTTGAAGCCATCGGTCTCGCTCAAGCGGGGAGGCTCCTATCCGGGGTGGCGGGAGGCAATTCAGGTCAACTTTATTCGCTGATCCGATTGGTGTAAAGGGCGGCTACGGCGCGGCTCTACACTCTTCAGTGTGGATACAGTTGAGGTGAGTAAGCAAAAAGCATCTGGCGTTTCTGTAGACGAAAGGCAAAGAAACGGCTA
>JAUYGU010000093.1 GCA_030690405.1 Dehalococcoidia bacterium | reverse complement strand
GGTCAGGCTTAAGCCTGACCCGCGGGTACTAGTAGCTGCGGGTCGTCTCGCACACGACAAGGCCAGGCTTAAGCTTGGCGTTCGGGTACGGTTTCGCGCAGTTCGCCTAGCTGAACGACCCCATCTTCCGCGCGATCTCGTTCAGCCGCTCGACGCGCTCCGGGATGGGCGGATGGCTGCGGAACAGCCCCATGACAAAGTCACCGCCCTTGAGCGGGTTCACTATGAACAGATGGGAGATCGCCGGATTGACCTCCATCGGTCGCGCCTGCACCGCCTGCTGCATCTTCTCCAGGGCGCTGGCCAGGGCCAGCGGCGTGCCGGTGATCTGGGCCCCCGTCTCGTCGGCAGCCGACTCCCGCGACCGGGAGATGGCGGCGCGGACGATCGCCGCCGCGAGAGGAGCGACGATGAACCCTATGAGGATAGCGCCTATGCTGAGCAGGCCCCCGTAGCCGCTGCGCGAACGACCCCCAAACAGCGAGGCCCAGAACAACATCCGTGCCACAACCATGATTGCGATCGCGATCGCAGCCACGACAGCGTTGATCAGCATATCCCTGTTGCGGATGTGCCCTAGCTCGTGGCCCAGCACCGCCCTCAGCTCGCGCTCGTCCAGCATGCGGCGGATACCGGTGGTCACCGCCACCACCGCATGCTCAGGGTTGCGGCCGGTTGCGAAGGCGTTGGGGGCATCGTTATGGACTACGTAGACCTTGGGCTTGGGAAGCTTCGCCTGGTAAGCCACCTCTTCCACCATCTGATGCAACTGCGGCTCCTCGTCCGGCGTCACCTCCCGCGCGCCGGCCATCTGCAACGCCAGCTTGTCCGACCACCAGTAGGACGAAAAGGCGATTACGACGCCCAACACTCCGCCAACGATGAGCCACGTGGTGCCGAATATCGCACCGATCCCAAGAGCGATGGCGCCTAGCAGGACCAAGAATACTACGGTCTTAACGTTGTTCCACATATCCCTTTCACCCCGGAGCGCAGAGCTGATGCGCTCCACATTACAGGATAACTTACCGGTGATACCTTCTCAAGCGGCTTCCCCGCGGAGGAGGGAGGAGACGTAGCGTAGGCCGGCCGCGATCCGGGGGCCGTACCAGCAGAGATGCCTTCCTTCCAGTACATAGACACGGCCCTCACGCACTGCGGAGATGCTTCCCAGTGCGGCTATCTCCGAAACGTGCCGGGGCCCGAACCGGTAAGGCTCGTCCGGCAGCAGGACGACCTGCGGGTCCTTCTCCGCCACCTCCCGCAGCTCCACCCGTGGATAGCGCTCGTGGCGCCACTCGAAGATGTTGGCGCCGCCGCAGACCGTGATGAAGTCGTGCGTGTAGGTGCCCGGGCCGATGGTCATCCAAGGGTTCCGCCAGATAGGACAGAAGGTGCGCACGGGGGTTCGCCCGTCGTTGGCGGCCTGCACCTCCGCCAGCGCCTTCCTCCCCCCGGCCACGATGCGCTCCGCGGCCCGCCCGGCGCCCGTCATCGCGGCCAGCTGCTCGAGAAGGTCGAGCGAGCCGGCCACGGTCGTGGGCAACGTCACGTAGACCTTGAGCCCCTCGCGGACCAGCGCCTGGATGTCCTCCTTGCGGTTCTCCTCGGCGCTGGCGACGACGAGGTCGGGCTCAAGGGCCAGCACCCGGGACACGTCCAGCGTCTTGGTGCCGCCGACCCTGGTCTTCCCGGCGACGGCGTCGCGTGGCTCGACGCAGAAGTTGGTGACGCCCACAACCGCATCGCCCACGCCGAACGCGAACAGCGCCTCCGTCAGGCTGGGCACGAGCGAGACGACGCGCCGCGGCGGCGACTTCAGGCGCACTTCCCTCTCCAGCGCGTCAACGTAACGCATGCTGGAGACCACTATAGCACGCTAGCCCAGGGTGATTTCGGCGCTCTTCTGGCTGCTCCCGCGGAAGAACTCCACCTCCACGCGATCGCCCGCCCGGTTCTCCGTTAGCGCTTTGAAGAGGTCGCCGGAGTTCTTGATCTCCTCGCCGGCTAGCTTGACGATGATATCGCCCTGCCTCAGGCCTGCGGCATCGGCGGGGCCGCCCGGCTCAAGGCTTTGCAGGCCGATGCCGTGGTCCACCGCCAGCCCGAAGCTCTCCGCCAGCGAGGGCGTGATCTCGACCATCGACACGCCGAGGAACCCCCGGTCGACGCGGCCAACGTCTATCAGCTCCTGGACTATCGGCTCCGCGCTGTCGATGGCGATAGCCAGGCCGATGCCCTCCGCCTGGCCGCGGATGACGGCGGTTGTGATGCCCACCACCTGCCCGCGCATGTTGACCAGCGGCCCGCCCGAGTTGCCGGGGTTGATCGAGGCGTCCGTCTGTATCGCATCGGGGATCGTAACGTCGTTCTCCTGGATCAGGCGCCCCTTGGCACTCACCACACCCTGCGTCACCGTAGGCCCGCCGGGGAGGTCCAGCGCATTTCCGATCGCCACCACGCTCTCGCCCACCTGGAGTCCGGCGGAGCTGCCCAGCTCCACCGGCGTCAGGCCGTCCGCATCGATCTTCAGCACCGCCAGGTCCGTAGGGGCGTCCCGCCCGACGATGCGGGCCTGGAACTGGCGGCCGTCGCTGAGGGTGACGGTTATCTTCTGGGCC
>JAUYGU010000067.1 GCA_030690405.1 Dehalococcoidia bacterium | reverse complement strand
GTGGCGCTGGATTCGGGCCTGAACGTGGCGATGACGTGGGTGGGCGGCCGGGTGGCCCACGGCCGGGTGGCGCGCGGCAACTGAGCGGCCCTATCTACGCTGGCCGGCGGCGCGACGGCAATGCGTTCTGGCCGCTGACTGGCCGTCCTTCCTGTAACTACCCCAGAAGGGCCGCGTCTTACCTTGTGAAAGGGACGATTGAGTTGTGGAATAGGCTTTTCAGAGCTCCCGAAAATGGCCAACCACTCGAAAGGGTGGGACGCAAAGCCTCGGGCCTAAACCCCACAAGCGTGGGGCAGGGCGGCCGGGCTACCGGAAGCGACAGGGCGGGTGGCCGGCGGCTTGCCGGCGGGCCCGATGAAGGGAGCTATGGAGAGGGCAGAATCCCGTAGTGGGAGTGACAGGCGCGTACAAGATGCAGCGGAATTCGGACGTGACGGCAGGGGAATCCCTGGCGCGGGACGAAGAGACGATCGGCCGCGCGGTCTGGGTCAGCCGTTTCCTGGCGCTGCTCCTGACCGCCGGCGTGGTGGGCTTCTTCGTCATAACCCAGGCGGACGCCTCGTGGCAGTACGTCGCGTATCCGCTACTGGCGGGGCTCCCACTGGCTTACGGCATAGTCTCTGCGCGCTACATTCGCCTGATGCACGTGGACCTGCTCCGGCGCTACCAGGCCCACCTTATGCTGCGCACTATCGAGCTTGAGAAGATGGCCTCCCACGACGGACTGACGGAGCTCTACAACCGGCGCTACTTCTACGAGCGCTTCCAGGAAGGGCTCGCCCGCGCCCGCGCCAGCAAGCAGACGCTGGCGCTCATCGTTCTGGATATCGATGGTCTGAAGAAGATCAACGATGAGTACGGTCACGCTGTCGGCGATGTCATGATCGCCAACCTCGCCAAGGTGATCGATAAGCACATCCGTACAAGCGATGTCCCAGCTCGCCTCGGCGGCGACGAGTTCGCGGTCCTCATGCCGGATACGGACAAACGCGGCGCCTTCGCCCTGGCCCAGCGGCTGTGGCAGGAGCTGGAAGAGCAGCCGATGTACGAGCATGACGGGATGCGCCTCATGCTCAACGTGTCCATCGGCGTCTCCGGCTTCCCCTGGGGGGGCGAGGATGTGGACGAGATGATGCACTGGGCGGACTCAGACATGTACGCGAACAAGGTCTCGCGGCGTCTGCCGCATGCGGCGACGCAGGCGTCGAACAAACTCCTGGACGACTCGGGCCTGGACGATTTCGACCGGATTTAGCGCAGAAGAACGAAGGCGGTACAGATAGCTATGGGCAGCATGGGAACGGCAGTCAAGGGTCTTGGCGAGGCGATGACGCGTCGCCGGCAGACCACATTCCTCCTGGAGTTCACCGCCGTCTTCGCGGTCGCCGCCATCGTAATCAGCCTCGTGGCCGGGTTCGCGCTCGGCGGTTACCTGTCTTCCGGCATCAGGACTGACACAGGCACCGTCCAGCGGAGCGCGTTCATCGCTATCGGAGCGTCGCTGGCCGCCCTCTACCTGGTGCTGGTGCTGCTCGTGCGCCGTGGCTCGAACAACATTCGGCGCCAGCAGACCGAGATCGAGGGCCGTGCGGACGAGCTGAAGGACAGGTACGATTCTATAGTGGCGGTGCTCTGCGCTGCCCTGGACCTGCGCGACAACGTTACCCAGGGGCACGCCCGGCGCGTATCAGAGATCGCTTCGGTAGTGGCCTGGCAGATGGGGCTGCGCAAGGAGCAGCTGAGGCAGATCGAAAAGGCCGCCATCCTTCACGACATCGGCAAGATCGGCGTCGCGGACGCTGTGCTTTCGAAGTCCGGTCCGCTGAACGAGTCGGAGTGGGAAGAGATGAGGCGCCACCCGGAGCTGGGGCGCCAGGTGCTGAACGACATCGAGTTCCTTCGCGACGCCGCTGAGGTGGTCTACTCCCACCACGAGCGGTGGGACGGCCAGGGTTACCCGTGCGGCCTGAAGGGCGAGGAGATCCCGCTCGGCGCCCGCATCTTCACCATCGTCGACGCCTACTGCGCCATGACCTCCCACCGGCCCTACCGGAAGGCGATGCCCCACCGCAGGGCCGTGGACGAGATCCTCCGCAACGCCGGCAGTCAGTTCGATCCCGCCGTCGTGAGGGTGTTCACAGAGGCCGAGAGGCAGGGGCTCATTGATGAAGGGCAGCACAACGGTCACCGCCGCGGGCCCGGCCGGCCTGTGTTGCAGCCGGCTGAGGAGACCGTACCGGCCGGAGGGGAGTGACCGTGGCCAAGAGAGCAGTCGAAAGGCCTCCGGAGTTCCTGCGCCGTGACGCGCGGCAGGAAAAGGGGGACGCCGCCGCCCTTGTGGAACTGCTCTTGGAGACGCACCGCGTCACCGGGACCGTGGACCAGACCGGCCCGCAGCGGCGTCTCGTCGATCTCTTGAACACCACGGAAGGCCCGATGCTGACCATGCGCGACGCTACTGTCGTGAGCCTTGCCGACCCGAACGAGCAGCCGCTGCGTTGTCAGGTCCTTCAGGTCAGGCGTCAGTCCGTGCTCGTGGCCGTGCCGGCGACGGTCGCCGCTCCGCGCGGCGGCGGGCTGGAGGCGGTGAAGAAGCGGCCCGCCGCAGCCACGATCCTCCTGCCCGGGATCGAGGTCACCGGCCAGATTTACCTGCCGCCTGGAGCCGATCCAGGGGCTGTCCCCCTCCTGGGCCGTCGCGACTTCCTTCCCGTCACGGACGCGGTGGTTACGCAGTCCGTCCACACCATCGTTCGCTGGGAGCAACCGCTTGTGGTCGTGAACCTGGACCGGGCGGTCCTCTACGCGCCCGGCCTCGTCAAGTCATAGGTCGTCCGGCAACTCCGCGCCGGACTCGCGCGCCCAGCGCTCTATCCCGCCGAACCGCTGCCGCCGGAACTCCTCCGCGAACGGCATGCCATGGCGCCGTCCCACGCCAGCCGCCCAGGTGCGGACCATCGCCTCGATCACCGGCCTGTAGTCCTTCGGGTCGGCGTCGCGAAGGGCGGGGACTTCCAGCCCGGAGGCGGCGAGGTCCGCCTGGAGGCCGGCGACGGTCATCTCCATCTGGCTGACGTGCTGGCACAGCGCCTCTATCTTCCGGTCGATGTAGCCGGAGATGTCCACCGCCTTGTTCACGTCGCGTGGCGCCTTCGCGAAGTAGTACTGCTCGCCCACGTAGTGCGGCTCCAGCCCCGCGTCGCGGTGTTCGGGGTGGTATAGCGGGAAGTGGGAGAACGAGGCGGCCTCCATCGCTGCCCAGGCCACAGCGCGGTGGTCTTGGTGGTTCTCGTACGGCGCGAACGGGTCCCACGTGAACAGCAGGTCCGGCCGCAGGCGGCGGATCGCCCGCATGCAGCGCTCGCGCAGCTCGTTCAGGGGCGTCTCGCTCAGCCGGCCGTCCTCGTAGCCCAGGAACTCGATCTCCGGGTGGACGCCCAGCACTTGGGCGCCCCGTCGCGCCTCCTCCCGCCGCGCCTCCGCCGTGAACTGCAGGCTCCACTCGCGCTCCAGGGTTCCGCGCTCGTTGTTCGTCGCAATTACCTCGCGGATGGTGTAGCCCATGTCCGCCATGCGGGCGATGGTGCCGCCGGCCATGAACTCCATGTCGTCGGCGTGGGCGACGATGACGACGACGGTCTTCGCGGGTGGCATGCGCCCATCTTACACCGGCTCGCTCTCCTGCGAGAGCGATGGTAGACGCCACCCCGGATCCCCCTTCGACAGGCTCAGGACATCCTTCGC
>JAUYGU010000081.1 GCA_030690405.1 Dehalococcoidia bacterium | reverse complement strand
CACCAGGACGTGGTGGTCACCCTCTCCACCCTCGGCTACGTGAAGCGGCTGCCTCTGGACACCTACCGCGCCCAGCGGCGCGGCGGCCGCGGCATCACCGGCATGAAGACGCGGGAGGACGACGCGGTCCGTCACCTTTTGGTCACCGATACGCATGACAGTCTGCTCTTCTTCACGGACCGCGGCCGCTGCTTCCAGATCAAGGCCTACGAGCTGCCCGATGCGGCCCGCACGGCGCGCGGCATCCCCCTGATCAACCTGGTGTCCGTCGACCAGCGGGAGTGGGTGACCGCCGTGGTGCGCCTGCCGAAGGACCTGGCGCGGGACTACATGGTGATGGGCACAAAGGTGGGCGAGGTGAAGAAGACGCCGCTGAAGTACTTCGCCAACGTGCGCCGCGGCGGCCTCAACGCCATGGACCTGGAGGCCGCCGATGAGCTCGTCTCCGTGAAGCTGGCCGGCGACGAAGACCACGCTATGGTGATTACGGCTCAGGGCAAGTCGTTGCGGTTCTCCGTCGGCGCCCTGCGCTCCGCCTCACGACAGTCGGGTGGTGTGCGGGGCGTCAGGCTCGCCAAGGGTGACCGGGTGGTCGCGCTGGACATCGCCCGGCCGGACGAGGCGATGCTGGTGGTCACCTCGCAAGGGTTCGGGAAGCGCACGCCGGTGGCGGATTACCCGCTGCAGGGGCGCGGCGGCCAGGGCGTCATCACCTTCAAGACGACGCCGAAGACGGGCGAACTCGTGTCGGCGCGCCTGGTCAACCCGAGCCAGGAGCTGATGCTGATATCCACCAATGGCATCGTCCTCCGCACGGCGGTGGAGCAGATATCGCTGCAGGGGCGGCCCACGCAGGGCGTCACCCTGATGGACGTGGAGGAGGGAGAGACCGTCGCCGCCGTAACCGTGATAGACATGGCCAAGGACTACCGGGGCGAGGCGCCGCTGCCGACCGGCGTGAGCGCCGAGCCGGGTGCGGCAGGCGCCCCGAAGAAGGCGCGGACCCGTGCGAAGGCTCCGGTCGCCGGGAAGAAGGCAGCCCCGAAGGCTCCGGCAGCGAAGGGGAAGGCCGCGCCCGCGAAGGCGAAGGCACCCGCCGCGAAGGCTCCGGCGAAGAAGCCTGCTTCGCCCCCGAAGGCGCAGGCAAGCAGGCCTGCCTCCCGCCCGACCCGGCCCGGCGGAGGCCCGCAGCGCAAGTCGCCGCCCAGGGGCCGCTGAGGTGCCGTCCGTCCTGGAGCGGCTGCGCGAGATGGGGTTGGAGCTGCCGGTGCGGCGCTCCGCGGGCCAGTACGCAGGGGCGGTGCGCAGCGGCAACCTGCTGTTCGTATCGGGGGCGGGGCCGGTGGGCCCCGGGGGCATGGTTACGGGCAAGCTGGGCCTCGAGCTGGACGTGGAGGCGGGGAAAGAGGCGGCGAGGCTGTGCGCCCTGAACTGCCTGAGCGCCGTCCAGGAGGCCGTCGGCGACCTGGACCGGGTCGCCCGCATCGTGAAGCTGCTCGCCTTCGTCAACAGCGGCCCGGGCTTCAGCCAGCAGCACGTCGTAGTGGACGGGGCGTCATCCTTCCTGCTAGAGTTGTTCGGTGATAGAGGCGCCCACGCCCGCAGCTCCGTCGGCGTGGCGGAGCTGCCGTTCAATATCGCCGTGGAAGTGGAGATGATCGTGGAGGTGGCGGGCGAATGATGGGGAGGGAGCGGTCATGACGAAGCAAGCAACCGACATCTTCTCCGACTTTGAGCGCATCCGTGAGCGCATGGAGCAGGCCTGGCGACAGGTCCTGGGCCCGCCCGGGTCCCCGCGCTTCGGTTCTCCCCTAATAGAGCCGTCGGTGGACGTGTATGAAACGGAGGCAGAGGTCGTGGTGGTGGTGGAGATCGCCGGCATCTCGGAGGAGGAGGTGAGGATCGTGGTGGACGGTAGGAGGCTCATCCTCAGTGGGGAGCGAAAGCCGGGCGCAGCGCAGCCGAAGCGCCTCTACTCGCAGATGGAGATCTGTCACGGACCGTTCCGCCGGGAGCTACTCCTCCCGGCCGAGGTGAATCCGGAAGAGGCCAGCGCCGGCTACTCGCAGGGCCTTCTGCAGATCGTACTGCCGAAGGTGACCCGCCAGGTCAACCGCCACGTGAAGTTCGTCGTCCGCTAGGGAAGACGAGCGGTCCGTTGGGCGTTGAGTTGAGACAAGAGGCGGGGTCATGAGCGAGGAAACGCAACCACAGAAACCGGAAGAGCAGGCGGCGCAGGCCGGCCCCCAGGAAGAGAAGCCCCAGATACGCATCCCAGAGTCGATACCCGTCATCGGCAGCGGCTCCACCGTCATGTATCCCCAGCAGCTGATGCCGGTGCTGGCCACCGAAGAGAAGGACATCAAGGCGATCGACGACGCGGCGGCGGCCGAGGCCAAGATCGTCGGCCTGTTCTCCCAGCAGCCGGGCCCTGAGGAGGGCCGGTATGACGGCGAGCTGAACAGAGTCGGCACGGCGGCGACGATCGTCCGCATGGCGAAGGCGCCGGACGGCTCCGTCCATGCCATCCTCCAGGGGGTGGCCCGCATCCGGCTGGTCGAGATCGAGCAGCCGGAGCCGTGGATGCGCGGCCGCGTCGAGCGTCTGGATGACACGGCCATAGCCGGCCTTGAGGCGGAGGCGATGATGCGTAACGCCGTCGCCATCTTCCAGCGGGTGGTCGAGATGTCAGAAGCGCTGCCGAAGGAGCTCGGCACGGCGGTGGCAAACGTCTCTGAGCCCTCCGCCCTGAGCGACTTCATCGCCGCCAACCTCCACATCACCCCGGAGCAGCGGCAGCTGGTGCTGGCGGAGCTGGACGTGGGCAAGCGCCTTCAGCTCGTGCTCGATCTCCTGCGCCACGAGGAGGACGTGCAGGAGGTGGAGTCCAAGATCCAGTCCCAGGTGCGCGGCGAGCTGGACAAGAAGCAGCGAGAGTTCATCCTGCGGGAGCAGATGCGGGCGATCCAGAAGGAGCTGGGCGAGGGCGATATCACGCCGGAGCTGGCTGAGCTGAAGAAGCGGCTGGATGAAGCCGACCTGCCGGAGGAGGCGCGCAAAGAAGCCGACCGCGAGATGCAGCGGCTGACCACCATACCGTCCATCTCGCCGGAGTACCAGGTGGCCCGAACCTACCTGGAGTGGCTGGCCGACCTGCCCTGGCACGTGAGCACGGAGGACAACCTGGACATAGACCGCGCGGAGGAGATCCTGAACGAGGACCACTACGGGCTGGACAAGGTGAAGCAGCGCATCCTGGACTTCCTGGCCGTGCGCCAGCTCCGCCGGGGCGAGACCCGCGGCCCCATCCTCTGCTTCGTCGGGCCGCCGGGCACGGGCAAGACCTCGCTCGGCCAGTCGATCGCCCGCGCCCTGAACCGCAAGTTCATCCGCATGTCGCTGGGCGGCATCCGGGACGAGGCGGAGATCCGGGGTCACCGGCGGACGTACGTCGGGGCGCTGCCCGGGCGGGTCATCCAGGAGCTGCGGCGCAGCGGC
>JAUYGU010000077.1 GCA_030690405.1 Dehalococcoidia bacterium | reverse complement strand
CCCGCACTGCGGGGAGCGAACGGAGATCTTCGGGCACGGCGGCGCGCGGGGGGCGGCGGAGGAGATGGGGCTGGACTTCCTGGGCGAGATCCCGCTGGACGTGCGCGTGCGCGAGGGCGGCGACAGCGGCGTGCCGATCATGGTGAGCGACCCGGACTCGCCGGTGTCGCAGGCGATCATGGAGATCGCGCAGAAGGTGGCGGCGAAGACGAGCGTGCAGCACTTCTTCGCGCAGCCGGCCGCCGCAACGGGGTAGGTCGCTAGAGCGCCTGGAAGACGCGCCGCCCCTCCAGCCGGACGAGCTTGCCGAACCCCGGCTGCGGGAAGTGGCACATCGCCGCGAGCAGGCCGTCCGCCTCCACCAGGTCGAACGCCTTGGTGCGGGACTCGATCGCCTTCGCGGGGTCGCCGTCGAAGCCGGAGCACCAGTCGGTGTGGTCGACCTGGGCCGGGTGGTGCGCGAGGTCGCCGGCGATGAGCGCGCGTTCGCCCGATGACGAGACCATGATGCTGGTGTGGCCGGTCGTGTGGCCCGGCGTCGAGTAGGTCGTCACCTCGGACGTGAGCGCGATTTCGCCGGCGAACAGCTCCAGCACACCGAGGTCCTTGAGCGGTGTGACCTGCTGCATCTGCGGGTTAGCGCTGAGCGCCTGCGAGAAGAAGTCCCAGTCCGCCTGCGGCACGTAGTAACGGGCGTTGGGGAAGGTGGGCGCGCCGTCCGCGGTGAGGTTCCAGCCGACGTGATCGCCGTGGAGGTGGCTGAAGACGACGACGTCCACGCCGTCCGGCGGGACGCCCTTCGCCCGCATATCCTCGACCAGGTGGCCGCGGATGCCGCCGAGGAAGGCGATGGGGCCGGGGCCGATGCCGGTGTCAACGAGGACGGTCTTGCCCTGCGAGCGGAGGGCGTAGCACTGGGCGTTGGTGCCGAACTTGCCGCTGGCGGGGTAGGACTGCGGATACATGTCCTGGTATGGGTCGAAGTCCGAGCGGGGGTTGTTCGGGAAGAACAGCGCCCAATCGAACTCCATCGGCGTGTCGAGGAGGGCGACGATCTCAACGTTGCCCACGGTCACGCTGGGGCCGGCCATCATATCCTCCTTCCGGAAATCGCGGTTCGCACGTCCCTAACAGATACGGCCTGACGGACGCGGTGTCAATAGCGGCGCGAGCCGCGAGCCGTCAGCGGACGGTAACGGTGGCCGCCATGTCCGGATGGTAGGTGCACTTGTACGGATGCGTTCCGGGCTCGTCCAGCGTGACGGGGGCGCTATCGTCCTTATCCAGGCGGCCGGTGTCGAAGGCGCCGTCGCCGGCGACGGCGTTGTGGGGGACGTTATCGCGGTTCACCCACGTCACCTCCGTCCCGGCATCGACGGTGAGCCTGGCGGGGAAGAACTCGTAGTCACGAATCTCGACCGTCACCTTGTCCGCGCTGGAGACGACGGGAGTCTGATCGGCGCCGCTGCTGCCACGGCCCATCATCCCCATGTGGTCGCCGCCGCCCCACCAGGCCATCACGCCGAGCATGCCGGCCATAAAGGCAAGGCCGAACACTACGGCGGCTATGAGGGGGAGAGCAGCAAGGGCGCTGCCCCTCTGGCTTCGGTCCTGAGAATATCTATCGGGCATGGGACTGCTGGGGCGCCCTCCTGTGTCATCTTATCAAACCGGCGGCAGACCCGCCGCGATCGCCCCCGGCCGGTCGGCCCTTCGACAGGCTCTCGCCCTCGCCTCTGCGAGTCGCCCTATGCGACAGGCGAGTCGCCTTTGGCGACAGGGTGAGCGGGAAGGAGGCGGGCTAGGCGGCGTGCTCGCGCCGTGAGTTGCGCTTCTCGATGGGCACGAAGTCGCGCCGCGCGGGACCCGTGAACACCTGGCGGGGACGGGCGATCTTCTGCTCCGGGTCCTGGACCATCTCGCGCCACTGGGCGAGCCAGCCGACGGTGCGGGGAATCGCGAACAGGACGGGGAACATCTCGACCGGGAAGCCCATCGCCTGATACATGATGCCGGAGTAGAAGTCGACGTTGGGGTAGAGCTTGTGCTGGATGAAGTAGTCGTCCTGAAGGGCGATGCGCTCCAGTTCGAGGGCGATGTCCAGCAAGGGATTACGCCCGGTTACCTGGAACACCTCATCGGCGGCCCTCTTGATGATCGTGGCGCGGGGGTCGTAGTTCTTGTAGACGCGGTGACCGAAGCCCATGAGGCGGCCGTCGCCGGCCTTGACGCGCTTGACGAACTCCGGAACGCGCTTGCGGTCGCCGATCTCGGTGAGCATGCGGAGGACGGCTTCGTTGGCGCCGCCGTGGAGGGGTCCGTAGAGGGCGGCGGCGGCGGCGGCGGTAGCGGAGAATGGGTCGGCCCTTGAGCTTCCCACGGCGCGCATGGCGTTAGTGCTGCAGTTCTGCTCGTGGTCGGCGTGGAGGATGAACAAGATATCGACGGCCCGCTCCAGCGCGGGGTCAGGCTGGTACTTGGGTTCCGTCATCTTCCAGAGCATGGAGAGGAAGTTGCCGGCGTAGCTGAGGTCATTATCGGGATAGACGTAGGGGAGGCCGCGGCTGTGGCGGTAGGCGAAGGCGGCGATGGTGGGCATCTTGGCGATGAGACGACCGGTCGATATCTCCCGTGAGCGAGCGTCGTCCACCTGCTTGGCATCCGGGTAGAACGTGGAGAGGGCCGCCACGGTGCCTACGAGCATGCCCATAGGGTGGGCATCGTATTGAAAGCCCTCCATGAACTTCTTGATGTTCTCGTGGACGTAGGTGTGGTAGGTGATGTCGTGGATCCACTGGTCGAGCTCGTCGCGGGTGGGCAGCTCACCGAAGAGAATGAGATACGCGGTCTCCAGGAAGTTGGTGTTCTCGGCCAGCTGCTCGATGGGGTAGCCGCGGTATTCGAGGATACCGCGTTCGCCGTCGATGTAGGTGATGGCGCTGCGGCAGGAAGCGGTGTTAGTGAAGGCAGGGTCATACACCATCAGGCCGAAGTCGTCGTCCGAGGTTTTGACCTGACGGAAGTCGATGGCGTGGACGGTGCCGTCCGAGATAGGGATTTCGTAGGAGCGGCCGGTGCGATTATCGGTGACCGCGAGCGAGTCCTTGGTCATGGCGCAAACCTCCCTCAGAACGGCGGCTCTTCTAGCCCGCCCGTTTGCATCATATCAGAATCTGCGGGCGGGGCAGCGGTGAGCTTCTTGTTCCGTCTGCGGGTTGAAACCCGCAGCTTGTCTTCTAGGGAAAGACCTCCCGCAGCTCAAATCGCGGGCCGTCCCGGCAGACCAGCCGGACGCCCCTGCGGCTGAACACGGCGCAGCCGTAGCAGATGCCGGTGCCGCAGCCCATGCGCTCCTCCAGCAGCGCCTGGACGGGCTTGCGGGTGCGGGCTTCCCTGAGGACGTCCGCCATCGACCGGAACATGGCGTTTGGCCCACAGGCGAAGACCTGGTCGGCCCACGAGAGGTGGCCGGCAAGGAGGTCGGTTACGGGGCCGCGGTGGCCGGCGGAGCCGTCGTCGGTGGCGGAGAGCACCTCGACCTCGCTAGGAAGCGACTCGGGCGGGAACAGCTTCGCCGCGCTGCGGGCGCCCTGGAGGAGCGTCACCGCCCGGCCGGCGGCGACGGCCTCATCGGCGAGGGCGACGACGGCGGCGACGCCGAGCCCGCCGGCGACGAGGAGCAGGTTCTGGGCCTGGCTGCTGACGGCGTAGCCTTTGCCCAGGGGCCCGAACAGCGTGAGCTCATCGCCGGGCTGGCGCTCGGCGAGCCAGGCGGTGCCGCGGCCGCGCACGTCGTAGAGGATGGCGAACTGGCGCTCGCCGTCGCGTTCGCGGAAGCGATGGAAGCTCATGGGGCGTGGCAGCAGCGGGTCGTAGCCGTCGGCGCAGTGGAGCATGAGGAAGCGGCCGGGTGAGGCGCCACGGGCGACGGGGGGACAGGAGAGCCACATGAGGAAGGTATTCTCGTAGAGCTGCTCGTGGGAGAGGACGCGGGCGGTCTCGAGCTTCACGGCGAGAGATAGTCACGCAGGGGCTGAACGGTGAAGTGACGGTCGCCGCCGGCGAGGGCGTTGACGGCGGCGGCGGCCGTATCGATAGAGGTGAAGGAGGGGATGCGACGCTCGGCGGCGGCGCGGCGGATCTGGAAGCCGTCGCGAAGGGTCTCCGTCAGCTCTCCCTCCGGCGTGTTGATCACGACGTCCACCAGCCCGTCGCGGATGACGTCCACGACGTTGGGGTGGCCTTCGTCCAGGCGCTTGGGCACCTGCTCCACGGCCACGCCGATGGCGCGGAGCATGGCGGCGGTGCCCTCCGTGGCGTAAATGCGGTAGCCGCAGGCGGCGAGGTTGCGTACGACGGGGAGGGCCTCCGGCTTGGTGCGGTCGGCGAGGGAGAGGAGGATGGCGCCGTGGGCCGGCAGGGCGAGGTCGGAGGCGTAGAGGGCTTTGGCGAGGGCAGCCTCGAACGTGTAGTCGATCCCCATAACCTCGCCGGTGGACTTCATCTCCGGCCCGAGGTAGGTGTCGACGCCAATCAGCTTGGACATGGAGAAGACAGGCGCCTTGACGGCAACCAGCCTGCGCTTGGGCCAGAGGCCGGACTGGTAGCCGAGGTCGCGCAGGGTCCTGCCGAGCATCACCTGCACGGCCAGGCGGACCATAGGCACGCCGGTGACCTTGGAGATGAACGGTATCGTGCGGCTGGCGCGGGGGTTCACCTCCAGCACGTATACGGTGGAGCCGCCACCGTCCGGCTCGCGCATGATGACGTACTGGACGTTCATGAGGCCGCGGACGTTGAGGGCGGCGCCGATGCGCTCGGTATAGTCCACCATCGTGTTCACTTCGTCCATGGTGAGGCCGAGGGCGGGGTAGACGGCCATCGAGTCGCCGGAGTGGACGCCGGCGCGCTCGATGTGCTCCATGACGCCGGGGATGAGGGTGGCCTCGCCGTCGCAGACGGCGTCGACCTCCGCCTCCTTGCCTTCGAGGTACTTATCGATGAGGATCGGCTTGCCCTCGCCGATGGCGGCGGCCGCGGTGACATAACGTATGAGGTCGGTCGCGTTCTGGACGATCTCCATCGCGCGGCCGCCGAGGACGTAGCTGGGGCGGACGAGCACCGGGTAGCCGATGAGCTGGGCGGTGCTGAGGGCGTCCTCGACGGTGGTGACGGCGGCGCCCGGCGGCTGGGGGATGCCCAGCCGCTCCATCAGGTCCTCGAAGCGGGCGCGGTCCTCGGCGAGGTCGATCGCCTCGGCGCTGGAGCCGAGGATGGGCTGGTTGGCGCGATGGAGGGGCGTGGCGAGGTTGATCGCCGTTTGGCCGCCGAACTGGACGATGGAGGGCGGGCCGCCCTGCCCGTTCAGCGATTCGTTCTCCAGCAGGTCGCGCACCGCCTCCTCGTCCAGCGGCTCGAAGTAGAGGCGGTCGCTGGTGTCGAAGTCGGTGGAGACGGTCTCGGGGTTGGAGTTCGCCATGATCGCCCTGAGGCCAGCCTCCTGGAGGGCCCAGGCGGCGTGGACGGAGCAGTAGTCGAACTCGATCCCCTGGGCGATGCGGATGGGGCCGCTGCCGATGACGAGCGCCTTCTCGCCCTCCAGCGGGGGCGCCTCGTTCTCCTCGTCGCCTGCCCTGAGCGGAGCCGAAGGGTAGGTGCTGTAGAAGTAGGGCGTCTCCGCCTCGAACTCGGCGGCGCAGGTATCGACGGTCTTGTAGACGGGCCGCACGCCCCACTCCCGGCGGAGGGCGCGCACCTGCTCCGGCAGGCGGTCGCCCAGCGTGCCGATGACGGCGTCGGAGAGGCCCATGCGCTTCGCTTCGCGGAGGAGGTGCGGGGTGAGCGGCTCGGAGAGGAGGCGCTGCTCCATCTGGACCATGCCGTTGAGCTTGTGGGTGAACCAGGGGTCGACGCCGGAGGCCTTCGAAAGCTCCTCCGGCGGGTGGCCGCGGCGGAGGGCGGCGAGGAGCGCCCAGATACGCTCGTCGGTGGGCTCGGCGACGCGGGAGGCGGGGTCGACGTCACGCCAGGTGGGGTCCTCCCAGAGGAGGGAGCGGCCGCCGAACTCCAGGGAGCGAAGCGCCTTGCCCAGCGCCGCCTCGAACGTGCGATCGATCGCCATCACCTCGCCGGTGGCCTTCATCTGGGTGCCGAGTGTGCGGTCGCCGAGGGGGAACTTGTCGAACGGCCAGCGGGGGATCTTGACCACGCAGTAGTCGAGGGCGGGCTCGAAGGCCGCCGTCGTGCGGCCGGTGACGCGGTTAGCGATCTCGTCCAGGCGCTTGCCGGCGGCGATCTTGGCGGCGACGCGGGCGATGGGGTAGCCGGTGGCCTTGGAAGCGAGGGCGGAGCTGCGGGAAACGCGGGGGTTGACCTCGATCACGTAGTAGGGAGGGCGGCCGTCCGGGCGGAGCGCCCAGTCCGCGATCTCCCGGCGCGGCGCCAGGGCGAACTGGATGTTGCAGCCGCCTTCGATGCCCAGGGCGCGGATGATCTTGAGCGAGGCGGAGCGGAGCATCTGGTACTCCTTATCGCTCAGGGTCTGGCTGGGGGCGACGACGATGCTATCGCCGGTGTGGACGCCCATCGGGTCGAGGTTCTCCATGTTGCAGACGGTGATGCAGTTATCGGCGGCGTCGCGCATCACCTCGTACTCGATCTCCTTCCAGCCGAGGAGGCAGCGCTCCAGCAGCACCTGGCTGATGGGCGAGGCGGCGAGGCCGACGCGGACGATGCGCTCCAGGTCGGCGGCGGTGTGGGCGATGCCGCCGCCGGTGCCGCCGAGGGTGTAGGCGGGGCGCACGACCAGCGGCAGGCCGAGCTCCTTGGCGGCCTGCTTCGCCTCGTCGATGGTGGTGATGGCGGCGCTCTCCGGCAGCGGCTCGCCGATGTCGGCGAGGAGGCGGCGGAACAGGTCGCGGTCTTCGGCGCGGCGGATCGTCTCGATCGGGGTGCCAAGGACACGGACGCCGTACTGGTCCAGGACGCCGGCGTCGGCGAGGGCGACGGCGAGGTTAAGGCCGGTCTGGCCGCCGAGGGTGGGCAGGAGGCCGTCCGGCCGCTCGCGCTCGATGATGCGGGCGATGACGGGGACGGTGAGCGGCTCAATGTAGACGGTATCGGCGATCCCCTCGTCGGTCATGATGGTGGCCGGGTTGGAGTTGACGAGGACGGTGTGGACGCCCTCCTCGCGAAGGGAGCGGCAGGCCTGGGAGCCGGAGTAATCGAACTCCGCGGCCTGGCCGATGACGATAGGCCCGGAGCCGATGATGAGGACGCGCTGCGGGGGAGGGGTCATGGGGGCACATCCCCCATACCCCCTGCCAGAGGGGCCAGCCCCTCTGGACTCCCCGAACTAACCGCGTTTGACCAGCCGGAACCACGTCTACTACGATTGCTGTCGGTCATGGTTACGACAGCAACTGACCTAGACAGAATCATCTCTAAGTTCGTTGCGCTGTTGAGCAAGGCTGTGCGTGTAGAGGCGATCGTCCTGTACGGCTCGTACGTCAACGGAGCGCCCGACGAGTGGAGCGACATCGACATCGCGGTTATTTCGCCCGACTTTGAAGGCGTACCGATGTGGGAGCGCCAGCGCACCATCTCGCACGCCACCGTTGACCGCGATTCCAGCCTTTCGCCCATCGGCTACCCCTCCAGCGAGTACCGTCGTCCGGGGCCGCACTCCTTCCTGCGCGAGATCATCCGCACCGGCCGCGTGGTGTACGAAGCGCCCGCCGAGTAGCGGCCCCCTCACTCCCCGCTCCCCCTCCGGAGGTCCAGCGCCAGGTAGGCCAGGGCGCTGACGCCCGCCAGGAGCAGCAGCACGGCCTGCGTGGCGCCTGTGGCGAGGCCGGCGCCGCCCGCGAGCAGCGCCAGCGCGCCGGCGAAGGCGATCGCCCAGCGGCGGACGGAGCGCCAGCCCGCCGCGGCGGGCCGGGCCGAGGCCAGGGCGAGCATGCCCAGGGCCAGCGCGCCCAGCAGGGCGGGGAAGCCGATCAGCAGCACGGCCAGCGCGACCTCGCCGCCGTCGCGACCGCTGAGAGCGATTATCGCGACGGTCGCGGCGCCCGCCGCCACGAGCGCAACGGCGAGAAACGCCCACAGCCAGGCCCAGGTGAACCGCAAACCGCTCACCCTGAGCCTGTCGAATGGGTCGAAGGGTGGCGTCACAGCGGCAGCTCGTACTGCATACCGCCGCCGACGACCTGGGCCAGCGCGCCGATCTCGCTGAAGAAGGCGAGCGCCGCCTCGTTTCCGGCGGGCAGGGTGCCGCGCACCTTGGCGTAGCCCGCCGCACGGGCGAACTCCAGCGCCATCAGGGCCAGCTCGCGGCCGATCCCCTTGCGCCGCGCCGAGGGCTGCAGCCAGACGCCCATGACGGCGCAGCCCTCCTCCCGCGGCTCCGGCTCCAGCGCCGCGAAGCCGCACACCTCGCCGTCTGTGCAGACGAACATCGCGCCAGCCTCACCGTAGCCGGCGATGCGCTGCGCCACAGCGTCCGCGGTCATCGGGCCGGGGAGGCCGCTGCCCACGCCCAGCTCCTCGAGCACCGCCGACCCCACGGCGGCGATGGCGGCGGCATCATCCGGGGTAGCGTGGCGGTATGTGGGTTCGGCCCCAGACGGGCCAGCGTCGGCTGGCATCAGGCCACCTCCTCGATCATCTGGACGAAGCGGTCGAAGACGTATACGTTGTCGAGCGGCCCGGGGGAGGCCTCGGAGTGGTACTGGATAGAGAGCATCGGCTCCGAGGGATGCCATAGCCCCTCGACGGTGCCGTCGTTCAGGTGCAGCTGGGAGACCTCCACGCCGCCGCTCAGGCCGTCGGCGTCCAGGGCGTAGCCGTGGTTCTGCGCGGTGATGTGGACACGGCCGGTCCGCAGGTCCTTCACCGGGTGATTGGCGCCACGGTGCCCGAACTTCAGCTTGAACGTCTTCGCACCGAAGGCGCGGCCGAGGAGCTGGTGGCCGAGGCAGATGCCGAGCACCGGCTTCTTGCCGACCAGCGACTTCACGGTGGCGACGGCGTAGTCCAGCAGCGCCGGGTCGCCGGGGCCGGGCGAGAAGACGATGCCGTCCGGCTTCAGCGCCAGGATCTCCTCGGCGGAGGTTGTGCAGGGGACGGCGGTCACGCGGCAGCCGCGGTCGCGCAGGAGGCGGAGGATGTTGTACTTGAGGCCGGTGTCCATCACGACCACTTGTCGCTGAGGTTTGCCTTCGCCAGGCCATTCGTACGGCTCCCCGGCCGTGACCTCGCGGGCGTAGTCGCTCTCGCCGTAGGGCGGCAGGGAGCGCAGGCGGGCCAGCGCCTCGTCCGCGGTCTCGCCGGCGGTGATCGTGCCCATCATCACGCCGGCGGAGCGCAGGCGGCGGGTGAGGGCGCGGGTGTCCACGCCGGAGATGCCGGCGACGCCCTGCGAGGCGAGGTACTCGTGCAGCGTCATCTCGGAGCGCCAGTGCGAGGGGAGGTCGCAGGCCTCGTGGACGACGAGGCCGCGCACCTGGATGCGCTTCGACTCGACGTCTTCGGGGTTGATGCCGTAGTTGCCGGCGAGGGGGTAGGTGAGGACGAGGACCTGGCCGGCGAAGGAGGGGTCCGTGAGCATCTCCTGGTAGCCGGTCATGGCGGTGGAGAAGACGACCTCGCCGTGGGTCTCGCCTGCGGCCCCGAGCGGCTTGCCGGCGAAGGCGGTCCCGTCTTCGAGGACGAGGAGAGCGCCGCTAGTGGTCATAGTTTCCTGAACATCCGGTTCTTCGACATAACACCCTCGCTGATGACCCACATCATGATGAAGCCAACGATTGCCGCGATGGTAACTGCGAGCCAGGCGGCACCAAAAAGCCAGCCGCCGGGATTGTCGGATAGCATTTCCCCCAGTAGTTCCCTCTTAGGGTCGTCCCAGATACGCACGGCTCCACCCCACATACCCAGGACCCCCGCGACGGCAAGGACGAAGGCTACTGCACCAGAGATTGCGATTCGGTCCCGGCGCTTCGCAAGGTCATACACAACGAGACCCCTCGCACCCGCCGACACGAGACACGTGGTGCCGCCGTTATCGACGCTCTGAATGCTTAGGATCGCGTGATGCGATGGATTGAGGAAGGGCACCTGCGCTGAGCACGCATTTGGCTGGGATGGTTCGATGTTGGTCGTGATCGATTCGCCGCCGAGATCGGGAGCGAACTCCACGCCCAGGGAGATGATTCTGGCAGAGTCGTCGAGCCGTATCGAGATTTGCTGGTTCTCTATCACTGCGTTGCCAACGTTCCTAAGCCCGACGCGAAAGCCATACACCTTTTTCACCTCGGTGAGTGCCTCCGCCGCCGCTTCGGCTGATTCAGCTCGCGAGGAGGCTCCGAGCAACGCTGAGTCGACCATGATGTGCAGACCGCTGCGGTCTCGAACGTCGGGGATGATTACTTCTGCGGTGAGGACTTCGTAGGCTAGCCGCCGCCGCTCCCGCTGGAGGTGCGACAGCAAAAGGGCGCCCACCACGGTGAGAACGACACCTATCACGATCCCGATGACCACACTCACGCCTGCCACACCACCCTTCCGCCGTAGAGCGTGGCCACCACGCGACCGCGCAGTGTGCGGCCGGCCAGCGGCGTGTTCTTCCCCTTGCTGGCGAAGCGCTCCGGCTCCACCGTCCACTCCGCCTCGGGGTCGATGAGCGCGACGTCGGCGGGCGCGCCGGGAGAGAGCGTGCCGATGCCTTCGACATGCCGGTCGAGGCCCAGCGTACGCACGGGGCCGGCGGTGAGCCGTTCGATCAGCGACGGCAGGGCGAGGCGGCCGTCGTGCACCAGCGTCAGGCACAGGGCGAACGCCGTCTCCAGGCCACTGATGCCGAACGCCGCGTGGTCGAACTCGCAGAGCTTGTCCTCGATGGCATGCGGCGCGTGGTCGGTGGCGATGCAGTCGATCGTGCCGTCGAGGAGGCCCTCCAGGCAGGCGGCGGCGTCCTCCGGCGTGCGCAGCGGCGGGCTGACCTTCGCGTTCGTGTCGTACGCGGCGGGCGCGGAGCCGCCGCCGACGAGCGCCAGCGCCCCCAGGAGGACGGCCTCGTGGGTGAGGCAGAGGTGGTGCGGCGTCACCTCCGCCGTCACCGGCAGGCCGCGCGCCTTCGCCCGGCGGATGAGGTCGACGGCGCCGGCCGTGCTCACATGTGCCATGTGCACGTGCGAGCCGGTGAGCTCCGCGAGGGCGATGTCGCGGGCGACCATCGCCTCCTCGGCGGCGGCGGGCGCGCCGCGCAGCCCCAGGCGGACGGCGACCCAGCCCTCGTGCATGACACCGCCGGCCGCGAGGGCGGCGTCCTCGCAGTGGTCGATGACCGGCAGTTCGAGCATCGAGGCGTACTCCAGGGCGCGGCGCATCAGGTGCGGGTCGGCGACGGGCGAGCCGTCGTCGCTGAAGGCGACGGCGCCGGCCTCCGCCAGCTCGGCGAGCTCCGCCAGCTCCTTGCCCTGACGCCCCTTCGTCACACAGCCGATGGGCAGCACGCGCACCACGCCCTCCGCCTCAGCCGTCCGCAGGACGAACTCGATGGCGGCGGCGTTATCAGCGACGGGCTCCGTGTTGGGCATCGCGCAGACGGTGGTGAAGCCGCCACGGGCGGCGGCCAGGGTGCCGCTGGCGATCGTCTCCTTGTGCTCGAAGCCGGGCTGGCGCAGGTGGGCGTGGATATCGACGAAGCCGGGGCAGACGACCAGGCGTGAGGCGTCGATGACCTCCGCGGCGTCCTTGCCAGCGCCGGGGCCGACGGCGGCGACGCGCCCGTCAGCGATGAGGACGTCGGCGACGGCGTCCAGCCCGTTCGCCGGATCGATGACCCGGCCGCCGCGTACAGCGAGGGGGTTGGTCACGAGCGCCTCCGGGGGCTGGGAATGCGGACCCCGCGACAGGCTGAAGCCTGTCCCACCGAACCAGGGATCCCGCGCAATGAATTGCGCGGCTCTCGATTTCGTCGATCGGGCAGGGCTGAAGCCCTGCAGCTACGGGCTTTCGAGCCGCCGATTTCAATCGGCGGGCCCTCCCCAACCCCCGCGGGCAAGCCAAGGGTCGCCCCTACCGCCGTTCGCCCGTCGACTCGCCTAGGCGAGTCCCACCGTCGGGGCATCACGCCTTCCCCCTGGCCAGCAGGTAGAGCACGGCCATGCGCACGGCGACGCCAAGACCTAACCCCGCGCAATGAATTACGCGGCTGCACCACCCCGAGCCGCCGATTTCAATCGGCGGGCGTCCCCTCACCCGCGCGGGCGACCTGAAGGTCGCCCCTACACCGGCAGAGAGCCTCGTCGTCACGCCTTCCCCCTGGCCAGCAGGTAGAGCACGGCCATGCGCACGGCGACGCCGTTGGTGACCTGCTCCTCGATGGTGGACTGCAGCGAGCGGGCGACGGCAGGCGATATCTCCACGCCCTCGTTCATGGGGCCGGGGTGCATCACCAGCGCGCCGGGGCGGGCGCGGGCCAGCCGCTCCTCGTTCACCTGGTAGAGGCGCGCGTACTCGCGAAGGGAGGGGAGGAGGCCGGCGGTCATCCGCTCGATCTGGAGGCGGAGCGCCATCACGACGTCCGCTCCCTCGACGGCGCGGTCAAGGTCCGTCTCGACGGTCACGCGGGGCAGGGCGAGCGGCTCCTCGGCGGGGGCCTCGCCGGGCCGCATACCGCAGGGGAGGAGGGTAGGCGGGGCGCAGACGACGACGTCCGCGCCCAGGTTGGTCAGCCCCCAGATGTTGGAGCGGGCGACGCGGCTGTGGGCGATATCGCCGACGATGACGACGCGCTTGCCACGCAGGTCGCCGAGGTGGGAGCGCATGGTGTAGATATCGAGCAACCCCTGGGTGGGATGAGCGTGCCAGCCGTCGCCGCCGTTGACGACGTTCATCTCCACGTGGCGGGCGACGAGGTACGGCGCGCCGGAGGAGCCGTGGCGCATCACCAGCATCTGCGCGCCCACGGCCTGGAGGGTGCGCACGGTATCGTAGAGCGATTCGCCCTTCTGGACGCTGGAGCCGCTGGCGGCGATGTTGATGACGTCGGCGCCCAGCGCCTTCGCCGCCAGCTCGAAGGAGGCACGGGTGCGGGTGCTCGCCTCGTAGAACAGGGTGACGATCGTCTTGCCTCGTAGCGCGGGGACGCGCGGCACCTCGCGGCCGAGGATTTCCTTCATGGCGCCGGTCGTCTCCATGACCGCCTCGATCTCGGTGCGGCTGAAGTCGTCGAGGTCGAGGACGTGGCGGCGCGTCCAGGCCGACTTCACATCCAGGGCAGCGATCGCGCCGGAGGCGCTGCGTTCTTCCCTCATCGCTCTCCCTCCCCAGCCCCTTCGGCTTCGCTCAGGACAGGCTCGACGAGCACCTCGTCGCGGCCGTCGGTCTCCTCGAGCAGGACCTGCACGTCCTCACCGAGGGCGGTCGGGATGTTCTTTCCCACGTAGTCGGCGCGAATCGGCAGTTCACGGTGGCCGCGGTCCACGAGCACCGCGAGCTGTATGCTGGCGGGACGGCCGAAGTCGATCAGCGCGTCGAGGGCGGCGCGGATGCTGCGGCCGGTGTAGAGCACGTCGTCCACCAGCACCACGCGCTTGCCGTGGATATCGGTGGGAAGCTCCGTGGGCTTGATCTGGGGGTGCAGGTCCATGGCGGGGATGTCGTCGCGGTAGAGGCCGATGTCGAGGGCGCCGACGGGCACGGCCTGGCCCTCGAACTCCTGGATAGCGGCCGCCAGCCGCGCCGCCAGGGGAACGCCGCGGGTGCGCATCCCCACCAGGACCACGCCGTCCGGTCCGTGGTTGCGCTCCAGTATCTCGTGGGCGATTCGGCCGACGGCACGGCGGATGTCTTCGCGGGTGAGGACGGTCTTGGCCCCCATCACCAGACCTCCTCGAGAAGGAGGAAGGAGGGAGGGGGAAGGAAACTCCCGGTTGCTCCCGAGCAATAAAAACCCCTCCCGCCGTAGCGACGAGAGGGCGTCAGCTTGGCTGCGTATGAGGTCTCGGCAAGACCAGGCGCGTAGACCAGGGCTGTCTCTCCTTGTCGGCCTCACGGGACCGACTTAAAGGCTGGACGGAACCGGATGCTCCAGTCCCTCGTATGCTAGCACGAGCGCCCGGCCGCCCGCAAGATGAGGGCGCGTGCTATGATAAATCCACCCGCAGCTTTGTTAATCCCCAAGGAGGCGCAATGGCCGAGTTCGTGAGGGTTGCCGGCCGGGGCGACGTACCGGCGGGCGAGATGCTCATCGTAGAGTTCGAGGGCGAGGAGATCGTCCTCGCTGACGTGGACGGTCAGGTCTACGCCTTCGGCAACGGCTGCACGCACCGCGGCGGCCCGCTGGGCGAGGGGCTGCTGGAGGGCGATGAGGTGGAGTGCCCGTTCCACCAGGGGCGGTTCAATGTGAAGACGGGCGAGGCTGTGCAGGAGCCGCCCACCGAGCCCATCGCCACATACCAGGTGCAGGTAGAGGGTGACGATATCAGGGTCGCGAAAGGCTAGCCCCGCCCGGAAGGAAGCGCACAAGCGCCCCGGCTCTCGCCGTGGCGCTTCAGTTTCGAGTCCGGAAGGGACGCTAGCTGTTCGGGCCGCCGATCCAGCGGAAGTACTGGTCAAGCTCCGGCAGGAAGCCCCCGGCGCGGAACAGGAATACGAGCCCCACGACAAGGCTGAACACGGCCGCCAGCACTCCCGCGAAGACGTATATCTCCTGCCGTCGCCGGGAGGAGACGAACCCGGCCGTGGTGGCCAGGGTCACGAAGGAGTTCGAGATCAGCAGCCCCAGCACGAACGCCATCATCGCCGCCACACCCATCGCCTTGGTGCCAGCGCCGACCGCGGTCGCGATCACGAGCACCTGCGTCCCGGTCTCGGCGCCGATGCCGTGGATCAACCCCACGCCGTAGGCCGTGCGGGCGCCGTACTGGTCCATGCCGTGGACGTCGTGGTCGTGAGGGTGCTCGCCGCTTATGCGGGAGCGCAGCCAGCGGAAGGCGTTGCGCACGCCGGCGAAGACGAGCATCCAGCGGCTGCGGATACGGAACTCGCCGTCGCCGCGGAAGAAGCGGTACAGCGAGTAGAACAGGTAGAGCGCCAGCAAGACCAGCGTCACACCGACGACGCGCTCCATGATGGGGTCGATCTCCGCGGGCAGGAACCCGCGCGCGAGGATGGCGAGGAGGCCGAGGACGGTGACGATACTGCCGTGTCCGAGCGCGTACAGCGTGCCGAGGTAGAGGGCGCGCCTCTGCTCCGTGAACAGGCCGGCCAGTCCGGCCGCCGAGCGGTGGCCGTTCCCCCGCATTCCCATCGCGACCGTCGCCGGTCCGCTCCCCGCGACACCCGCACTCACCGGCAGGGATGCGACCTGGATGACCTTCCGCGCCTCCGCGACGGCCGGGGATGAGGCCGAGGCGAGGGCGTGGTGGCTTTCGTCGGTCAGCATGAGGCCGGGCTCCCGCACGAGCCACTTCTCCTCCGGGTCATGGCTGGCCGCCGTCGTGCTCGTGATGTCGGTGATGGCGGCGATGTGGTCCCAGTCGATCCCGTGGCGGATGCCGAGAGCGAGTGCGGCGGCGAGTATGCCGATAGAGCCGCCGCCGATGGCGAGGGTGACGGGCGTCAGCGGCAGAGCAATGTCCATGGCGATCACCCCGCCTCCGCCCCCAGAGCCGGCTTCGAGCTACGGGCGCACTTGCGGCAGACGCCGAAGATCGCGAAGTGCTCCATGTCCGCCTGGAAGCCGTGCTTCTCGAGCAGGCGGCCGCGCAGCGGCTCGATCATGTCATCGTCAAGTGGAGACGTGGCGCCGCAGTGGCGGCAGACCAGGTGATGGTGCCGTCCCTCCTGGGTCAGCTCGTACTGCACACGCCCGCCGCCCAGGTCGGTCTCGCTGACCAGGCGGAGCTTCTTCAGGAGCTGAAGTGTGCGGTAAACGGTGGAGATATCAACGAACGGGTACTGCGCCACGACGCGGCCATGCAGCTCCTCGGCCGTGACGTGACCCTTGGAGTCGTGGATCAGGGAGACGATGAGCATCCGCTGCGGGGTGAGGCGATAGCCCACCTCACGCAGGGAGTCCATGATGGCGCTGTGTCCGCTCATAACCGCAATCCCGATGTTACTGCAACTAATTGCAACAACATCTTATTGCCACTGCAACCGGTAGTCAAGAAATAAGGACGTGAAGACCGGGCCGACGTTACATGAAGAGGCGGGGCGCCCTTCGACAGGCTCTCGCCCAGGCGAGTCGCCTTCGGCGACAGGACGAGCGGGCGGGTGCCTAGCCGCCAGCGAGGGGCGGGATGAGCGTAACGCGGTCACCCTCGTGGAGGGCGTCCTCGAAGTCGCCGCTGCGCTCGTTGAGCACGATGACGCCGGCCAGCTCCTCCGGCAGGTTAAGCTGGCGCACCAGCGTCTGGACGGTGGCGCCCTCGGGAAGGGTGTACGGGAAGACGGCCTCGCCGCTGGGGGAGTGCTGCGCGAGGTAGGCCTGAAGCTCTACCGTGACCTGCATATCGGCGCCTACCGCTTCGCGCTCTCGAAGGCAAGCATGTTGTAGTTGATCCGCTCTCGGTCCAGGACCCGCCGCCGGCGGGAGATAAACTTCAGCCGATCGTTCGGCCCAGGACCTCACGCGCTCGGCAACCGGGATTTACCTTAATCGGCGGCGCCAAAGCGTGTCAACGGGCGACGCGAGGCGATCTGTAACACGACATCCGGCCGAAGCATCTAAACTTCAGAGAGGAGCGGAAGACGCATGCCGTTCGGCCCATCGAAGTCAGCACACCCGGAAGACGAAGACGCTATCCAGCAGGACACCCCTGACGGGAACGCCGAGGAGTCGGCGAACGCCGTCGAGGGCGCCGGAGACGGCGACGGGCAGGAGACGAGCGCGCCCGCCGACAACGGCCAGACGGAGGGCGAACCTTACAAGCGTATGTCTTTCCGCCCGGACTACCTGGACGACACGGCCCCCCGCGAAGGGGCGACGGCGACGGCGACGGCGATCGCGGAGGCAAGGCCGCTGCCACAGGGCGATGCGTTCTTCGTTTGCGTGACGCGGGACGGCGTCTCAGATCTCCACCGCTTCGACAGCGCCGCCGAAGCCCAGGCGTTCGTCGAAGAGCAGCTTGGCGGCGGCGTGCAGCAGGAAGACGTCACAGCCTTTAGCGGTCGCAAGCTGGCCTTCAACGTTAGCCACCGCCCGATAGTCAAGCTGCTCACTCAAGAAGATTAGCCCCCGGCGTCCGCAGCGGCGCGCCCGTGCTATACTTCCGCCATCCGCTACCAGCGAGGTGAAGTATGCCCAGAGCCCGGGTGAATGGGATAGAGATCTACTATCGTGAGCGCGGCGAAGGGTATCCGGTCTTCCTGATCCACGGATACACCGGCAACTTCCGAAACTGGGCCTTGCAGATCCCCGTCCTCAGCCGTGAGTTCCGCACCGTGTCCATGGACCATCGCGGCCACGGCTACTCCGACAAGCCGACGGAGCCAGAGGACTACTCGCTGGAGATCATGGCGGAGGACGCCTACGGCCTCCTGGAGCACCTCGGCATCGAGGAGTGCTACGTCGTCGGCCACTCCATGGGCGGGGTGGTCGCACAGCTCCTGACGCTCAGCCACCCGGCGCCGGTGCGGGCGCTGGTACTGGTGGACACGGCCGCCGAGGTGCCGGACGGCTTCCGACCGGAGGAGAGAGCGCCGCTGCTGGAGATCGCCCAGGAGCAGGGGATGGAGGCGGTGTTCGAGGAGCAGCTGCGCGCCAACCCGATGGCGGAGCAGCTCCGCGAGCAGCCGGCGCTACTGGCGGTCTGGCGGCAGCAGTTCCTGATGACCTCTCGCGAGGCGTACCTCTACGCGGCGCGGGGGATGGTCGCCGGGCCGCCGATCCTCGACAAGCTGGAGGCGATCGAAGTGCCCACGCTGGTGATCTGCGGTGAGAACGACGACCCGTTCATGGGTCCCTGCCGCCACATCCACGAGCGGATCCCGGGCAGCGAGTTCGCCGTCATCCCCGGCGCGGGGCACACGCCGCAGATCGAAAAGCCCGCCGAATTCAACCACGCGCTCAGCGGATTCCTCTCCCGCGTTCACCAGGGTGTCGCCGCCGGAGGCTGATCGTGGCCCAGCGCTGCGATATCCAGGCTGTCCGCGAAAAGTACATCGGCGCCAAGACCCGGTGATCCTCCGTTCGCGCGGCTAGGCCGCGCGGGCCGCCAGCAGACGCCGGATCGCCGGCAGGGCCCTGCGGGCGGCCGCCTCGCCGCGCCGCGCCGCTCTGTGGATGTGCCAGGGCCAGACCGGGTTGACGCCGCGCAGGTCCGGCCGTATCTCGACATCGGCGCGCTGTCGCGGCGGCCTGCCTCGGGACACCAGTCCGGCCAGAAACCCGAGCTGGCTACGGACGCCGGCTGGCCCGGCCCGCGCGGAGTCAAGCGCGGAGCCGACGCGACCGGAGAGCGACCTCATCGAGGGCGGCAGAGCGATCAGCTCCCCCACGTCCACGGCCACGACGAGTTCCGCGCCCAGTTCGCGCGCGACGGCGACGGGCACGGTGCTGTGGAGGCCACCGTCAACGAGGACGCGACCGCCCTGCCACACGGGGCGGGTGATGAGCGGCGGCCGGATGCTGGCCTCGACGGCGCGGCCGACGTTGCCCGCCGTGAGGACGGCGGGGCCGCGGTCGCCCAGGTCCAGGGCCAGCGCCGCGAACGGCACGTCAAGCTCGCCGAAGTCCAGACGGCCGTAGGCGTTCCAGAGGCATCGCCCCATCCGGCCGGCGCCTGGCGACAGGCGGAGGTCATTGAGGAACCACTGCACGAAATCGGAAGGGGTGAAGCCCATGGCGATGCGTTCGGTCTCAGCGGCGTCGCGGCGGGCGGCGTAGAGAGGCCCGATGAGCGCTCCCGCGCTGGCCCCGACGATAAGGTCCACCGGTAGGCCGGCGGCGTCGAGCACTTTGAGCGCGCCCACGTGGGCCCACCCTTTGATTCCGCCGGCGCCGAGGACAAGCGCCAATCGCGGGCGGGCGTGTCCGGCGGTTGACGAGTTCACAGCGTTTGATTAGAATGCCGTAAGCTGGCCGCAGGCGATCTCCCCGGAAGGACAAGCCCCATGGAACGCGAAGAGATCCTCAAGAATGTGCCTATCTTCTCCGGCCTGGACCGGGGGCACCTGAAGCGTCTTTCGAAGCTGATGGTGGAACGCCGGTTCGGCGCGGGCGATGTCATCATGAAGGAGGGCGACCAGGCGGCCGGCTTCTTCGTAATCACGTCCGGCAAGGTGGAGGTCGTGCGCGGCGCCGACGGGGACAAGCCGGAGGTGCTGAACACCCTGGGCCCCGGCCAGTTCTTCGGCGAGATGGCGCTGTTCGAGGGGTTCCCCCGTTCGGCGACGGTGCGCGTCCTGGAGGACGTGGAGTGCCTGGCGATGACACGCTGGGACTTCAGGGCGGAGCTCACCAGCAACGCCGAGATCGCGTTCGCCGTGCTGGAGACCGTCGTCCACCGGCTGCGCGACGCGGACGCCCGCCTTACGGAGTAGCGGTAGCTCACTCCAGGATCGCCCCCTGCTGCCGCAGCCGCTGCTGCAGCCGCTCCACGTCCAGCTTCTTCACGCCCACGCCCGCCTGCAGGGCCATCGCCGCGGCGGTCCCGGCTGCCTGGCCAGTGGCCAGGCAGGGCGGGATCTCCTTCGTCGCGTGGTGGACACGGTGGTCAACGGAGATGCAGCGGCCGGCGGTCAGGAGATTCTCCAACCCCCGCGGCAGGAGGCTGCGATAGGGGATGTTGTAGAGGCAGCCGTACTTCGTCCAGTGGCCGGTGCGGGCGATGGCGTCGTCGAACGGGCGGTC